>NZ_BAAGSO010000098.1:0-61129 GCF_054782395.1 Streptomyces daliensis | reverse complement strand
ACCGGCCGAAAGCCGAACACGAGACCTTCACGCCGAGGAGACACCCCACCGCGGCGCCGACCCCCACCACACAGCAACCCCACACGGCCACCGGCCCGAGCCAAGAATCACGCGGCGCCAGCCGCGTACTACCGGTCCACACGCCGCGCCGAAGCCACCGGCCCGCACCCGCGCAACGAAACCCCAAGGCGCACCCAGCGATGCCCCCGCCAGGCGACGGCGCCAAAAATGTTGTGGGCAATCGTCCCGCTGGCGGGACGGGTGGGCACAACCCGTGCCACCGGGCCGCAGCACGCGAACGAGACCCTGAGGGGCACCCGCAGCAGGCGCACCCCTACCAGAACCGGGCACCCCGTGTGACCATCACCCCGTACCCCGTGAAGGGGCACACCAGCGTGAAGGGGCAACCCTGTGTTTCTTCCGGAACTGGCGCCGGGGAGGGGGCATGCTGTTGCATCGGGGGATGTCCGTCATCCGCTCACGTATGCGACTCGCCGCCGCAGCGACTTGCGTCACCCTCGCCACCACCGCCACCCTCTCCGCCTGCTCCACGACGGAGAAGCTGACGACCGGCCTCAAGGTCAAGTCCGCCTTCGAGAAGCTCGGCGAACAGCCCTCGGCCACGGTCATGGCCTCCGTCGACGGCACGACGAAGGACGCGTACACCTTCCTGGAGAAGGCACGGGGCGGCTCTCCCTCCCTCAAGGAGGCGCGGCTGCTGTCGCGGGCCGAGCTGACGCTCTCGGTGGGCTCGGGCGACACGGAGACCCCGCTCAAGGAGATGAAGACGTCCGACGCCGCCGACATGGCGGCGGCCCTCAATTTCGGGGGCCGGGACGTGTTCGGCGTCAAGTCGGTGCACGACAAGCTCTATCTGCGGGTGGCGCTCCAGACCCTCGTCGCCCAGACGGGAGGCTCGGCCGAGGCGCGCGCGGACGCCGCCGAGACCGTCGCGCTGGCCGACGACCTGCCCCTGTCGCTGCACTCGGCGCGCGACGCGCTGAAGGGCAAGTGGGTCCGGGTCGATCCGGACGCGTTCGACGACTTCGCGCGGGCCGCCGAGACCCTGTCCGAGCGCGCCAAGAACCGCGAGGACGCCAAGAAGGGCAAGGGCAAGGGCGAGGACACACGGCGCGGAACGGATCGCGTCGTGGCCGAGGAGGGCAGGCGGACCAGTCAGGGGGTCAAGGAGGCCACGGCCGTGGGCTCGGGTCTGGACGGGCAGTCGCAGCGGGAGTTCCTGCACGGGATGGAGAAGACGCTCGCCGAGCACGCGTCCTTCAAGGCGGCGGGCGAGCGCGGGGGCGCCGAGATCGTACGGATGACGCTGCCGGGCCGCGCGGCGGCCGACGACCTGTCCGCAGCGCTGAAGCCGCTGGGCGCCCAGGTGGACCCGGACGCGATCCCGGACGGCGACGTGACCGCGGAGCTGGAGCTGCGCCGCGGCCAGCTCACCGGCCTGACCATGGACCTGGGCCAGCTCACGGGCAACGGCGGCAAGGGCGAGGGCGCGGCCCACCTCCCGCTGCGCCTGGAGTTCGGCGGCGGCGCAGCGGTCTTCGTGGACGCGCCGGGCGGCGCGAAGGAGCTGAAGCCGCAGGACCTGCTGGCCGCGATCATGTATGGCGCTCTGGGCAGAACGGGCTCGTGAGTCCATCCTGGAACTCCGGAGACCGCCACTGACGTTCTTCCGGGGGGAGGCGCGATGGGCTACGGGAACGAGAAGACCGGTGCGAGCGGCACCGGCGCACGGTCCAATGCCAGATCGGCGGCGAAGCTGGTCCTGTTCTGGGTCGGGCTGCTCTGGGTCTTCGAGGCCGTGGACCAGGCGACGGGCAACGCGCTGGACACGTTCGGCGTCGAACCGCGCCGGTTGGACGAGCTGGTGGACGTGATTCCGGCCGCCTTCATGCACTTCGGCTTCGGCCATCTGATGGCGAACACGGTCCCGCTGCTCGTGCTCGGGTTCCTCGCCGCACTGCGCGGCACGGGCCGCTTCCTCGCCGTCGCGCTCACGATCATCGTGGTCAGCGGCCTGGGCGTGTGGCTGATAGCCCCCTCGGGGAGCAACACCGCCGGGGCCTCCGGGCTCGTGTTCGGCCTCTTCGGCTATCTGCTGGTCCGCGGCTTCGTGGACCGCCGCATAACGGATGTGGCCCTCGGTGGCGTCGTCGCGCTCTTCTACGGTTCGATCCTGTGGGGCGTGCTGCCCACGAACGAGGGTGTCTCCTGGCAGGGCCACCTCTTCGGGCTGATAGGCGGCGTGCTGGCGGCGTTCATGACCTCCAGCACCCGTGCGGCGGGCGCCGCCAAGCCGAGCTGGCACTGACCCCGCACACGGACACGGACCGTCACACCGTCAGACCGCGAACCACCAGGTCCAGCAGGGCGAAGACGAACAGCACTATGCCGATCACGCCGTTGACGGTGAAGAAGGCCCTGTTCAGCCGGGACAGGTCGCCGGGCTTGACGATGGAGTGCTCGTAGACGAAGGCGGCGATGACGATCACGAGCCCCGCCCAGTAGAAGAGCCCGGCCCCGGTCAGCGCGCCGAAGGCGGCGAGCAGGAGCACGGTGACCACGTGGCTGCCCCGCGCCCCGTACAGCGCGGCGGCGATCCCGTAGCGGGCCGGGACGGACATGACGCCGTGCGCGCGGTCGGCCGCGACGTCCTGGCAGCCGAAGATCAGGTCGAAGCCGCCGATCCAGATGCCGACGGCCAGGCCCAGCACCACCGCGTCCCACGACCAGGAGCCGGTCACCGCGAGCCAGGCGCCCACGGGCCCGATGGCCTGTGCGAGCCCGAGGATGGCGTGCGGGAAGTGCGTGAAGCGCTTCCCGTACGGATAGACCACCATCGGCACGACGGCCAGCGGCGCGAGGGCGAGGCAGAGCGGGTTCAGCAGCGCCGCGGCGCCGAGGAAGACGACGACGGCCACCAGCGCGCCCGTCCACGCCGAGCGCACGGACACGGCGCCCGTGACCAGCTCGCGGCCCGCCGTGCGCGGGTTGCGGGCGTCGATCTCGCGGTCGATGATCCGGTTCGCCGCCATGGCGAAGGTCCGCAGGCCCACCATCGCGACGGTGACGAGCACGAGCTGCCACCAGTGGACGGTGCCGTCCTGGTGGAACATCGCCGTCAGCGCCGCGATGTAGGCGAAGGGGAGGGCGAAGACCGAGTGCTCGATCATCACCAGCCGCAGGAACGCCTTGACCTTGCTGCTGGGCACGGGCTCGGGCCCGAGGACGCCCTCGGCCGCTGACGAGGTCACAGGCCGTACTCCTTCCAGCGGCGGGTGACCTTCTCCGCCGTGTCCGCGTCGGACACGATCATGTGCGGCCAGCCGCCGTCGCGTGTGTAGCCCTCCTCGGGCAGTTTCTCCGTGGCGTCGATGCCCGCCTTGCCGCCCCAGAACTGCTGGTAGGAGGCGTGGTCGAGGTGGTCGACGGGGCCCTCGACGACGGTGAGGTCGCGGGCGTAGTCGACGTTGCCGAGGGCGCGCCAGGACACGTCGTGGAGGTCGCGTACGTCGCAGTCGGAGTCCACGATCACGATGAGCTTCGTCAGCGACATCATGTGCGCGCCCCAGATCGCGTGCATGACCTTCTGCGCGTGCTTCGGGTACTTCTTGTCGATCGAGACGATCGCGCAGTTGTGGAAGCCGCCCGACTCCGGCAGGTGGTAGTCCACGATGTCCGGCACGATGATCTTGAGCAGGGGCAGGAAGAAGTGCTCTGTGGCCCGCCCCAGCGGCCCGTCCTCCGTCGGAGGGCGTCCTACGACGATCGACTGGAGCAGCGGCCTACGGCGCGTCGTGACGCAGTCGATCGTCAGCGCGGGGAAGTCCTCCTGCGGCGTGTAGAAGCCGGTGTGGTCGCCGAAGGGGCCCTCGGGGAGCATCTTGCCGGGCTCCAGCCAGCCCTCCAGGACCACCTCGGCGTCCGCGGGCACCTGGAGCGGCACGGTCTTGCAGTCGACCATCTCGACGCGCTTGCCCTGGAGGAACCCCGCGAACAGGTACTCGTCGATGTCCCCGGGCAGCGGCGCCGTCGAGGAGTACGTCACGGCGGGCGGGCAGCCGAAGGCGATGGCGACGGGCAGCTTCTCGCCGCGCCGCGCCGCGACCTGGTAGTGGTTGCGGCTGTCCTTGTGGATCTGCCAGTGCATGCCGATGGTGCGGCGGTCGTGGCGCTGGAGGCGGTAGAGGCCGAGGTTCCGGATGCCGGACTCGGGGTCCTTGGTGTGGGTGAGGCCCAGGTTGAAGAACGAGCCGCCGTCCTCGGGCCAGGTGAAGAGCGCGGGCAGCTTCTCCAGGTCCACCTCGTCGCCCTGGTACACGACCTCCTGGACGGGCCCTTCCTTGACCTTCTTCGGCGGCACGTGCGCGACGGAGCCGAGCTTGCCGAACGCCTCGCGCATGCCCATGAAGCCCTGGGGCAGCTCCGGCTTCAGCAGGCCGCCGATCTTCTCGGAGATCTCGCCGTACGAGCTGAGCCCGAGCGCCTTCAGCAGCCGCCTGTCGGTGCCGAAGACGTTCATCGCCAGCGGCATCGACGAGCCCTTCACGTTCTCGAAGAGCAGCGCGGGCCCACCGGCCTTCTGGACCCGGTCGACGATCTCCCCGACTTCGAGATACGGGTCCACCTCGGCCTTGATCCGCTTCAGGTCACGGTCACGCTCGAGCGCCCGCAGCAGCGAGCGGAGATCGTCGTATGCCATACGCCCCAGTATCCGGCATCCCGATTTCCCGCTCGCCCCCGGGCGTCGTCCCCGGGGCCCGTACGGCGGCCCGGCCCGGGCGCCGGGCCGCGGCTCGACGGCCGGAAGGTTGCGGCCGACCGTTAGGCTGGGCCCTGTACGGCGGCCTTCCGATCCGTTGTCCGCCGCGCCGCTTCAGCTCGCACCCAGGGGGCGTTCCGCATGCTCAGGTATCTCCCGTTCCTCCTCATCCTGGCGGTGTGGATCTACGCCTTCATCGACTGCCTGAACACGCCGGAGAAGGAGGTACGCAAGCTCCCGAAGGTCGTGTGGGTGATCATCATCCTGCTCTTCGGCCAGGTGCTGCTGGGCCCGATCGCGTGGTTCGCCGTCGGCCGCCCCCGTAAGAACGCCCCCTACGGCGCCACGAAGCCGCAGGAGCGCCGCTGGGTCGCGCCCGACGACAACCCCGACTTCCTCAAGTCCCTCGGCGACGACAAGACCAAGCGCGACCCCTCCCCTGCCCCGCAGGACGACCCGGCGTCCACCCCCGACCCGGCGCCCTCGGACGCGTCCAGGGATCAGGACGACGACGCGCACCTGAAGCAGTGGGAGGACGACCTGCGCCGCCGCGAGGAGGAACTGCGCCGCCGCGAGAACGGCGGCGGCTCCGAGGAACCCCCGCGCTGATCCCGGTCCGGTCCCGGTCCGGTCCCGGTCCGGAGCACTATCCGCCCTCGTCGTCCTTGACCTCCAGCGCTGCTCGCGCCAGGCCGATGAACGCGACGTAAGCCTCCCGGAAGTCCCGGTGAGCGGCGTCGTACGCCTCACGCCGCTCGGGGCTCTCGTCTCCTATGAGCGCCTTGAGCAGCGGCTGCACGCGCCGCGCCATGTTCCGCGCGTCGTCCGCCGCGGCGGAGACCTCGGCGGGCCCGTCGAGCCGGATCTCGTGCATCGCCCTGTTCATGTCCCCGATGGCGGGGCCGAGGCGCTCGTACATCTGCCGCAGGAGCCGGTCCCTGGTCCCCGGATCGGGTGCCGCGTCGACGTCGTCGATCTGCCACGTGACCGCCGAGAACGCGTGCGCGCAGCCCAGCATCTCCCGGTAGGCGGACCGCCGCCGGTCCCGCTGCTCGCGAAGGGCCTCGGCCCGTGCGGTGGTCCTGGCCTGTGCCAGCGCCGCGCGCAGGGCCGACCGCGCGGTGACGTAGCTGGCTCCGAGCGCGGTCGAAGCGGTGAGGATGCCGACCCACAGCCCGTCGTTCGCCATGATCGGGGAGTGTGTCAGCCGACGCGCGAACGGAACAGCCCGCACATTGCCACCGTGCCGCCCGGCACGGAGAGTGGTGTGGTGGCGCACATGGAGCGGGGCACTGCGAGGGAACTGCTGGAGACGGCCGTCGCGGAGGCGCGGGCCGGGCTGGCCGAGGGCGGCGTCCCCATCGGCGCCGCGCTCTACGGGGCCGACGGCACGCTCCTGGGCCGCGGCCACAACCGCCGCGTCCAGGACGGCGACCCGTCGGCGCACGCGGAGACGGCGGCCTTCCGCGCCGCCGGACGCCGGCGCACGTACGCGGACACGACGATGGTCACCACGCTCTCACCCTGCTGGTACTGCTGCGGCCTTGTGCGCCAGTTCGGCATCCCACGAGTGGTCATCGGGGAGGCGCGGACCTTCCAGGGCGGGCACGACTGGCTGGCCGGGCTGGGCGTGGAGATCATGCTGCTGGACGACGACGCGTGCGCGGAGCTGATGACCGGCTTCATCCGCGACAGGCCCGAGCTGTGGAACGAGGACATCGGCCGATGAGCGACCCGAGCAGCCCGAGCAGCCCGAGCAGCCCGCGTGTGCCGACGATCGACCTGCGGCCCTGGCTCTCCGGCGACGACGAGGCACGCGCCACGACCGCCCGCACCGTGGACGAGGCCCTGCGCACCGCCGGGTTCCTGCTGGTGACGGGGCACGGGGTGGATCCGGGGCTGCGCGCGGACATCCGCGCCGCCGCGCGGGAGTTCTTCACGCTGCCGGAGGAGACGAAGCGGCCGTACGCCGTGCGCGTCGGCGGGCGCGGCTGGCTCGGCCCCGGCGCCGAGGCCAACGGCTACGCGGAGGGCACCGAGACCCCGCCCGACCTCAAGGAGTCCTGGTCGCTGGCCGCCGACACGGCCTCGGGCGACCCCGAGGTCGACGCGGAGTGGTTCCTGCCGAACGTCTGGCCCGACGAGGTGCCCGGGCTGCGCGGGCCGGTGGAGGAGTACGTCGCGCGGATGCGGGCGCTGTCCGACGCGCTGCTGGAACTGCTCGGGGTCGCACTCGGCCAGGAACGGGACTTCTTCACCCGGCACACCGGGCATCCCACGTGGGGCTTCAACATCAACTGGTATCCGGGCACGGAGCGGGTCGGCGCGCCCGCGCCGGGGCAGTTCCGCATCGGGCCGCACACGGACTTCGGCACGGTCACCGTGCTGGACCGGCAGCACGGCAAGGGCGGCCTCCAGATCTTCACGGACGAGGACGGCTGGGAGGACGCGCCCTACGATCCCGACGCGTTCACGGTCAACATCGGCGACCTCATGGCCCGCTGGACGGGGGACCGGTGGCGGTCCGGGCGGCACCGGGTCCTTCCGCCGCCCGGGGACGCGCCCGAGGAGGAGCTGATGTCACTCGTCTACTTCTACGAGTGCGACCCGGGTACGTGTGTGGAGCCACTCCCCGCGCCCGTGGGCCACACGCGCTACGCTCCGGTCGACTCCCACACCTACCTCCGCACCAAGCTCACCTCCATCACCCTCCCCTGACGGCCATCTCTCACCGGGCCCAGCCCGGTGCCCCTTGAGGTTTCGTTGCGCGACTGCGGCCCGGTGACACGGGTTGTGCCCACCCTCCCCCAGCTACCGCTGGGAGGTGCCCCGCTCGCCGAGCGGGACGCTTGCCCACAACAGTTGGAGCGGGCCGGAGGATGGCCACCGGGTGGGAGGTGGTGTGGCGGGGTGTCCCCGCAGGGCAGCGAGTCACCGGGCGGAGAGCCGTAAACGAAAGGGTTTCGCCCGAGGAGACACCCCGGCGCGGCGCCGACCCCCACCACACACGGGCCCCATATCCACGGTGGAAACCCGGAATCACGCGGCGCCAGCCGCATCGCACCCGCACCACACGCCGCGCCGTAGCCACCGGCCCGCACCCGGCGAAGAAGCCGCACCCAGCGACGCCCCCGCCGGGCGACGGCGCCAAAAATGTTGTGGGCAATCGTCCCGCTGGCGGGACGGGTGGGCACAACCCGTGCCACCGGCCCGAGCATCGCCGACGAACCCCCAAGGGGCACCGGCAGGGCGCACCCCTGATGAGGCGGGGCACCCCGTGTGACCTTCACCCCGCACCCCGTGAAGGAGCACAGCCCGGTGAAGGGACAACCCTGTGTTTCCTTCCGCACCCCGCGAAGGGGCCGTCACGTTCTCTCCGCGTACGCAGCACGCAGCGCCGTCGCGTGGGCGGGGTCCGCCGGGTGGGCCGGGGTGCCCGCGAGGGTGTGGGCCAGGGTCTCGAAGCGGCGGTGCCAGCCCACCAGCGCGTCGAGCCGCCTCTCCCCCGACCCGGTGAAGTCGTTGCTGAACCGCACCAGCGTGTCGGCCTCCCCGCCAGAGGCGCGAAGCGCGAAGCGGACCGTCCCGTACACGTCCACGGTGTACTCCACGAGCCGCCCCTTCTTCCAGGCGGTGATCCTCCCGGGCGCGAGCACGGCGCCCCCGTCGTCGTCCCCCAGCCAGCGCAGCGCCACCGCGCCGCCGGGCCCGGGCTCGAACTGCCCCGTCGCCGCCAGCCACGACCGCAGCCCGCCGGGCGTGGCGACCGCGCGCCACACGGCGTCCACAGGGTGGGGATAGCGCAGCTCGTAATGGAGCGTGTGGGCCTCTCCGCGGCTGGCGGAGGTGCCGTACGGGATGAAGCTCTGTGCGTCCATGCCCTCCACCTTCGCGCGCCCGCCCCCACCCCGCGCGCCGGGGGTCACCCCGGCCCCGGAGCGGACCCGGACACGCCGGAGGGGGAGGGCGCGTGCCCTCCCCCTCCGAACCCTCCGAACCGCTCAGGTCGTCGCCGTCACACGCCCGCGTACGAGTGCTTGCCGCCGAACATGAAGTTGACGCCGTAGTAGTTGAACAGGAAGCAGGCGAACGCGAGCAGCGCCAGGGTCGCCGCCTTGCGGCCCTTCCAGCCCGCCGTGGCGCGCGCGTGGAGGTAGCAGGCGTAGGCGACCCAGGTGATGAAGGACCAGACCTCCTTGGGGTCCCAGCCCCAGTAGCGGCCCCACGCGTCGCCCGCCCAGATCGCGCCCGCGACGATGGTGAAGGTCCAGAAGGGGAAGACGGCCGCGTTGATCCGGTAGGCGAACTTGTCCAGCGAGTTCGCCGAGGGCAGCCGCTCCATGACCGAGACGGCGAAGCTGCCGGGCGAGCCGCCGCGCATCAGCTTGACCTCGTAGGCGTCGCGGAAGAGGTAGAGGATCGTCGAGACGAAGCCGAGGTAGAAGAGCGCGCCGCAGATGATGGCCAGCGAGACGTGGATCCACAGCCAGTACGAGTGGAGCGCGGGCACGAGCTGGTCGCTCTCGGTGTAGAGGACCGTCACGGCGAGCCCGAGGTCGAGCAGGACGGTGGTGACCAGCGGCAGCCCGATCCAGCGGACCTTCTTCTTCGCGAGGAGGAAGCCGAGGTATCCGGCGACGGCGACCATGGAGAAGGCCGTCGAGAACTCGTACATGTTGCCCCACGGGGCGCGCTGCACCGACAGCGAGCGGGTGAGCACACCGGCCGCGTGGAACAGGAACGCGAGCACGGTCAGGGAGACCGCGACGCGCCCGTAGAGGTCGCCCTGCTCGTCTCCGGCGGCGGCGCCGGGACCGTCGGGCAGGTCGCCGCGGCGGCCCGCAGCGGACCGGGTGACGACCTTGGGCCGCTCCAGGACGGCCGTGCCGCCGCCCTCCCCGGCCTTGGCGCCCTGGCCGGGCACGGCCGCTCCCTCGGCGCCTTCCGCCGGGGCGGACCTCGGCTTCAGCGCGGCGGCCGTGCGGGCCACCTTGCTGCGGCTGCCGAACACCCACTCCGCGATGTAGGCGAAGAAGGCGAGGACGTAGACGGCCATCGCCGAATAGATCAGATAGTTGCTGATCTGAGCGAGACTCTCGTTCGTTTCAGCGGCGAGGATTGTCACTTGCCTGCTCCTTCGTCAGCAGATCCGGCAGACCCGCCGGACCCGGCGGTTCCGGCAGATCCAGCAGCTTCCGCTTCGGCTTCTGCTTCTGCTACCGCAGGCGCCTCGGCCTGCATGTCGACGGCGAGATCGCCGAGTTCCTCGGGCAGCGCGGCGGACTCGCTCCGGCCGAGCCCCGCCATCTCCACGACCGTACGCCCGTCAGCACCGGCCACGGCGCGCACCCACACCCGGCGGCGCTGGATGAAGAGCGACCCGGCGAGGCCGCCGATGGCGGCGAGCGCGCCGCCCAGTGCCCAGCCGTTGCCGACCTGGTGGGAGACCTGGAAGTTGGCCCACTTCTTGACGCCCTCGAACTTGAGGGTGCCCGCGCCGTCCGGCAGCTTCATCGAGTCGCCGGGCTGCATCTTCTTGGCGAGCGGCGACCCGTCCTTGTTCTTGAACTGCTTCAGGTTCTTGGTGTCGAGCTGGTAGACGTTCTGCGCCGCGCCGTAGTCGAGCCCCAGGTCACCGTGGTAGGCGGTGAGGAAGAGCACCGGGTTGGACAGGGTCGGGGACTGGGAGAACATCGTGCCCGAGTCGGGCGCGAACGTCGGCACGAAGAAGCCCTGGAAGCCGAGCTGGTCCTTGCGGTTCTTCGCGTCCCGGTAGTCGGTGACCTTGACGACGCCGGACGAGGTGAGGTTGTTGTCCTGCTGGAGGAAGGCGACCGGGCCCCGGTAGGCCGTCTTGCCCTGCCCGTCCTTGACGGAGACGACGGGCGCGAAGCCGTTGGCCATGAGATAGACCTTGGACTCGCCCACGTTGAGCGGGTGGTTCACCTCGATCGAGGTCTTCTTCTCCTTGCCGTCCGCGCCCTCCCAGTAGGAGATGTCGGCGCGGTACGAGCGCGCTGTGCCCTTGTTGGGGCCGCTCTTCTCGTAGGTGGCGTGGAAGTCCTTGAGCGTGAAACCGAAGGAGTCGAGGTCGTCGGCGGTGAACAGGGACCCGGACTTGAAGTCGTCGTACTGCGTGAGCGTGTTCGCGAAGCCGTCGCCCTGGATGATCAGCTTGTTGCCCTCGGACTTCCACAACTGCCCGGCCGCGAACGCCAGGAGCAGCACGATCAGCGCGATGTGGAAGAGCAGGTTGCCCGTCTCGCGCAGATAGCCCTTCTCGGAGGCGACGGCGTCACCGTCGGCGTGCACCCGGAACCGTTTGCGGCGCAGCAGTGTGCGGGCCGCGCCGAGCACGTCCTCGGGGGACGCCTCGGTGCGCCACGTGGTGTACGCGGGCATCCGGTCCAGGCGGCTCGGGGCGCGCGGGGGGCGGCTGCGCAGTTGGCCGACGAACTGCCAGGTGCGCGGCACGATGCAGCCGACCAGCGAGACGAACAGCAGGATGTAGATCGCGGAGAACCACACCGAGGTGTAGACGTCGAAGAGCTGGAGCTTGTCGTAGACGGGCGCCAGGACGTCGTGCTTCTCGTGGAAGTTCTCGACCTTGACGCTGTCCACGGACGTCTGCGGAATGATCGAGCCGGGGATCGCCGCGAGGGAGAGCAGGAACAGCAGGAGCAGCGCGACACGCATCGAGGTGAGCTGCCGCCAGAACCAGCGGAACCAGCCGAGCGCCTCGCGACCCCACCAGACAGCGCCGCCTCTCGCGCCCGGCGCGCGGACGCCGCCGAAGGAGCCGGGGCGTGCGGTGCCCTGGTCCTCCTGGGGCGCCGTGGACAACTGCGACCCGGCTTCGCCGAGGTCGGCGGCCTCCTCGGCGGGGCGTTCCCGGGTCTCCTGAGTCTCCTGAGGAGGACCCGCGCCGGTGTTACTCATTGATCAGATCCCCACGGTGAAGTCGGACGACCAGACCTGAAGGTCGTACACGATCAGGTCCCAGATCCCGGTGACGAGCAGGACGCCCACGGCGACCAGCATGCCGCCGCCGATCCGCATCACCCACGCGTAGTGCCGCTTCACCCAGCCGAAGGCGCCGAGCGCGCGGCGGAAGGCGAGGGCTGCGACGATGAAGGGGACGCCAAGACCGAGGCAGTACGCCGTCGTCAGCAGCGCGCCCCGTCCGGCGCTCCCCTCGCTGATGGCGAGGGTCTGCACGGCGGCCAGTGTGGGCCCGATGCAGGGGGTCCAGCCGATGCCGAACAGCACCCCGAGCATGGGCGCGCCCGCGAGCCCGATGGCGGGCCTGCGGTGGATGCGGAATTCGCGGGACGTGAAGCGGGACAGCGGCCCCATCGCCCCCATGAAGGCGAGCCCCAGCAGGATCGTGAGGACGCCCAGCACCCGGGAGATGATCTCCTTGTGCTCCTGGAGCTGGGCGCCGAAACCGCCGAAGAGCGCGCCGCCGGAGACGAAGACCGCGGTGAAGCCGAGCACGAACAGCCCGGCGCCCGCGAACATCCGCCCGCGTCTGGCCTCGGCCAGGTCGGTGCCGCTGACGCCCGTCACGTACGAGAGGTAGCCGGGTACCAGCGGCAGCACGCACGGTGAGAAGAACGAGACGAGCCCGCCGAGGAGCGCCACGGGCAGCGCCAGCAGCAGCGCCCCGGAGAGGACGGTCTGGTTCATCCCTGTGCCGGCCGCGACCGAGACCGGGGCCGAGGCGAGTTCGACGGCGAAGGCGCTCATGCGGAGGTCACTTCTTCGGTCACTTCTTCGCGTTCTCGGCGATGAGCGGGTCCAGCGCGGAGCGCAGTTCCTTCTCGCTGAGTTCCTTGAGCGCACGTACGGCGATCTTCCCGTTCCCGTCCAGGATGAGCGTGGACGGGATGGCCTGGGGGGAGAGGCTGTCGCGCGGGAACTTCAGGATCAGCTTGCCGCTGGGATCGTAGAAGCTGGGGTATTCCACCCCGTAGTTGCGCTCGAACGCCTTGGCGTTGGCCTTGTCCAGGTCGCGGGTGTTGATCCCGAGGAACTGGACGTCCTTGCCCTCGGTGTCCTTGGCGACCGCGGCGAGGTTGGGTGCCTCGGCACGGCACGGCGCGCACCAGGAGCCCCAGACGTTGAGGACGACGACCTTGCCCTTGTAGTCGGAGAGCTTCAGGTCACCGCCGTCGACGCCCTTGCCTGAAATGTCCGGTGCGGTCTGCCGCTTGCCCTGGGCGACCTTGGTGATCTGGCCGGTGCCCTGGACGAACTTGGTGTCGCCCGAGGACGTGCCGGTCTCCCCCTTGCCGCATCCGGCCAGGACGAGAGCGCTGGCCACCGCCCCCGCGGTCAGCAGGGTCGCGCGGCGTCGGGAGGCGCGGGTCTGGCTCATGTGAAAAGTTTCGCATGGGCGTCCGAGGGATCTTCCGCGCCCCCCTCGTCCCTTCCGTAAAGGCCCGTAAAGGCTGCTCAGCCCTGGTCGCCCGCCGGGAGACGCGTGCTCAGGCGCCGAACCCCTTGGCGCCCTTGACCTGCTTCGCACCCGCGAGCAGATGCGGGGGCACCAGATCGCGCGCGGGTTCCGTATAGCCGACGGCCACGATCCGGTTCCCTAGGAAGGTGAACCGCGTCAGCGAGGCGAGCGTGCACTGCCGTCTGCGCGGGTCGTGCCAGAGCCTGCGGCGCTCGACGAAGCTGCGCAGGGTCCAGATGGGGAGCTGATGGCTGACGACGACGGCCTCGTGCCCGCGCGCCGCGTCCCTGGCCGCTTCGAGCGCGCCCATCATCCGGACGACCTGGTGCACGTACGGCTCGCCCCAGGAGGGCCGGAACGGGTTGGTCAGGTGCCGCCAGTTCCCCGGCTTGCGCAGGGCGCCGTCGCCCACCCCGAAGGTCTTGCCCTGGAAGATGTTGCCCGCCTCGATGAGCCGCTCGTCGGACGCGATGTCCAGCCCGTGCGTCTTCGCGATGGGCGCCGCCGTCTCCTGGGCCCGCTCCAGCGGCGAGGCCGCGACGTGGGTGATGTCACGCTCGGCCAGGTGCTCGGCGACCCGGTCCGCCATCTGACGGCCCAGCTCGGAGAGGTGGTAGCCGGGCAGCCGCCCGTAGAGGATGCCCTCGGGGTTCTCGACCTCGCCGTGCCGCATCACGTGCACGACGGTAACGGTCTTGTCGTCCACCGCCCCGTTCACCGTCCCGCCGGCCGTTCCGCTCACCGTCCCGCCGGCCGTTCCGCTCACCGTCCCGCCGGCCGTTCCGCTCACCGTCCCGCCGGCCGTTCCGGCTGCCGACTCGGACTCGGACTCGTCCGCGCCCTCCCGCCGCTTCGCCTCGCTCATGCCGTGGCCTCCGCCGCCGCGCGGGCAGCGCCGGGCAGCGCCGCCGCGACGCGTTCCAGCGCGCGCCCGTCGAGCGCCGTGGAGACGAACCAGCACTCGAAGGCGGAGGGCGGCAGATACACGCCCGCCTCCAGCATGGCGTGGAAGAAGGGCGTGAAGCGGAAGGACTCCTGCGCCCTGGCCCCCTCGTAGTCGGTGACGGGCGCCTCGCTGAAGAAGACGGAGAACATGTTGCCCGCGACCTGCACCTGGTGTGCCACGCCCGCCTTGGCCAGCGCCTCGGTGACCATCGTGCGCAGCTCCAGCGAGGTGGCGTCCAGCTTCGCGTACGCGCCCTCGTCCAGCAGCCGCAACTGGGCGACACCGGCGGCGGTGGCGACGGGGTTACCGGAGAGGGTGCCCGCCTGGTAGACGGGACCGACGGGCGCGAGGTGCTCCATCACGTCCCGGCGACCGCCGAAGGCGGCGGCGGGGAAGCCGCCGCCCATCACCTTGCCGAAGGTCATCAGGTCAGGCGTGACGCCGTCGATGCCGTACCAGCCGGTGCGGCTCACGCGGAAGCCCGTCATCACCTCGTCGGACACGTACAGCGCGCCGTTCTCGGTGCACAGCTCGCGCAGCCCTTGGTTGAAGCCGGGCAGCGGCGGGACGGCGCCCATGTTGCCGGGGGACGCCTCGGTGATCACGCAGGCGATCTCACCGGGGTTCGCGGCGAAGGCGGCGCGGACCGCGTCCAGATCGTTGTACGGCAGCACGATCGTCTCGCCCGCCTGCGCGCCCGTGACGCCGGGGGTGTCCGGCAGCCCGAACGTGGCCACACCGGACCCGGCCGCTGCGAGCAGCGCGTCCACGTGCCCGTGGTAGCAGCCCGCGAACTTGATGACCTTGCCCCGGCCCGTGAACCCGCGCGCCAGCCGGATCGCCGACATGGTGGCCTCGGTCCCCGAGGAGACCAGCCTGACCTGCTCGACGGGGGCGATACGGGCGACGATCTCCTCGGCCAGCTCCACCTCGCCGGCGCCGGGCGTACCGAAGGAGGTGCCGCGGCCCACGGCCTCCTGGACGGCGGCGATGACGGCGGGGTGGGAATGGCCGAGGATCATCGGCCCCCACGAGCAGACGAGGTCGACGTAGTCGCGGCCGTCCGCGTCCGTGAGGTACGGACCCTCACCTGAGACCATGAACCGGGGCGTACCGCCCACGGCACGGAAGGCGCGGACCGGAGAGTTCACGCCTCCGGGGGTCACGGCGGCGGCACGGTCGAAGAGCGACTGCGATACTGGGGCGTCGTACGAGTAAGTCACGTAAGCCATGGTGTCAGAGCCTCGTGCGCTTGTACGGCCCGGCGTTTCACGGGCCGTGTGGCGGGGAGGTCTCTGACACGATGATCGGGTTGCGCGGCGCGAGCCGCGAGTGGTCGGGTGGTGACATGCATCGCGGTGGCGGAGTCGGCGAGGGTACCGGGGACCTCGGACCGGAGCACGCGCGCGGGCGTCACCGAAGGAACGCGGCGGAGAGCGGGAGCAGCAAGGGTGGCGGCCGAGTGGGGGTGACCTACAAGTACTTCGGCGCGCCGGACGGCGCGACAGCCGCTCGGGTCCCGATTTCGATGCGCCCCGAGGAGCTCGGCGGTGACGAGCTGGGGCAGGGCATGTTCACCAAGATCAAGCCCGAGACGATGGCGGCGATGGTCCTCACGGGGATCGAGGGCATACCCCTGTACCGCGTCCCGCCGCTCGAACTCGTCGTGCTGCACCCGGACTACGCCGTGGTGAAGCTCCCCATGACGGTCGTCGATCCGCTGCGCGGCGTCGGCGACGAGACGGTGGGCGCGGCGGCGTTCATATGGTCCACGGTCCCGGACCGTGCGGGGCCGCAGGACGCGTTCAACGTCTACCAACTGCTGCACGAGTGGCAGGACTTCTCCGACCGCCTCCACCAGGCGGGCCACCAGCCGTACTGCCTGGTGTGGCCGTGAGCCGTGTGACCGGCGCGGGTCGTGTGACCGGCGCGGCTCGCGTGCGCGACGCGATCCGCGTACGCGATGTGCGCGACGTGATCCGCTTCGCGGGCCCGCGCCCGTAACCGCCGCGCCCCGCCGCTCCGGCTCAGCGGCCCTCGCCGCCCGCCCCGCTCCAGCCGCCCCACGCGCCGCCCATGCCTCCCGGGCCGCCGCGCCCGCCCCGTCCGCCCGTTCCGCCCGCCTGATCCGCGTCGCGGGCCGCCGAGGGGATGCCCTGGAGCGCGTCGTCGACCGAGGCGTGGGCGGGGAAGGCGTCCGTGAGACCGGCGTAGCCGAAGAGCCGGACGGTCACCGGTGCCGCGTAGACCAGCCGCAGCCAGCCCTCGCGCCGCCGCACCCGGCCCCTGACGCGGCACAACAGGCCGAGGCCCGCGCAGTCCAGGAAGGTGACGGGGCGCAGATCGATGATCAGTCGCGGCACGGCGGGACGCACCAGGGCCGCGTGGAGATCGTGCTCCAGCAGGGGGAGAGTGGCGATGTCGAGTTCACCGGCGGCTTTCACCAGCCAGTACGCATCGTGGTGGGGACCGGCGTGATGGAGGATGGCGGTCATGGCGAGGCTCCTGGCCTGAATGCCGAACGTGGTCACGGTGCGGCGCGCAGACGGCCGGGGGCTGGGGCCTGAGGTTTGGCAGGCTACGGGACCTGCGCTGACGACCCCAGCGCAGAGACGATTCAGCACATAACACCGCATGTCATTTCCTCCGTATGGGTGAAGACCGAGGTGATGAGCGCACCTCACCCTGTCCTCTGTGCGTGGAACGCGCGGGACGCCGACGAGGTCCGGCCCCGTGGCCTGCTCACCCGCCACAACTCCCGCCTTGTTGACACTCAGTTGAATAACTATCGGCTCCCTCGCCCCGTCCGTAGCGTCACCGCCGTCATTGGCCGGCGTAAGCGCACCGATCGCGAAGGGATGAGCATTGGTGAGGGCGAGGAGCAGAAGAGGGAAATGGCTGGCGGCGCTCGGCGCGGCAGCCGTGCTGGGCGGCGGGCTGAGCGCGACGGGAGTGACCGCGAACGCCCAGGAGGCCCCGCGGGCGAAGGCCTCGGACGCGACGGGCGCGGCGGATGCGACGGGCGCGGCGACCGCGGCGCAGAGCTGCGAGGCGAGCGACGACCAGATCTACACGCCGCCCCAGAACGTCCCCGGCACGCCCGGTGAGGTCATCTCCTGCCGCCAGGTCACGCTGCCCCACGTGCCCGGCAACATCGACATGACGGCCTGGAAGGTCCAGTACGCCTCGAAGGACAACGCGGGCAGGCCGGTCGCCGTCTCCGGCACCGTCGCCGTGCCCAAGGCGGCCTGGAAGGGGCCCGGCACCCGTCCCGTCGTGGCCTTCAACCCCGGCACCCTGGGCCTGGGCCAGCAGTGCGCGTTCTCCAAGCAGCTCGCGGGCGAGTTCCAGGACATGTACGAGGGCGACAACATCGCCGCCTCCCTCAAGGCCGGTTACGCGGTGGCCGCCACCGACGGCGCCGGGTACCTCAAGGGCAGGACGCACCCGTACGTCGCGGGCACCGACGCGGGCCACGCACTGCTCGACATCGCGCGGGCCGCGCCCAACGTCCCCGGGAGCGGGCTGGACAAGAAGACCAAGGTCGGCCTCTGGGGCTACTCGGAGGGCGGCTCGGCCAGCCTGTGGGCGGCGCAGCTCGCCAAGGCGTACGCGCCCGAGCTGAACATCGTCGGCGACGCGTCCGGCGGCGTGCCCGGAGATCTGAAGGTGGTCGCGAAGGCGCTCAACGGCCAGGCGTTCGCGGGCTTCCTGGCCGACGCGGTGATCGGGCTCGCCGCCGCGTATCCGGCCATGCCCTTCGACGGCCTGCTGAACCAGCAGGGCAGGGACGCGGTGGAGAAGGCCAAGTCGGTCTGCCTTGTGGGCACGCTGACCGGGTTCCCGTTCCAGAAGCTGGAGAACTTCACGACCGAGGGCTACACCCTGGACGAGATCTACGCGCTCAAGGGGACCGACGGGAAGACGTGGGGCGAGGTCGTCGACGCGCAGAAGCTCGGCGTCGGCGTCGGCCCTGCGGGCTCGGGCGCGAAGCACGAGATCGGCTTCCCCGTCCTCCAGTACCGGGGCCTGGCCGACGAGGTGATCCCCACCGAGACGGAGGACGCGACGCGGGCCGCGTACTGCCAGGCGAAGATCCCCACCACGTGGAAGCTCTACCCGGGCGAACATCTGCTGGCCGACAACCAGGCCGTGAACGACGTCGTCGCCTGGCTCGGCGACCGCTTCGCGGGCAAGACCGCGCCCGACGACTGCTGAGAGGGCGCGACGTGACGGGCCCCTCCCGCCCGGGAGGGGCCTTTCGCATGGGCGGAGGAGGCTCGCGCCCCCCTCGTCAGAGTTCCGTTTCCGGCCCCTCCGCCGTCAGATAGCGCTGGATCGTCGGCGCCAGCCAGGCCACGACCTCGTCGTGGGTCAGCGCCACGGCGGGCGGCAGCCGCATCACGTAGCGGACCAGCGCCAGGCCCAGGATCTGCGAGGCGGCCAGCGCGGCGCGGCGCACGGCGGCCTCCTTGTCCCGTTCCGGGGAGAGCGCCACGAACAGTGGCTCCACCTGGTCCTGGAAGACGGACCGCAGCCGCTCCCTGCCCGCGTCGTTGGTGACGCCGACGCGGAGCATCGCGTTCAGCGTCTCGTCGACCTCCCAGCGGCTCAGGAAGTGCCGCACCACCCGCTCGCCCGCCTCCTCGCGCGCCACCGTGGAGGCGTCGGGCAGGCCCAGCTCGACGGCGGAGGCGGCGGCGAAGAGGCCCTCCTTGTTGCCGTAGTAGCGCATCACCATCGACGGGTCGATGCCCGCGTCGCGGGCGATGGCGCGGATGGTGGCGCGGTCGTAGCCGTCGGCGGCGAAGCGGTCGCGGGCCGCGTCGAGGATCGCGGCGCGGGTGGCGTCGGAGCGACGAGGTGGGGTGGCAGCGGGGGTCGGGGTGGGGGTGGCCGGATCTGGATCCATGCCAACAACAGTAGGCCAACACCTGTTGACGCGCCATGCACGCGCTCCTACTCTTGCCAACAAGCGTTGACCAACACTTGTTGACCCGATCCTGTTCCTGATCCCGACCTCGACCCCGCGGCCCACCAGGCGGCGCGGCCGATCCGAGGAGGCAGCCATGAACCGCACCCCTGAGCCCGAGCGGCACGACGGCTCGCGCAGCTCACACAGCACGCGCGACACGTACGACGTGCTCGTCGTCGGCGCGGGGCCGACCGGCCTGCTGCTCGCCGGTGACCTGGCGGAGGCGGGGCACGCCGTCGGCCTCGTCGAGCGGCGTACGGACACCACCAGCAACCTCTCCCGCGCCCTCGTCGTGCACGCCCGCACCATGGAGCAGCTCGACGCGCGCGGCCTCGCCGACGAACTGGCCGAGCGGGGCCACCCCATCGAGAAGCTGCGGCTCTTCGGCCACGCCACGCTCGACCCGACGCGCCTGCACTCGCGCTTCCCCTATGTGCTGGTCACCCCGCAGTACGAGGTGGAACAGCTCCTGGAGCGCCGGGCCCGCAAGGCGGGCGTCACCTTCCTGTACGGGACGCGGATGCGCGGACTGCGGCAGAACGGCGAAGGCGTCGAGGTGGACGTCCTCACCGGTACCGGTACCGGTACCGACGACGCCGGTACCGGTAACGGCGTGCTGCGCGCCCGCTATCTCGTCGGCACCGACGGGGTCCACAGCTCCGTCCGCGAGGCCATCGGCCTCCCCTTCCCCGGCAGGTCGGCGCTGCGCTCCATCGTCCTCGCCGACGTCAGGCTCGCCCAGACCCCTGACTCCCCGTTCGCCGTCAACGCCTCCAGGGACGCCTTCGCCGTCATCGGCACCTTCGGCGACGGCTGGCACCGCGTCATCGGCTGGAGCCGCGACCGCCAGTTCCCCGACAGCGCGCCCGTCGGCATGGAGGAGGTGCGCGCCATCGCCCGTGGCGCCTTCGGCACGGACTACGGCATGCACGACGCGCGCTGGATGTCCCGCTTCCACAGCGACGAACGGCAGGCACCCGCGTACCGCGTGGGACGCGTCTTCCTCGCGGGCGACGCGGCGCACGTCCACTCCCCCGCGGGCGGCATGGGCATGAACACGGGGCTCCAGGACGCCGCCAACCTCGGCTGGAAGCTGTCGGCCGTGCTCGGCGGGCACGCCGGGGACGCGCTGCTGGACACGTACGAGGGCGAGCGCCACCCCGTCGGCGCCCTGGTCCTGCGCACCAGCGGCGCCGTTCTCCGGCTCGCCCTGGCGGGCTCGGGCCCGGGCCGTGCGGTCCGCTCGACGGTGGCCGGGCTGGTCAACCGCGTGCGCCCGCTCGCCGACCGTGGCATCCGCACCGTCTCCGGCATCGGCATCGACTACCCGGCGCCGCGCGGCGCCCACCCCCTGACCGGCAGGCGCGTGCCCGACCTCGCGCTGGCCGACGGGCGCCTGTACGAGCTGCTGCGCGGCGGCCGGTTCGTCCTGGTCACCCCGGAACGGGCGCCGGACGCGGACACCGGAGCGGCGGACTCCGGAGCGGCGGACTCCGGAGCGGCGGACGGCTACGGCGACCGCGTCCTGCGGACGACGCTGCGCGCCGCCTCGCCCCGCAACACCGGTCGCACCCTGCTCATCCGCCCCGACGGCCATGTCGCCTGGGCCGCCGACCACCCCGAGCAGGGCGGGCTGCGCCAGGCGCTCGCCACCTGGGCGGGCACGGCCGCGTAACCTGCGGTCATGCTGTTCGCCAGGTCCGCCACCCTGTTCCTGCTCGCGGCCCTGCTGGAGATCGGCGGCGCCTGGCTCGTCTGGCAGGGCGTACGGGAACATCGCGGCTGGGCCTGGATCGGCGCGGGCGTCCTGGCCCTCGGCGCCTACGGCTTCGTCGCCACCCTCCAGCCCGACGCCCACTTCGGCCGCATCCTCGCGGCGTACGGCGGCGTCTTCGTCGCCGGTTCCCTGGCCTGGGCGATGGCGGTCGACGGCTTCCGTCCGGACCGCTGGGACGTGACGGGAGCACTGGTCTGCCTCGCGGGCGTGGCCCTCATCATGTACGCACCGCGCGGAAGTTGAGGGCGGAAGCCGAGCGCGGGGCGGCCCGGGACCGGCTCCAGGCGCCCTTCCCACGAGTGCGCCGATAGGTCATCATTCCGGGGCTGCACCGCTCACGTCGACTGAGAGGAGCACCACGAAATGGCCAACGGAACCACGGGACCGGCTGGACGCCCCTGGGGAGCCACCAGGATGGGGCCCTACCCGACCACGGTGAAGATGCCGTTCACCGCGGTGGACATCGACCCCGCCACCCAGATGGGCGTCTTCCGTGACGCGTCGGGCCGGGTGGTGAGGATGGACGAGGGCCGCACCCACTCCAGCACGCATACGTCCCAGTCCACCAACTACGGTGACGGCCACAGCGACGACTCCACCGACTCGGACAGCCATAACGACTGATGTCCGGGCCTGACGAGCGTCCGGTGCTCGTCGCCACCGAGGCGGCCGACGTCACCGCCGACATGGTGATATCCGAGCTGAACCGGCTCGGCTGCCCCGTCACCCGGTTCGACCCCGCCGACATCGGCGACGGTCTGACGGTCTCGGCCCGCTTCGGGGGACCCGGTGCCCCTGTCGCGGGGCAACTGCGCACCCCGTCGAGGACCACCGATCTCGGTGCGGTGCGATCGGTGTACTGGCGCCGCCCCCGCTGGCCCGACTTCGGGCACCTGGACGAGTCCGACGCGCGGTTCGCCGCCGCCCAGGTGCGATACGGCCTGGGCGGCGCCCTGTACGCCCTCGACGGCCCCGTGTGGGTGAATCACCCCTTGCGCGTCGCCGCGGCCGAGTACAAGCCCGCTCAACTCGCCGCTGCGGCGCGTCTCGGACTCCGGGTGCCACCCACGCTGGTGACCAACGACGTGACGGAGGCGCGGGAGTTCATCAGGTCCCACCGGGACGTGATCTTCAAGACGCTCCGGTGGACCCCCTACGAGCGGGAGGGGGTCGGGATGACGACGTGGGCCGAGCCGGTGACGGCCGACGATCTGGACGAGACCGTGGGCTCGGCCCCTCACCTGTTCCAGGCCCGGGTGGACAAGACCGCCGATCTCAGGGTGCTGGTGGCGGGAGAGAAGGAGTTCGCGGTACGGATCGACTCCGGCCTCCTGGACTGGCGCAAGGATTACTCGGCGCTCTCCTACCGCGTGACGGACCTGTCGGACGACCTCAGCAAGGCCCTGCGGGACTGCCTCGGCCACTTCGGCCTCGCGTCCGGTTCCTTCGACCTCGCACTCGGCAGGGACGGCGAACCGTACTGGCTGGAGCTGAACCCGAACGGCCAGTGGGGCTGGCTGGCGCGGGAGACCGGCTTGCCGATGGCCACGGCGTTCGCCGAACTGCTCGCTCACGGAAGGGGCCTGACCCAGATACGGCAGAAACCCGCCACGGGATGATCTTGGAGTGATGAGCAGCCTGCCCCATCACCCGTTCGGCCCAGTGTCGTTGGTGGTGATGTTGAGTTTCGTCTGGGGCGGGGTGGGCTGTGACCTCGATCGAGAGGACCGCGTATCCGCGGTTCAAGCGGCTGATCACCGCGCACGAACTGCATCTGTTCTTCGCGCCGAGCCGTGACGAGGTCGAGTGGGCCGCGACCCGTACCGACTGCGACGAGCACCTGCTGGCCCTGCTGCTCGCACTGAAGTCGTACCAGCGCATGGGGTGTTTCCCGAAGCTGGACGAGATCCCGGACATGGTCGTCGACTTCGTCCGCCGCGCGGTGGACCTGCCGGAAGACACGATGCCGCGGGCTGCGAACCGTACGGCGGAGCGGCAGCGCACCGCCGTTCGCCAGCGCACCGGCTTGTCGTATGACAAGGCGAAGGCTCGGAAGATCGCCAAGGCGGTGATGCGGAGCGAGGCGGTGTCGAAGAACCGCCCGGCGGATCTGATCAACGTTGCGCTGGAGAAGGTGGTGGAGGCCGGGCTGGAATTGCCGGGCTTCACCACGCTGGACGCGCTCGCGGCGAAGGTCCGCATGGAGGTGAACGCGTCGATCTGCGTGAGCGTCTACGACCAGCTGAGCGAGGCCCACCGGGAGCGGCTGCTGGCCCTGCTGTCGGAGAAGGACGAGTCCGGTACCACGAAGTGCAACAGGCTGAAGCAGTCGGCCAAGGCTCCGACGTGGTCGCACTTCCGCGCCCAAGCCGAGCACCTGGGGTGGGTGGATGAGCTGGGCGAGACCGGGGTGTGGCTGGAGGGTGTCGCCTCGGGGAAGATCACGGACTTCGCGGGGGAGGCGGACGCCGCGGACGCGCCGGGGCTTCGGGACTACAACCTGGTGAAGCGGCTCGCGCTGCTGGTGTGTCTCGTGCACAAGGCCCGTATGCGGGCCCGGGACGACCTGACCACGATGTTCACCAAGCGGATTGCGTTGCAGGTCAAGCGGGCCAAGGCGGAGCTGGAGAGTATCCGGGAGCAACAGCAGGCCATCGTCGAGGTGTTGATCGGGAACTACCGCACCGTGCTCCAGCACATCGATGCCGACGGCCCCGTCCAGGCTGCGCGGGAGAAGGCGGCCGGTATGACCGCCGAGGTGCTGGCGGCGGTCGGGGGCCTCGACCCGGACGCCGAACCTGGAGCCGTGGCCACGCTACTCGGCGCAGCTCGCGCCCGCCCTGCACACGATGGCGAACGCCCTGCGGGTGCAGGGCGGCGCGCTGGGAGTGCCCGCGGCGGCGGTGGACGGCTTCGGCGGGTTCGAGGGCCAGTACGAGAGAATCGAGAAGGTCGCCGCCCACCACGGCAATTACTGGGAGGTGCTGCTGTACGGGCACCTGCTCAAGGACCGCTCCACGATGTACGACCTGACCGGCCGTCTGGAACTGACGGCCACCTCCGAGGACAACCGGGTCCTGGACGCGCTTGCGCACGCCCGACGCCACAAGAACCTGCGCGACTACATCCCCGAGCGGCACGAGGACGGCCGCCCGGTCGACACCTCGTTCGCCACGCTGAACTGGCAGAAGGCGATCCGCGACAAGAACCGGCCCGGCGCCTTCGTGCGCAAGCACTTCGAGGCGATGGTGTTCACCGCGCTCGCCGAGGAACTGCGCACCGGTGACGTCGCGGTGGCCGGGTCCGAGGAGTACGCCGACTGGAGCGAGCAGTTGCTCCCCTGGCAGGACGTCGAGGCGAAGCTGGGTGACTACCTGGTGGAGGTCGGCCTCGCCGAGCCCGGCGACAATGCCCCGTATGACGCCGTGTCGTTCCGCCGGCAGCTGCAGGACAAGCTCACCGCGGCCGCCGCGGCGGCCGATGCCGGGTACCCGGACAACGAGGGCCTGGTCATCGACCCCGCCACCGGCATCCCCTCCCTCAAGGCCCACCGCTCCGAAGGCCAGCGGGCCTCGGCGAAGGCCCTGGAGCAGGAGATTAAGGCCCGGATGCCGGAACGCTCGCTGCTCGGCATCGTCTCCCGCACCGCGTACTGGGTGGAGTGGTGGCGCCGTTTCGGCCCCGCGTCCGGCAACGAGCCGAAGCTGAAGGACCTCTTCGGCCGGTACGTGATCACCACCTTCGTCAAGGGCACCAACATGGGCCCCTACGAGGCCGCCCGGCACATCCCCGGCGTGAGCGGGCACGAGCTGTCGCTGGCCGCGAACCCTCCATCCCCACGCTGAACGAGGCGATCGCCGACCTGGTCGACACGCACGCCCGCCTGGACATCTCCCAGGCGTGGGGCGACGGCTCCACTGTCGCCGCGGACGGCACCCACATGGACACCTACCTCAACAACCTGCTGTCCGAGACGTCCGTGCGCTACGGCAAGCCGGGCGGCATCGCCTACCACCACATCTCCGACGCCTACATCGCGCTGTTCACGCACTTCATCCCGTGCGGGGTGTGGGAGGCCGTCTACATCATCGAGGGCCTCCTCAAGAACACGAGCGAGCTGACACCCACCACTGTGCACGCGGACACGCAGGGCCAGAGCTTCCCGGTCTTCGCGTTCGCGCGCCTGCTCGGTTTCGATCTGATGCCCAGGATCAGGAACTGGAAGGACCTCACCTTCTACCGGCCCACCAAGCAAGCCGAGTACGTGCACATCGACGCCCTGTTCGGGGAGAGCGGCCGCAACGTCATCGACTTCGACCTGACCGAGTCCCAGTTCCGCCACCTGATGCGGGTGGCTGTCTCGGTGCGCGAGGGCGCCATCTCCTCCACCCTGCTGCTGCGGCGCCTGCGCTCCGGCTCCCGCAAGAACGCCACGTACACCGCCTTCCGCGAGGTCGGCCGCGTGATCCGCACCGTTCAGCTGCTGCGCTACCTCTCGGACGCGCCGCTGCGCCGACGGGTGACCGCCGCCACGAACAAGGTCGAGGCGTTCAACGGCTTCTCCCAGTGGATCGGCTTCGGCAACGGCGGCGTCATCACCGACAACGACCCCGTCGAGCAGGAGAAGACCGCGAAATTCAATGCGCTGCTCACCAACGCGGTCATCTTCCACAACGCCCTGGACATCGCCGAGATCGTCCGCCAGCTCCAGGAGGAGGGATGGGAGATCGACCCCGAGGACCTGGCCCACATCTCGCCGTACCTGACCGAGCACATCCGCCGCTTCGGCGAGTACTCCACCCACGAACTCGGCATCCAGCCTGAGGCATACGACCCGCACCTGGACGTCGACTTCACCCAGCTCCGCGACCAGGACCAGCCCACCGAGGGCTTCAGCACGGCGGCCTGATCACCCTCTGCAAGAAGTGACGGCTACCCGGTCTGGCAGCGGCCTGCCGGAGGAACCCGGAGGACCCTTCCGGCGTGATCACTCACGAAGTGGCAGCAGGTTCCTGTTACGCGAAACGGGCTGTGCCTGGCGGGTGTGGACGTCATCATGGCGGGTATGTTGCCGAATTCTCGCAACGCATCGACGCCCGCCCCGGCTGCGGACGTCCCCAGGCCAGATCGAGAGCCCTCGTCATCGGTGCTGGAGTTGTACAAGCTGGCAGTGGAGATGGCCGACCGGGTCTCCGCACGACGGGGGCTTGCCAACGCATTCTTCCTCTCCGTCCAGACAGCCTTCGTCGGTACGATCGGCATCTCCTTGGTCAATCTCCGGCAGGAGCCCGCGTGGACCGCGCCGGTCATCGCCCTTGCGGGAGTGACGATCTCGATCACCTGGTGGCTGCAGCTACGCAGCTACCGGGACCTCAACCGGGCAAAGTTCAAGGTGATCAACGCCATCGAGAAGCAGTTGCCGGCCAAAGTCTTCACCGACGAGTGGAGGCATCTGACCCAGACACCGGCACCCTCGTGGCGCACCCGATATGCAGAGCTCGGCTTCAGCGAGCGGATGATCCCGTGGGTCTTCGCCCTCGTGCACGGACTGCTGTGCCTGGGCAGACTGCTCGCATGACCTACCTGCATGACGACGCCCGGCTCATCAGATCCCATCTGTCCTCCCAGGCCCGTCCTCCGGAGGACTCGGACGCGCTGTTCCTCCTGTACGCGGTCCTCATGCGGGCAAAAGGTGAGCACGTCACGGAGGTCGACGTACATGACGCCTGGGCGGCCTGGATGGCGACCCGGAACCTGGGACATCCGGCCCTCGTTCCGTTCGAGTCGCTGGACACGTCCGCACAGAGTCAGGATCTGCCGTACGTCCAGGCCATCCACTCCGCCGCACGAGACCGACGCGCAACCCGAAATCCATGATCCGGACGAGTTGGCTATGCGACCCACCAACGCGCGATCGGGGACTCATATGCGACGAAGGACTGCTATCTGCCTGGAGCTCTGTCGGCATGGCGCGATCTGGGCAGTGATCTTAGGGCGTCTGGGCAGCCCCTTCTCGAATCCCGGAATCAAAGTTGACGGGGGAACCGTAGCCATCGTCACAGCATTGCTGTTGACGCCGCTGAAGACGGTCTGGCGGCTTTCTGCCCCGATGGTACGCCAACGAGTAAACGACCTGTTTCCCCGACCAGGACCGGAGACTCCTCGACAACAGCACTCTAAACTCGGCAAGGCCCTGAAGAGAACTGGAACTCTTCTTACGGCACTGGGGGGTGCGCTCTTCGCGCAGGGCGCATATATTGCTTGCGGCTTCGTGAATCCCAAGGTCTGGGAGAGCGACTCTGTCAGGCAGGGAACATTTCAGCTCACACTCATATTCCTTGGGGGTGGCATGCTGATATTCCTCGTTGGGCGCCGGTTCGCCCGCCGGGGGCGCCGACACCTCGCCTCCGTGATCTCCCGCACCAACCGCACCGAGCAGACCTACGTGCTGTATCTAAGGCCATTCCACGAAGACCTCAGTGCGTACACAATGGATCGCCCTTACATCGAGAATGTTTGGGCTGGGCAGCCAATGGCCCCCGACAATAAAAAGACTGAAGAAGAGTTGCTCGTCACACAGTTCGAACGCTTGGGACGTGTCATTGCCGTTGGTCACCCCGATGAACGGATTCCCTTCTCTGGGGCCGAAAGGCTCTATCTTCCCAAGGATAACTGGAAGCCAGTTGTCAGCGACCTCATACGTGATGCCCGACTAGTCGTGCTCGTCGCCGGCGACACCGAAGGAACACTGTGGGAATTCACTGAGGTCGTCCGGCTCCTCCCCCTCTCCCGCCTGATCATTCTGATATACGGCAAGCCGAGGAATTATCTCAAATTCCGCCACGCCGTAGGACCAGCCTTCTCCACGCGGGCAAAAGAATTCGATGGGCAAAAGCCCGCTCTACACCCACCGGGGCTCCCTCTTCCCCCTGCCGTACAAGAGCGCAGCATGCAGCGAAAGCAACTTATCTGGGGTGCCGTCCACTTCCCTCTCCACCAAAAACCAGAGTTCTGGCTGCTCCGCGCCCCGGGCTTGACGGTCACGCCAACACATCGCAGAGAGGTCAATAGTCAAGTAAAAGAATTCCTCGAAAAAGTAGAAACCCAACTAAATGCCTTGGAATCGGAAACCTGATAGAGCTGCCCGCTCAGGAAACGCGTCCGGGAGTACTCCAATGCGAGGCATCAACATCCAGCCGAAATCTTGCTATGGACTCTCGCAAACAGTCCTTTGTGGCAGCAAGGTCAACAAAGGGGTGCCCACGGCCCGTTGACCACCGATCGGTTCTCACAACCCGTTCTCACACGAAAGAAGAACGGACCCCCTTCTGAGAGTTGCATTGTGCGAGGATCCGGGCTCATGACGGGCCCTCACACCCCGCGCACCGACGCCGACGACGTCGAGCAGCACGCCTGCCCGAAGTGCGACGCACAGCCCGGCTCGCCGTGCCGCTCGCGCGGCGGCGCGGTCACCTCCGCATACCACACCCGCCGGTTCACCAAGGTGCCCCGGCTGGCGAAGCTGCTGCGGGTGCCCACCCCCGCCGACCGCAGGCCCGGCCAGCCGTGGCGGCCCGGCACCACGCCGCCCGCGCCGATCGACCCCGACCTGCCCAGCGCGGACATCCGCATCGGCTACGCCCGCTGCTCGACCCTCGGCCAGGAACTCGACTCCCAGCTCGACGCCCTCGCGAAGCACGGCATCCCCCGGGACAAGGTGTTCTCCGAGAAGATCAGCACCCGCGTACGGGTCCGCCCCCAGTTCGAGGAGGCACCGCGGCCCGCAAGGGCAAGCACGGCGGCCGGCCGCCCGTCGTCACCGACGACATGCTCCACACCGTGCTGCGGCGCCGGGCGAACGGCGAGTCGGTCGAGCAGATCCAGCCGGATCTGATCATCCCCACCGGCAAAAGGAAGGGGCACAGCCCCTCGGTGGCGAGTATCTACCGGGCGCTCGCCGAGCACGCGAAGAAGGAGGCGTACCCCGAAGCCGTCGAGCAAGCGCACGCCGACTTCGCCGAGCTCCAGGACGCCGACGACATCCCGCGCCCCCGCCGAGCCCACATCCTCACGCCGGACGCCGAGTCTTAACGAGCCACCCACCACCTCAAGATCATCCCGTGGCGGGTTTCTGCCGTATCTGGGTCAGGCCCCCGGAAGGAACGGCGGGCCGGGGTGAAGCGTCGGCGGGCGGCTCCCCAGCCGCCCGCCGACGGGGCGCCGCCGCACCCGCCGACACCCGGACGACGGGCCCCGGACCCGCCTGGCGGGTCCGGGGCCCGTCGCTCACGTACAGGGCCTGCCTCAGCCCTTCACACAGACGACCTGCTTCAGCTTCGCCACGACCTCCACCAGATCGCGCTGCTGGTCGATCACCTTCTCGATCGGCTTGTACGCGCCCGGGATCTCGTCCACGACACCCGCGTCCTTGCGGCACTCCACCCCGCGCGTCTGCTCCTCCAGATCGCGCGCGGAGAAGCGCTTCTTCGCGGCGTTGCGGCTCATCTTCCGGCCCGCGCCGTGCGAGGCGGACTGGAAGGAGTCGGCGTTGCCGAGGCCCTTCACGATGTACGAGCCGGTGCCCATCGAGCCGGGGATGATGCCGAACTCGCCGCTGCCCGCGCGGATCGCGCCCTTGCGGGTGACGAGCATGTCCATTCCCTCGTAACGCTCCTCCGCCACGTAGTTGTGGTGGCAGGAGATGACTTCGTCGAAGGCCGGCTTCGCCTTCTTGAACTCCTTGCGTACGACGTCCTGGAGCAGCCCCATCATCACGGCGCGGTTGTGCTTCGCGTACTCCTGCGCCCAGAACAGGTCGTGCCGGTAGGCCGCCATCTGCGGGGTGTCCGCGACGAAGACGGCGAGATCGCGGTCGACCAGGCCCTGGTTGTGCGGCAGCTTGCGCGCCTCGCCGATGTGGAACTCGGCCAGTTCCTTGCCGATGTTCCGGGAACCGGAGTGGAGCATCAGCCAGACGGCACCCTCAGAATCCGTACAAACTTCAATAAAGTGATTCCCCGAGCCCAGGGACCCCATCTGCTTCGCCGCCCGCTCCTCGCGGAATTTGACCGCCTCGGCCACGCCCTGGAAGCGCGCCCAGAAGCCGTCCCAGTTCGCGGTCGGGAAGCCGTGCAGACGGCCCGGATCGACGGGCTCGTCGTGCATGCCGCGGCCCACCGGGATGGCCTGCTCGATCTTCGAGCGGAGCCTGGACAGATCGCCGGGGAGGTCGTTCGCCGTGAGGGAGGTCTTCACCGCCGACATGCCGCAGCCGATGTCCACCCCGACGGCGGCGGGACAGACCGCGCCCCGCATCGCGATGACCGAGCCGACCGTCGCCCCCTTGCCGTAGTGCACGTCCGGCATCACCGCGAGGCCCTTGATCCAGGGCAGCGTGGTGACGTTGCGGAGCTGCTGCATGGCGCCGTCCTCGACCGTGGACGGGTCCGCCCACATCCGGATCGGGACCCGGGCCCCCGCTACCTCCGTGTACGCCATACTCGCTCATCTCCCCCGTCAACCGTGAACAAAGCGCAAGAAGCCACGCCGTTCACCGGCAAACGGAAAAGACGGACTTCGCGCAACATAGGCACCGGCGGACCGGACGGCCGCGTGGTGCGTGCGGTAGACATTGTGTTCCGTCGCCCCCTGGCGGCGACAACACGTTTTCGACTGGAGCCGGAGGCCGGGCAGTGCAGCGGAGGGCAAGGACATGTGTCACCAGCGCCGCGTTGGCCCTCACCCTGGCCGGGGGGCTCACGGCCTGCACGGGCTCCTCCGGTGAGGACGGCGGCGACGACACCAAGCCCGGCGGAGCCAGCACCTCCACCGCCGCCGCGCCCCCGGGCAAGTACCGCACCCTCCCCGAGCCCTGCGGCGCCGTCGACACGGGCACGCTGAAGAAGCTGCTGCCCGGCGCCGAGGGCGAGGAGACCGGCAGCGGCGACGCGAACCCCAGCGCCTCCCCGTACGAGGGCGAGCCGACGGTGACGTACGACACCGACCGCCGCGTCGGCTGCCGCTGGAAGAGCGCGACGACGCTGGGCACCCGGCACCTCACCGTCAACATGGAGCGCGTGGTCTCCTACGACCCGGCCATAAGCGACGACGAGCAGGCCGAGGTGCTCTACGACGAGAAGGCGGCCAAGGCCGACATCCCGGCCTCCGGCTCCCCCTCGGCCGAGTCGGACGCCGACAGCGACAGCGACGGCTCCGGGGAGGACTCCGGCGCGGACAGTGAGAAGCCCGACAGCGGATCGGCCTCCCCCTCCTCGTCCTCCTCCCACAAGAGCGCGGACCCGGACGCGGAAGCCGACAAGGGCGGCGACGAGGAGCAGACCGCCGAGGGCGACGAGGACGCGGGCTCCCCCTCCCCCGGCGACGACCTCTCCCCGCGCGTCCTCACCGGCATCGGCGACACCGCCTACATCGACGACAAGCTCGACACGGCGGACTCGGGCGTGCACCGGGACATCACGCTCGTCTTCCGCACGGCGAACGTGATCGCCACCGTCGAGTACGACCAGTGGGTGACCGACAAGCGCCGCCTGCCCGACAGCGCCGAGCTTCAGGAAAAGGCCCAGAGTGTCGCACGAGAGCTTGCCGAGCACTTCAGCGACAACTGACACACACTGTGGGGGGCGCCACGAATCGCCCGCAATGGGCCATCGGCCGCGTAGCGTGCACGTACCGTGCCGTCCGGGAGGATCCCGCCCCCCCCCACACTCACGAACACCGAGCACAGAGCAGAGAGCACCGAGCACTCAGAGCCGCACGAAGCTCTGCCGACAGCCTGGAAGCGAAGGAACCATGCACGTCGAAGGAACCATGCACCGAAAATCCCCGCGAAGCGCGCCGCGTCTCGCACGGACGCTCGCCTGCGCAGCAGTGGCTCTCCCCGTCCTGCTGGTCGCCGGCTGCTCCTCGGACTCCGACAGCGGCGAGGAGTCGGCCAGTCCGTCGGCCTCCAAGAGCGAGGCGCCCAGCGCGGCCCCCGCGAAGTACAAGGAGCTGCCGGACGCGTGCAAGACCCTCTCCAAGGACACGGTCAAGGAGCTGACGCCCAAGACCGACAACGAGGCGGGCAAGCGGATCGGCACCGGTGACACCAGCGACTCGGGCAGTTGCCTGTGGAGCGGGCTGGACAAGTACGACTACCGGCAGCTCACGGTCTCGATGAAGCGGTTCGACTCGGACACGGCGCGCGGCACGGGCAACAAGCTCGCCGAGGGTCACATGCAGCAGCAGATCGACGAGGTGAAGGAAAACAAGGACAACAAGGGCGTCAAGTCGGCCAACGTCGACGGCGTCGGCGATGCCGCCACGTCCCTCACCTACGAGCTGAAGAAGAAGGACGACAAGGGCAAGTCCGAGGAGTTCCGCGAGGAGCGGCTGGTCGCGCGCACCGCGAACGTCGTCGTGGTCGTGGACTACGAGGGCGCCGGTTTTGAAGACGGCAAGACGCCCAGCGCCGACGACCTGAAGAAGAAGGCGGAGAAGGCGGCCAAGGAAGTCATCAAGTCCATCAAGTGACGGACCGTCCGACCCCCGCCTGATCCGTACGGACCGGAGCCCGGCGCCCCCTCTTCCGGGAGGGGAGCCGGGCTCCGGGCGCGTGGCGGCTTGACGCGTGTGCGAGTCTGGTGCGCCGCCAGTTTCCGAGGGTGGGGGACAAACCCAGTGCAGGCCGTACAGCTCACACGAACACACCGCATACTCATCGGGGTGGTCGTCGCCGGTGCCGTGGTCATCGCCGCGATCGGCTTCGCCGGGTCGTACGCAGCGGTGCGCGATCTGGCCGAGAAGAAGGGCTTCGGGAACTTCGCGCCCTTCTTCCCCATCGGGATCGACGCGGGCATCGTCGTCCTGCTAGCGCTGGATCTGCTGCTGACCTGGATCCGCATCCCCTTCCCGCTGCTGCGCCAGACGGCCTGGCTGCTGACGGCTGCCACCATCGCCTTCAACGGCGCCGCCGCGTGGCCCGACCCGCTGGGCGTCGGGATGCACGCGGTGATCCCGGTCCTGTTCGTCGTCGCCGTCGAGGCGGCACGGCACGCGATCGGCCGCATCGCCGACATCACGGCCGACCGCCACATGGAGGGCGTCCGCGTCTCGCGCTGGCTGCTCGCCTTCCCCTCCACCTTCCGGCTGTGGCGGCGCATGAAGCTGTGGGAGCTGCGCAGCTACGACGAGGTCATCCGCATGGAGCAGGACCGCCTCGTCTACGAGGCACGGCTGCGCGCCCGTTACGGGCGGACCTGGCGGCGCAAGGCCCCGGTGGAGTCGCTGATGCCGCTGAAGCTGGCCCGCTACGGGATACCGCTCGCGGAGACGGCGCACTCCGGGCTGGCCGCTGCGGGGATCACCGTCGAACAGCGGGCGGTGCGGGGCGGCTACGGGAGCGGGTCCAGGCCGGAGCTGGCCGGGTCCGCGCGGGGTGCTGACGTCGAACCGGACACGGAGGCGGGCCCTGCGGGGGGCGTGCCGGAGCACATACCGGGCCAGGGCCAGAGCCAGGGCCCAGATCTGACGAAGGACCAGGGCCAGGATCAGGGCCGGTTCGAGGCGCAGGCCCAAGACCAGGACCGGTTCCAGGGCCAGCCGCAGGCCCAACCCCACCCCCAGGACCCGCGCCTGACGCAGGACCAGGAGCCCGCCGAGGACGCGCCAGCTCCGGTGTACGCGGCGGCCGACGGCGGTCCGGGCGGCGCCCAGGTCACCGTCCCCGTCGGCCCCGGCAGGCGCCGCGCGCTCGGCAACGCCAGCGCACCCGTCAACGGCGGTTCCGGCGCCACCGCGTACGTACCGCCCCAGCGCGCGCAGTCCCAGGAGCCGGGAGCCGTACCGGAACCCGAGCCGCCCTCGGCCACACAGGCCCCCGCACCCGCTCCCGCACCCACTCCGGAGCCGGAGCCGTACGTCGAGCCGGACGCCGACCCGGTCGGCATCCCCGACGGCATGCCCCGCGAGGACTTCTACTTCGCCGTCTACCGCGAGTTCGTCGCCGCACAGGGCAGCTTCCCGACGTCCCGGCAGCTCTCGCGCGTCCTCTACGACAGCCACGGCGTCTGCAACTCGGACGGCAGCCTCCTGAGCGAGCAGTACCTGCGCGGCTACATGCGCGAGTTCAGGGAGCGCTACAACACCGAGATGGGCCTCGCGGGCTGACCCGCGAGGCCCCCTCAGCCCCCGTCCGTCCTCAGCCCCCGAGCAGCTTCCGCACCCGGTCCGCGCCGACGGCCAACAGCAGCGTGGGCAGCCTGGGCCCGGTGTCGCCGCCGACCAGCAGCTTGTAGAGCAGCGCGAAGAAGGAGCGCTGCGCCGTCTTCAGCTCCGGGGTGGGCTTGGCGTCCGGGTCGAACCCGGCGCGTACCTTCGGCACTCCGTAGACGAGCTGGGTCAGGCCGTCCAGCGACCAGTGCTCGTCCAGGCCCTCCAGGAGCAGCCGCAGCGACTCGCGCTGCTCCTCGTCGAGCGAGCCCAGCAGCTCGGCGTCCGGCTCCTCGCGCACCCGCGTGCGCTGCTCCTCGGGCACCTGGGTGGCGATCCAGCGCTGCGCGCGGTCGAGCCGCGGCCTGACCTCCTCCAGCGAGCCGACCGGGTGCTCCGGGTCCAGCTCGCTCAGGATGCGCAGCGTCTGTTCGTCGTTCCCCGCGGTGATGTCAGCGACGGAGGCGAGGGTGCGGTACGGGAGCGGGCGCGGCGTCGTCGGCAGCGGCCCCGCGGCCGTGGTGGAGGCGCGCAGGTGCGCGGCGACGTCGGCGGGCTGGGCCTTGCCGTCGTCGATCTTCTTGTGGAGGGCGTCCCACTCGTCGTAGGTGCGCTGGATCTCCTGGTCGAAGGCGACCTTGAAGGACTGGTTCGGCTTGCGGCGCGCGTAGAGCCAGCGCAGCAGCGGTGCCTCCATGATCTGGAGGGCGTCGGCCGGGGTGGGCACGCCGCCCTTGGAGGAGGACATCTTGGCCATGCCGCTGATGCCGACGAAGGCGTACATCGGGCCGATGGGCTGGAGCCCGCCGAAGATCTCCTTCACGAGCTGGCCGCCGACCACGAAGGACGATCCTGGCGACTGGTGGTCGACGCCTGAGGGCTCGAAGACGACGCCCTCGTACGCCCAGCGCATCGGCCAGTCGACCTTCCACACGAGCTTGCCGTGGTCGAAGGAGTCGAGCAGCACGGTCTCGCCGTGGCCGCACTGGCAGGTGTAGGACAGCTCGGTGGTCTCGTCGTCGTACGAGGTGACGGTGGTGACGTCGCGCTCGCAGACGGTGCAGTACGGCTTGTACGGGTAGTACTCGCCGCCCGCCGCGCCCGCGCCGTCTTCCTCGCCCGCCGCGCCGGAGCCCTCGGCGGCCTCGATCTCAGCCTCGTCCAGCGGCTTCTGCTGCTTCTGCTGAGGCTTCTTGCCCGCGGCCTTGTCCTTGGTGCGGTACCGGCCCAGGACCTCGTCGATACGGGCGCGCTCGCGCATCGCGAAGAGGATCTGCTCGCGGTAGGTGCCCGAGGTGTACTGCTCCGTCTGGCTGATGCCCTGGTACTCCACGCCCAGCTCGTCCAGCGAGGCGGCCATGGCAGCCCTGAAGTGCTCGGCCCAGTTCCCGTGCGCGCTGCCGCGCGGCGCGGGGACGGAGGTGAGGGGCTTGCCGATGTGCTCGTTCCAGGACTCGTCGACGCCCTCGACCCCGGCGGGGACCTTGCGGAAGCGGTCGTAGTCGTCCCAGGAGAGCAGGTGCACACAGGGGATGCCGCGCCGCTTGATCTCGTCGGCGACCAGGTGCGGGACCATCACCTCGCGGAGGTTGCCCAGGTGGATGGGGCCCGAGGGGGAGAGCCCGGAGGCGCAGACGACCGCTTTGCCCGGGGCGCGACGCTCCGCCTCGGCGATGACGTCATCGGCGATACGGGAGACCCAGTCGGCCTCGGGGGTGGTCTGAACCACGTCCGGCACTTCCTTCTCTCTACGCTCCTGATAAGGCGGCCCCATTCTCCCATCCCGTAAACCGGTGGCGGTGCCGTGGGATACTGGCGGCATCCCAAGACGCCCCTACGGAACGGTTAGCTCTCCATGGCCTCGGTCCCTTCTCTCGCCGCCACGGTCCACCAGCGCGTCGTGGACGCCCTCTCGGCTGCCCTGCCGGAGGCCGCCGGTGCGGATCCGTTGCTGCGACGCAGTGACAGGGCCGACTTCCAGGCGAACGGTCTGCTGGCCCTCGCCAAGAAGCTCAAGGGCAACCCGCGCGAGCTGGCCTCCCAGGTCGTCGGCGCGCTGCCGTCGGGCGGGGAGAACGGCGAGATCGCGGAGATCGAGGTCTCCGGCCCCGGCTTCCTGAACATCACCGTGGCCGACGCGGCGATCCTGCGCACCCTCGCCGCGCGCTACGAGGACGAGCGGCTCGGCGTGCCCGTCGCGGAGAACCCGGGCAGGACGGTGATCGACTACTCCCAGCCGAACGTGGCCAAGGAGATGCACGTCGGGCACCTGCGGTCCACGGTGATCGGCGACGCGATCGTGCAGATCCTGGAGCACCAGGGCGAGACCGTGATCCGGCGCCACCACATCGGCGACTGGGGCACCAACTTCGGCATGCTCATCCAGTACCTGATCGAGCACCCGCACGAGCTGGACCACGCGTCGGACTCCGAGGGCGCGAAGGACGAGGGCGAGGCCGCGATGGCCCGGCTGAACCGGCTCTACAAGTCCTCGCGCGCGGTCTTCGACTCCGACGAGGAGTTCAAGTCCCGCGCCCGGGACCGGGTGGTGCGGCTCCAGGCCGGTGACGAGGAGACGCTCGCCCTCTGGCACAAGATCGTCGACGAGTCGAAGACCTACTTCCAGGGGGTCTACGAAAAGCTGGACGTCGAGATCCGGGACGAGGACGTCGTCGGCGAGAGCGCCTACAACGACGACCTCATGAATGTCGTCAAGGAGCTGGAGGAGTCCGGCGTCGCCGTCCGCTCGGACGGCGCGCTGTGCGTCTTCTTCGACGACGTCAAGGGCCAGGACGGCACCCCGACCCCGCTGATCGTCCAGAAGTCCAACGGCGGCTTCGGCTACGCGGCCACGGACCTCGCCGCCATCCGGGACCGCGTGGGCACGCTGCACGCGGACAAGCTGCTCTACGTGGTGGACGCGCGGCAGGCGCTGCACTTCCGGATGGTCTTCGAGACGGCGCAGCGGGCCGGGTGGCTCCCGGAGGGCGCGGCACGGCAGCTCCCGTTCGGCACGGTGCTGGGCAAGGACGGCAAGCCGTTCAAGACCCGTGAGGGCGAGACGGTCCGGCTGGTGGACCTGCTGGACGAGGCGATCGGCCGCGCGACGGCGGTGGTGCGGGAGAAGAGCGAGAAGCTCGGCCTCTCCGAGGAGGAGATCACCGCCAACGGCGAGCAGGTCGGCATCGGGGCCGTGAAGTACGCGGACCTGTCGAACTCGATGACCCGGGACTACGTCTTCGACCTCGACCGCATGGTCTCCCTCCAGGGCGACACCAGCGTCTATCTCCAGTACGCCTACGCCCGGACGCGCTCGATTCTCCGCAAAGCGGCCGAGCAGGGCGCGGGCGGCCCGGTGCCGCACCCCGAGCTGGCGCTGGCACCGGCCGAGCGGGCGCTCGGGCTGCACCTGGACGAGTTCGGCGAGACCCTCTCCCAGGTCGCCGAGACGTACGAGCCGCACAAGCTGGCCGCCTACCTCTACGGCCTGGCGACGCTGTTCACCGGCTTCTACGACCAGTGCCCGGTGCTGAAGGCGCCGGACGCGGCCACCGTCGAGAACCGCCTCTTCCTGACCGACCTGACCGCGCGCACCCTCCACCAGGGCATGGCGCTGCTGGGCATCAGGACGCCTGAGCGCCTCTGACGCACGGGGCGCGCTCCCGTACGCTCCGCCGCCGTGGCGGCCCGGACACCTCCGTCCGGGCCGCCGCGGCGGTTTTCTGCCTGTTTTCCGGCTGCGCGGGTCCGGGCGGGGCGACAGCACTTGCTTGTGCTGTCACTTAATGACACTCTGACGTTCAGAGACAGCCACCACGGAAGTCCGCGCGCCGTGCCATGCCGTGCCGTGCTGTGCCGTCCAGACCTCCGTCGTGCCAGAGCCCTGGAGATGCAGATGAGGAAAGGCCCCACGGCCACTCGCGCCGCCCTCGCGTTGATCACCACGATCGCGCTGACCGGCACGCTCGCCACCGTCGCCGTGGCGACGTCCGACGAGGGCTCCGGCTCCGCGGACCAGGCGGTGGCCACCGCCACCGACGCCGTCACGCACGGGGAGAACGAGCGCGTCCCCGAGGGCGCGCGCTGGACGCAGCACTACTTCCCGTCCTCCGACGGCTCCAAGACCGAGCTGCACGCCGACGTCCTGCTGCCGGAGAAGCTCCCCGAGGGCAAGAAGGTGCCGGTCATCATGGCCGCGAGCGCCTACTTCGGGCACTCCGGCGAGACGAAGGACGAGGGCTGGAAGCAGCCAGGACCCTCAAAGCGCTTCCAGGACTTCATCGAGGGCACCGACCTGTTCAAGAAGGGCTACGCCTTCGTCATGGTGGACACCCGCGGCTTTGGCGGCTCCACAGGGTGCTTCGACCTCGGCGGGCCCGGCGACCAGGCCGACGTCAAGGCCGCGATCGACTGGAGCGCGAAGCAGCCGTGGTCCTCCGGCTCGGTGGGCATGTACGGCAAGTCCTTCGACGCCTGGACAGGGCTGCTCGGCAACAACACGAAGCACGGCGCGCTCAAGGCCGTCGTCGCCCAGGAACCGATCTGGGACCTGTACGAGCACTTCCACTCCCACGGCATACCCCGGCCGCACGGCGTCCTCGCGCCCAACACCTACAGCCAGATAGCGACGCTCCCGCAACTGCCCACCGACGACGAGCGGTACCGGAAGAACTCCCGCTACGAGGACAAGCACCCGGAGTGCGCAGCCGCCAACGCCGTCCTCCCCGCCATCGGCGACCCGGACGACACGTACTGGACCGACCGCAGCCCGGCCGGGAACGCCAAGGGCACCGACACCCCGCTGCTCTTCACCCAGGGGCTCCTGGAGCACAACACCAAGCCCTTGGGCATGCGGAAGTTCCTCGACAACCACAGCGGCGAGGAGCGCGGCTGGCTCGGCCCGTGGGACCACGTGCGCGGCAACGAGAAGACGGCGGACGGGCGCCTCGCCATGGGCCGCGAGGGCTGGTTCAAGGAGACGCTGGCCTTCTACGACGAGCACCTGAAGGGCGCCGAGCCCGAGAAGCGGTACCCGGACTTCGCCGTCCAGGACAACACCGGCAAGTGGCGCGCCGAGAAGTCCTGGCCCGCCGCCGACCGCACCGCGGCGCTCCGGCTCGGCGACGGCTCGTACGTGGACAAGGGCGCGGGCTCGGACGCGACGGGTCCGGGTGAGGGCGCCGACAGCACGGCCAGCTTCTTCGTCTGGTCAAAGCCCCTGGAGAGGGCCACACGGGTCACGGGCACCCCCAAGGTCTCCATGACGGCCGAGGGAGAGGGCAACGTGATGGTGAAGCTGTACGACGTGGACGCGAACGGTAAGGCCGTCATGTTCGACGAGCAGGTCTCCCGCCTGGACCGGGACCGCCTGGACCTCGATCTGAAGCCCGCCGACTGGACCCTGAAGGCCGGACACCGGCTCGCCGTGGAGATCGGCTCCGTCCAGACCGGCGAGTGGATCGACACCCCGTCCAAGCAGAAGGTCACGATCCAGGACGCCCGGCTCAGCCTGCCCCTGGACGACCCGTCCGCCGACACCCGCACCGGCGGCGACCGCGCCCCCTACCTCGACGTCTACACGAAGGGGAACACGGCGAAGCTGAAGCCAGGACCCGGCACGATCGAGCTGCCCCCGGTGTCCGGCCGCGACTGAGCCGTCAGGCACCGTGAAGTGGGCGTGCCACCGTACTCGTACGGTGGCACGCCCACTGACAGCTTCACGCGGTCCGAACCGAAGGCACCCCACCATGACCCCGCAGGAACTTCTGGCCCACGCCGGGCGCCTGGCCGTCCCCGGCGGCCCCCGGCGCATCCTCGGCATCGCCGGACCGCCCGGCGCGGGCAAGTCCACCCTCGCCGCCCACCTGGTGGACGCGCTCGGCCCGGACCGCGCCGTCCTCGTCCCCATGGACGGCTTCCACCTCGCCGACACCGAACTGCGCCGCCTCGGCCGCGCCGACCGCAAGGGCGCCCCCGACACCTTCGACCCGTACGGCTACGCCGCGCTGCTGCGTCGGCTCCGGGAGCGGCGGCCCGACGAGACGGTGTACGCGCCCGCGTTCGAGCGCGACCTGGAACAGCCCGTCGCGGGCAGCATCCCCGTGCCGCCCGAGGTCCCCCTCGTCGTGACCGAGGGCAACTACCTCCTCCTGGACGACGGCGAAGACGGCCCCTGGCACGCGGCCCGCGCCCTGCTCGACGCCTGCTGGTGGGTCGCCCTGGACGATGCCGAACGCGTCCGGCGCCTCATCGCCCGCCATGTGGAGTTCGGCAAGGGCGCGTCGGAGGCCGAACGCTGGGTCCTGCGCTCCGACGAGGCGAACGCGCGACTGGTGGCACCGGGCCGCGAACGGGCCGACGTAGTAGTCGAGTTCGGCCCTGGCGAGGCTCCCGCTCCCCGCGAAGCGAACGGCTCCGGCGCGCTGGGGTAACCCGTACGGGTGTTGCCTGGCGCCCAGGCAACGGCCCCACGGGTTCGACCGCCGCACGCGCGAAGGACCCGCTCCCCCTGCTTGGGGAGCGGGCCCTCCTGCGATACGGATGGGGTCACGCCTCGCGCCGCACGGCTCCGACGAACGCGGACCACGCGGCGGCGGATACGACGAGGGCGGGCCCCTCGGGGCGCTTGCTGTCCCGCACGGGGACGACGCCGGGGAAGCCGTCGGCGACCTCGACGCAGTTGCCGTCGCCACCGTGGCTGTAGCTGGACTTGCGCCAGGTCACCTTGCTTCCAAGGTTGTGCATCACGCTGTGAACTCCTTCAAGACGCGCTCGATGAACAGCAGCGAGTCGGGTGGCGAGAGCGCTCTGTCGCGCAGCCGATCGTAGGAGACACGATGCAGGTTGACACTCTCGATTTCCTCCTCAAGAGTCCCGAATTTGTTGCCCTCTAGATAGGCAACGGCTTTACCGTCCGGCAGCCAGAGCAGTGACAGCGATCCGCCCAAGAGGTCGTGCGTACCTGCCGTGAAAGGCAGGACTTGCACCACCACGTCTGTCTCCGCCAACTCGATGAAGTAGGCCAACTGGCCGCGCCAGACATCCGGATCGGCGACGGGGCGTCGTAGCAAGCCCTCGTCAAGGATCACTCGGACGTACGGCGGGGACTCACGGTCGAATACTCCCTTTCGACTCATCCGAGCCGTTACCTGTTCTTCTACCTGGCCTCTCAGGCTGGGCTCCATGGAGAACAGAGAGCGCGCATAGTCCTCCGTCTGCAACAACCCCGGAATCGCTTGCGCGTACTTGTACATGGATGTGGCCACGGCCTCGTACGCGATGAAGTCCTTGTACACCGCCCGGAAGACGTCGTGCTGCGCCAACCGCCACAGGTCGCGAAGCAACTCACCCGTCTCGTAATACGCGTCAAGATCGACCATCACCTGCCGCTTCGACAGCCGTTCCCCGGACTCCAGGCGGCTCAGGTAGCTCTTGTCGTACGAGGCGTCCTCCGCGAGCTGGCCCAGCGACTTCCCGGCGCGCTCCCGCAGCATCCGCAACGTCCGCGCCAGCGTGCCCCGCGCCGACTCCTCGTCTCCGACGAGTTCCTCCCCCATCACGCCCTCCTGTTGTCTCTCGCGCAGACAACGCCATCCCCCTGGCGCGCCGCACTCGCACACGGTGAGGCTCTGAGTACACCAGGTCATCACCCCTTGTCGCAGGGGGTTTCGGGAGAAGCGAGGGCGTTCGCCATGCCAACATCATTCGTGCGACGCACACTTCGGGCGCTATGGAGCCGCGTACGGGCCCACCCACCGAGTCATCCCCGCCCCGTACGACGGCGCCTCGTCCTGTGCGCCTTCGAGCCTCCGCACCCGCCCCCGCACCTGCGTCGCAACCCACGCTGGGGCCCGCCGCTCGACGGCCGCGCCTCGGCGCTCGTCCGCCCGTACTACGTCGCGTACGAGACGGCGCAGGCGCAGCGCGAACGCCGTACCGCGCTGGCTCTCGCGCTCGACGGGGTGGACGTGGGCCCGTGGCTCATCCACGGCGTGCCCGTGGGAGGCGGTCGGTGATGCTGACGATCAAGGTCTACCGCGTCCGTGAAGACGGCACCCGCACCCGCCTCCTGCGCGACATCACGGTCATCGGCCCCCGCAACACGACCCCGCTCCCCCTGAGCATCGGCTATCCGCCCTGCCGCTGCCCGCGCTGCCGGAGTCAGGCTCCCGGCCGCACGGGTCCCGGGCCGGAGGAGCGACGGCGCCGACCTGAGTGAAGGTGCCCGTGAAAACATCGCGGCGACCCGCAACCTCCCCGGGGCCCGGACGTCTGTCGGGGTGAAGGCGCCTTCGTTCGACCCAGCCGAGCCCGACCCCGACCACGACCACGAATCGAGAACCACATGTCCCTGCGTCATGTCTCCCCCCGCAAGGCCCTGGCCGCGGTGGCGGCCATCGCGGCTCTCGCCCTGGGCGGTGGCACGTTGGCACACGCCGCCACCACAGAGCCCACCCCGGCCCCGGCCCCGGCCAAGTCCGATTCCGCTCAGGCCGAGCAGACGGCGCCCGACAAGGGCCCGGCCCCGGCCCCCGGCAAGGGCGAGCGCGAAGCCCCGACCCCCGCTCCCCCCAAGGGCAAGCAGGAGACCTCGACCCCCGCACCCGCCAAGGGCGAGCACGAAGCACCGACCCCGGCCCCGGCACCCGAGAAGGGCGAACACGAAGCACCGACCCCGGCCCCGGTCCCGGACACCGCTCGCCCGGCTGCGAAGTGATGCCGCAGCGCAGGCAGTAGCCGCAAGCCGCAGGAAGGCCGCCGGGCTGATCACCCGGCGGCCCTCACGCCCCGCGTCCAGGAGAGCCATGAGGACAGCGACGTACCCGGTCGTCCCCGCCTTCCCCGCCACCGGCGCACTGCGCCGTGGCTGGGAGCGCCTGCTGCGCGGGCTCCTGGCCCGTACGGGGCAGCCGCCGCCCGGGGTCCGGCAGCCGGTCGTCCCCGTGCCGACCGCGCCCCTCTCCACGCCGGGCGAGCCCCACCCCGCGATCGACGACCTGTACCACCACCGCCGCCTGGACCTCGTCCGTCTCGCGCTGTTCCTCGTCGACGATCTGCCGACCGCCGAGGACGTCGTGCAGGACGCCTTCGCGGCGCTCTTCCGCAGACACGGCGCCCAAATGAGAGGCGTGGACGACCCGGAGGCGTACCTGCGGACGAGCGTGGTGAACCGCTCCCGTTCCGTGCTGCGCCGCCGCAGAACGGCCCGCGCGCACATACCCGAGCGCGAGGGCCACGTCCCGCCCGTCGACGAGCACGTCCTGCTGCGCGAGGAGCACCGCGAAGTGCTCGAAGCGCTCAGGCGGCTCACCCGGCGCCAGCGCGAGGTGCTCGTGCTGCGCTACTGGTCCCACCTCACCGAGGCCCAGATCGCCACCACCCTTGATCTCTCGCGCGGCGCGGTCAAGTCCACCGCCAGCCGGGCGCTGGACGCACTGAGCAGACAGTTGGGAGGTTCCCGATGACCCCGAAGGACGGGCACGGTCCCGGCCCCGGCCCCGATCCCGGTCCCCGGCAGGAACTGCTCGAAGAACGGCTGCGCGACGCGCTGGACGCACGGGCGCGCATGGTCGGCCCTGATTCCCTGCGGCGCGCGACCCCGCCGTCCGAGCAGGTGGGCAGGCGTTTCCCCATCCGTGCGACCGCACTGACCCTGCTCGCGCTCGCGGCGGCCCTGGCCGGCGTCCTGCTGGCTGTGGGCTGGGTCGAACGCCAGGGAGGGGAAGCCCCCGTCGAACCGGCGCACCCGCACGAGAGGACCACCCGGCCGTCGTCGCCGGCACCGTCGCCGTCGCCACCGTCGTCGCAGGCGCCGTCGGACGCGGCGTCACCCTCACCCGCGCCCGACTGACAGCCAGTTCCGCCAGTGGGGTTCGACGACGGCCGCGATGCCGGGTCCGCAGGGCACGGAAGGCCCCTCGCGGACCCGGGCGAACGCGAAACCGCCCCCGCCCGGACCCGGCATCCCGGGCCCCGGACGGGGGCGGATCGTCACGACACGGCGCGAGGTGTCAGAGGCGGCGCGCGGCCTCCGTCGCCCAGTAGGTGAGGATCATGCTCGCCCCGGCCCGCTTGAAGCCCGTGAGCGCCTCCATGATCGCGGCGTCGCGGTCGATCCAGCCCTTCTCGGCGGCGGCCTCGATCATCGCGTACTCGCCGGAGATCTGGTACGCGCCCACCGGCACGTCCGCCGCCTCCGCCACGTCCCGCAGCACGTCCAGGTAGGGAAGGCCCGGCTTGACCATGACCATGTCGGCGCCCTCTTCCAAGTCGAGGGCCAGTTCGCGCAGGGCCTCGCGGCCGTTGGCCGGGTCCTGCTGGTACGTCTTGCGGTCGCCCTGGAGCGACGAGCCGACGGCCTCGCGGAACGGCCCGTAGAACGCCGAGCTGTACTTCGCGGTGTACGCGAACAGCGACACGTCCACGTGCCCGGAGGCGTCCAGCGCGCGGCGTACGTGGCCGATCTGGCCGTCCATCATGCCGCTGGGGCCCAGCACGTGGGCGCCCGCCTCGGCCTGGGCGCGGGCCATGTCGGCGTACCGCTCCAGCGTCGCGTCGTTGTCGACGCGGCCCGAGGCGTCCAGGACACCGCAGTGGCCGTGGTCGGTGAACTCGTCGAGGCACAGGTCGGACATGACCACCAGATCGTCGCCGACCTCGGCGCGCACGTCGCGCAGCGCCACCTGGAGGATGCCGTCCGGGTCCGTGCCGCAGGTCCCCGTCGCATCCTTGTCCTCGTCCCTCGGGACGCCGAACAGCATGATCCCGCCGACCCCGGCCGCGACGGCCTCCGCCGCGGCCTTCTTCAGCGTCTCGCGGGTGTGCTGGACGACCCCCGGCATGGACGAGATCTCCACCGGCTCGACGATCCCGTCCCGCACGAAAGCGGGCAGGATCAGGTCCGCCGGATGCACCCGGCTCTCCGCGACCATCCGGCGCATGGCCGGGGTGGTGCGGAGGCGGCGCGGGCGCGCCCCCGGGAAGCTGCCGTACGTGCTCACGATGTCCGTGCCCTCCTCCTGGCCGGGCGCTTCTCGCTCGGCCGCTTCACCGGGTCACCCGCCTCCACGGCATCGGCACGGCGCTGGGCGCCGTAGTCCGCCAGCGCCTCGGCGAGCTTGTGCACGGAAGGCTCGGGCGACATGACGTCGACGCGCAGCCCGTGCTCCTCGGCCGTCTTGGCGGTGGCGGGGCCGATACAGGCGATGACCGTCACGTTGTGCGGCTTGCCCGCGATGCCGACCAGGTTCCGCACCGTCGAGGACGAGGTGAACAGGACCGCGTCGAAGCCGCCGCCCTTGATGGCCTCGCGGGTCTCGGCGGGCGGCGGCGAGGCGCGCACCGTACGGTACGCCGTCACGTCGTCCACCTCCCAGCCCAGCTCGATGAGCCCGGCCACCAGCGTCTCGGTGGCGATGTCGGCGCGCGGCAGGAAGACGCGGTCGATCGGGTCGAAGACCGGGTCGTAGGGCGGCCAGTCCTCCAGCAGCCCCGCGGCCGACTGCTCGCCGCTGGGCACCAGGTCCGGCTTCACGCCGAAGGCGATCAGCGCCCTGGCGGTCTGCTCGCCCACGGCCGCGACCTTGATCCCCGCGAAGGCGCGGGCGTCGAGCCCGTACTCCTCGAACTTCTCGCGCACGGCCTTGACCGCGTTCACGGAAGTGAAGGCGATCCACTCGTAGCGCCCGGTGACCAGGCCCTTCACCGCGCGTTCCATCTGCTGCGGGGTGCGCGGCGGCTCGACGGCGATGGTGGGCACCTCGGCCGGTACGGCGCCGTAGGAGCGGAGCTGGTCGGAGAGCGAGGCGGCCTGTTCCTTGGTACGCGGCACCAAAACGTTCCAGCCGAACAGCGGCTTGGACTCGAACCAGGCCAACTGGTCCCGCTGCGCCGGCGCGCTGCGCTCGCCGACCACGGCTATGACGGGCTGGCCCCCGTCGGCGCTCGGCAGCACCTTCGCCGACTTGAGCGTCTGCGCGATGGTGCCGAGCGTGGCGCTCCAGGTGCGCTGCCGGGTGGTGGTGCCCGCCGCCGTCACCGTCAGCGGGGTGTCCGGCTTGCGGCCCCCCGCCACCAGTTCACCGGCGACGGAGCCGACCGCGTCCAGCGTGGTGGACACCACGACGGTCGCGTCGCTGGCGCCGACCTCGGTCCAGCACCGCTCGTCAGCGCCAGCGGCGTCGATGAAACGCACGTCGGTGCCCTGCGCGTCCCGCAGCGGCACACCGGCGTACGCGGGCACGCCGACGGCGGCGGCGACACCCGGCACGACCTCGAAGGTGATGCCCTCTGCGGCGCAGCTCAGCATCTCGCCGGCCGCCTCCGCGTCCAGGCCAGGGTCCCCCAGTACCGCACGGACGACCCGCTTGCCCGACCGCGCGGCGGCCATGGCAAGATCTCCCCCAACGCCAGCGGCGACAGGGCCAGTTGGGCCTTCGTCGGCATGCGCCTGGAGCGGTGTGTCCACGCCTGCCCGCGCGTGGGTACGCACCACGTCGTACACCTGTGGGTCGGCGACGAGCACCTCGGCCTGCGACAGCGCCTCGACGGCGCGCAATGTCAGCAGACCCGGGTCTCCTGGCCCGGCACCCAGGAAGGTGACGTGCCCATGCGCACCGTAGAGGTGCTGTTTTCTCGACGTGCTCGACGTTCTCGACGTGCTCGGCTTGTGGGCGGCGGTGGGGCTCAAAGTGCTCGCTCCCCCATCAGACCGGCCGCACCCTTGGCGAGCATCTCGTCGGCGAGTTCGCGGCCCAGGGCCACTGCCTCGTCGGCGGACGCCGGTACGGAACCGGTGGTGGACAGCTGCACCAGCGTCGAGCCGTCGGTCGTGCCGACGACGCCACGCAGGCGCATTTCGGTGACAACCTGCCCCTCGACAAGCAGGTCGGCCAGCGCGCCCACAGGGGCGCTGCAGCCGGCCTCCAAAGCGGAGAGCAGGGTTCGCTCGGCCGTGACGGCGACCCGCGTGTACGGGTCGTCGAGCTCGGCGAGCTGGGCGGCCAGGTGCGTGTTGGCCGCGGCACACTCGACGGCCAGCGCCCCCTGGCCGGGGGCGGGAAGAACCGCGTCCGGGGTCATCAGCTCGGTGGCCTCGTCGAGGCGGCCGATGCGTCGCATCCCGGCTGCGGCGAGCACGACAGCGTCGAGCTCGCCTGAGCGCACGTACCCGATACGCGTGTCTATATTCCCCCTGATCGGAACCGTCTCGACCTCGACGCCCAACGAGCGCGCCCAGGCGTTGAGCTGCGCCATGCGGCGCGGAGAGCCCGTGCCGACGCGCGCGACGCGCTCCGACGAGCGGGCCAGACCTTCGAAATCCAGACCGTCGCGTGCCACCAGCGCGTCGCGCGAGTCCTCGCGCTCCGGCACGGCGGCCAGGGTCAGGTCGTCGGGCTGCGCGGTGGGCAGGTCCTTGAGGGAGTGCACCGCGAAGTCGATCTCACCACTCAGCAGAGCGTCGCGCAGCGCGGACACGAAGACACCGGTACCGCCGATCTGGGCGAGGTGCTCCTTGCTGGTGTCCCCGTACGTGGTGATCTCGACCAGCTCGACGGGGCGCCCGGTGAGCTGGCGCACCTGCTCGGCCACGATTCCCGACTGGGCCATGGCGAGTTTGCTGCGGCGGGTGCCCAGCCTCAGTGACTGGACTTGCGTATTGCTCATTGCCGCTCCTGTTCCGGCTTGCTGACAGCGGCGACCGCCTGCGGGTCGAGGTCGAAGAGTTCGCGCAGCGCGTCCGCGTACCCGGCGCCGCCGGGCTCCCCCGCGAGCTGCTTGACGCGCACGGTCGGCGCGTGGAGGAGCTTGTCGACGACGCGGCGCACGGTCTGCGTGATCTCGGCGCGCTGCTTGTCGTCCAGCCCGTGGAGCCGCCCCTCCAGGCGGGCCATCTCGCTGGCGACGACATCGGCGGCCATTGTGCGCAGGGCGACCACGGTGGGGGTGATCGTCGCGGCACGCTGGGCCGCGCCGAAGGCGGCGACCTCCTCGCTGACGATGCCGCGCACCGCGTCGACGTCGGCGGCCATGGGCGCGTCGGCCGACGCCTCGGCGAGCGACTCGATGTCGACGAGCCGGGCGCCCTCGACGCGGTGCGTCGCGGCGTCGATGTCCCGGGGCATCGCGAGGTCGAGCAGCGCGATCCGCTCGGTACCGGCGCCGGCTCCGGCGCTGGCCTTCGCGGGGTCCGGCTGCCGCTGGGCGAGCGCCGTCCCGATGTCGTCGGCCGTCAGCACCAGGCCCGTCGCGCCCGTGCAGGACACGACGATGTCGGCGCGCGGCAGCTCGGCGAGGACCCCGTCGATCGGCAGGGCCCGCGACTCCGACAGCGCGCCCGTGCCGCCGGCGCCGAGGCTCGCGGCGAGGCGCTGGGCCCTGTCCAGGGTCCGGTTGGCGATCACCAGTTCGGCGACACCGGCCCGCGCGAGCGTGGTGGCCGCGAGGGAGGACATGGAGCCCGCGCCGATGACCAGCGCGCGCTTGCCGCGCACCCACTGCTCGACGGGCGCCCCGGCTGCCAGCTGCTCCAGGCCGAAGGTGACCAGCGACTGGCCCGCCTTGTCGATGCCCGTCTCGGCGTGCGCGCGCTTCCCGACGCGCAGCGCCTGCTGGAACAGCTCGTTGAGCAGCCGCCCCGCCGTGTGCCGGCCCTGGCCGACGGCGAGCGCGTCCTTGATCTGGCCGAGGATCTGCCCCTCGCCGACGACCATCGAGTCCAGGCCGCAGGCCACCGAGAACAGGTGGTGGACGGCCCGGTCCTCGTAGTGGACGTAGAGGTACGGGGTCAGTTCCTCCAGGCCGACGCCGCTGTGCTGCGCCAGCAGCGTGGACAGCTCGGCGACACCGGCGTGGAACTTGTCCACGTCGGCGTACAGCTCGATGCGGTTGCACGTGGACAGCACGACGGCCTCGGCCGCCGGCTCGGCGCTCACGGCGTCCTGGAGCAGCTTGCCGCGCGTCTGCGGCGCCAAGGCGGCACGTTCCAGCACGCTGACGGGAGCGCTGCGGTGGCTCAGTCCGACGACGAGCAGACTCATGCCCGGCCTCCGATCGGCGCGGGACAGCCCTCGCCCGAGGCAGGGGCGCGCCCTTCCACGATTCGCTCGCTCCGCTCGCTCATGCCGGCATCACGGCGGGGACGTCCCCGTCAGGACCGGACTCGGTGCGCTTGTCGGCACGCTTGTCTGCGTCGGCGGCCTCGGCGCGCTTCTCGGCGCGCTTGGTGACGGCCGCGGCGGGCGGTGCCGCGGGGGGCGCCGTCTCCTCCTCCTCGGGGGCCTCCTCGCCCGCCTTGCGCTGCTCGTGGAAGGCGAGGATCTGAAGCTCTATGGAGAGGTCCACCTTGCGCACGTCCACGCCCTCGGGCACGGAGAGCACGGTGGGCGCGAAGTTGAGGATGGAGGTGATCCCGGCTGCGACGAGACGGTCGCACACCTGCTGGGCCGCACCGGCCGGGGTGGCGATCACTCCGATGGAGACGCCGTTGTCCGAGATGATCTTTTCCAGCTCGTCCGTGTGCTGGACCGCGATGCCCGCGACCGGCTTGCCCGCCAGCCCGGGGTCGGCGTCTATCAGCGCGGCCACCCGGAACCCGCGGGAGGCGAAGCCCCCGTAGTTGGCCAGCGCTGCGCCGAGGTTGCCGATACCGACGATGACGACGGGCCAGTCCTGGGTCAGGCCCAGCTCGCGTGAGATCTGGTAGACGAGGTACTCGACGTCGTAGCCGACACCACGCGTCCCGTAGGAGCCCAGGTACGAGAAGTCCTTGCGCAACTTCGCCGAATTGACCCCCGCCGCCGTCGCCAGTTCCTCGGACGAGACCGTGGGCACCGAACGCTCGGAGAGCGCCGTGAGCGCCCGCAGGTACAGCGGAAGACGGGCGACGGTGGCCTCGGGGATGCCTCGGCTGCGACTCGTCGTCGCCGGTCGGTGATTTCGGCCAGTTGCCACGGTGCTCCTGCCGGTTGCGCGAAGCGGTGAGCGGTCATGCGCGAGGCGCGCGCCCGGACCGCTCCGTCGCGCCCAGGCTATGCCTTTGTGAACGCGTGCACAAAGATGGTGTCCGCTTTGTCCGGTCAACGTGACCGGCGCCACACGCACCAAGGGGGACACGCGGCCACACTCCTCACGTATACGCCCCCGGACGGCAAAACGACCTCGATGGTAGTCGAATCCGGACCGGGCCCTGAACGCACGGACGACGCCCCGCACCACCACGTCGTGCCACGTCAGGCGCCCGAAGGGCCCCGCGGGAGCCGTCGCCGCGACCCTCGGTCAGCCCTCGATCGCCTTCCGCAGCCGCTGGGGGTCCACCCGCCAGAAGTCGTGCTGCGCGCCGTCCACGAGGACAACCGGGATCTGCTCCCAATACTTCCTGTACAGCTCCTGGTCCTGGTTGATGTCCCTCTCTTCCCAGGAGGCCCCGGTCTCCGCACAGACGCGCACGACGACGTCCCGCGCGACGTCGCACAGATGGCAGCCGGGCTTTCCGATCAGCGTGACAGTCTTCATACGGCCATTCTGCCGCCCGGCACGTCCCGGACATCCGCCCGTAACGGACCCCACGCGCGGACTGACTATGCTCGATCGCATGTCCCTTCCCCTGCCCTCCTGGCTCACCCGGCGCCGTCGCGCCGCCACCGCACGGAGCGTGCTCGCGGGCGAGGCCGCCGCCGAGGCGGCCCGCCAGCAGGAGCTGGAGCAGCAGAAGGAACTGGCCCGCGAGGCGGCGGTACGCAGCGCGGACGAGGGCACGGCGGAAGGCCCGGCGGAGCCGGAGTTCCCCGTCGCGGGCGACACCCGCGCCGCGGCCTTCTTCGACCTCGACAACACCGTCATGCAGGGCGCCGCGCTCTTCCACTTCGGCCGCGGCCTCTACAAGCGGAAATTCTTCCGCAAACGCGAACTCGCACGCTTCGCCTGGCAGCAGGCGTACTTCCGGATGGCGGGCACCGAGAACGCGGGACACATGGAGGACGTCCGCTCCAGCGCCCTCTCCATCGTCAAGGGCCACCGCGTCTCCGAGCTGATGGCCATCGGCGAGGAGATCTACGACGAGTACATGGCCAGCCGCATCTGGCCCGGCACCCGCGCCCTCGCGCAGGCCCACCTCGACGCGGGCCAGAAGGTCTGGCTCGTCACGGCGGCCCCCGTCGAGACCGCGACGATCATCGCCCGCCGCCTCGGCCTCACCGGAGCCCTCGGTACCGTGGCCGAGTCCGTGGGCGGCGTCTACACCGGCAGGCTCGTCGGCGAACCCCTGCACGGCCCGGCCAAGGCGGAGGCCGTACGCGCCCTCGCGGCGGGCGAGGGCCTGGACCTGACGCGCTGCGCCGCCTACAGCGACTCGGCGAACGACATCCCGATGCTCTCGCTCGTCGGCCACCCGTACGCGATCAACCCGGACAGCCGTCTGCACGAGCACGCCCGCGAGCAGGGCTGGCGGCTGCGCGACTACCGCACGGGGCGCAAGGCGGCCAAGGTCGGCATCCCCGCGGCCGCGGGGGTCGGCGCGGTGGCGGGCGGCGCCGCAGCGGCGGTGGCGATCCAGCGCCGCCGCCGCTGAGCCGGGGCCGCTGAGCCGGGGCCGCTGAGCCGGGGCCGCGACACGGCGGGAGGGTCACCGGCTCGACTCACGTGACCCGGCGCCGCGCGCCCTCTCTCCCCAGCCACGGCCGTTTCCCTCCTGACCGTCGCTGATCCCCCGTGACCGCCCGTGATCCCGCCGTGCCGTAACCGGCCGCACATACCGGCTTACGAGTGGGCCTTGACGCGCCCTCGCGGCGCCCGTCGGCCCGACCTGCCCGACGCCCTCGGCGACAGCGCTCCCGCGCCCCCGCACAGCCCCTCGCGGCCCCGCCACGACCCGGGCCACGCCTGCGCGAGCGGGCAATTCAGCAGTCTTACCCCCGCGCAGGGCCTGCCAGTCGCCCGGTGCCCGCTCGGGCACAAAAGATCAGCCGGGCGACAAGCCCGGGCTCAGTACCGATCAAAACCAGGCTCTCGTTCGATTTGCGCTCGACTGCCAATACGGACCAGACCAAACCGAATCGACGATTTCAGCAACTAGGTGTAGTGCTGCCTGTACGAAGCGTTATTCTCCTCAGACGCAATCCGGAACCCTCACGTCCCTACACCGGGCGAACGGTCCCGCACTGCACGTGATGGAAGCTCTGCCTCTGGGAGTCCCGTGTACCCACACGTCGGGGTTGACGCCTCGGGCCTGGCTACGCTGCGCAACACGGTCGACACAGCCGTCGGCCAGTTGCGCACATTCGTCCCCACCGCGTACGCCGTCCCTGCCCTCGCCGCAGCCGCACCTGTCCCCGCACCCCCCTGCTACGCCTTGGCCGACCGCGCCACCAACGCCGCCACGGGCGCCGCGAACTCCACCGCGACCACCACCACCGCGACCGTCAGGAGACGGTCACGCGGCGGAGCCTCCGGCACCTCCACAGCGCGCCGTCCCGCGGCTTCGGACACCGACAGCCGCCGCATGATGGACCTCGTCGAACGCGCCCAGGACGGCGAGTCCGAAGCCTTCGGGCGCCTCTACGACCAGTACAGCGACACCGTCTACCGCTACATCTACTACCGCGTCGGCGGCCGGGCGACCGCCGAGGACCTCACCAGCGAGACCTTCCTGCGCGCCCTGCGCAGGATCGGCACGTTCACCTGGCAGGGCCGCGATTTCGGCGCCTGGCTGGTCACCATCGCGCGCAACCTCGTCGCCGACCACTTCAAGTCGAGCCGCTTCCGCCTCGAAGTGACCACCGGGGAGATGCTCGACGCGAACGAGGTCGAACGCAGCCCCGAGGACTCCGTCCTGGAGTCCCTCTCCAACGCCGCCCTGCTGGAGGCCGTACGCAAACTCAACCCCCAACAGCAGGAGTGCGTCACGCTCCGATTTCTCCAGGGCCTCTCGGTCGCGGAGACGGCCCGCGTGATGGGCAAGAACGAGGGCGCGATCAAGACCCTCCAGTACCGCGCCGTGCGCACCCTGGCCCGCCTTCTGCCGGACGACGCACGATAACCGCAGGTGACGGCACGTGCGCCCGCGGTCACATCATCGTGACTCCGTAACCCGACTGGCTTTCCGCTCGTTGTGGGGATTGCAGACTTCCCACAGGCGTGACGCGCACCGTCTCCTTCACTCGATCGGGTGGACCCGGGTGTGTCACGCAACCTTTCCTGTGCGGTGGGGAGTCGACCGTGCTGACGAGAGGAGGTGCCGCCCGTGATCGGATCCGTATCGGCGAGCCGACGGGCAAACGCCTTCGCCCAGGCCCTGGACGAGCAGTTGCTCGACGAGGCCACGGCGGCCGACCAGACGGCGGGCGACGGAGTCACGGGGGCCGCTCCGCCCGAGCGTCCGCCCGAGCGCGTTGCCATGGCGGGCGGCAGTCCCGAGGACATGCTGCTGCTCGCCCTGGCGGACGGGCTCGGGGCCCTGCCCCAACCCGAGTTGGACCCAGAGGTCAAGACCGTCCAGCGTGCGCGGCTCATCGCCGCCATGGAGACCGCCTTCGCCGAAGGCGGCTCGGCCGCGGGCAGCGGCCGGCTCCCCGAGCAGCGCGGACCGCGCTCGGGAAAAGGCACGCACCGTGCCACGGGGCTCGGTCCACTGGGCAAGCTCCGCCCCAGGTCACGGCTCGCCAAGGGCCTCACGGCGGGCGGCCTGGGAGTCGGGGTGGCGGCCGGCGCCCTCGGCGGGGTCGCGGCGGCGAGTTCGGACGCCCTCCCCGGTGATTCCCTCTACGGCCTCAAACGGGGCATGGAGGACCTCAAGCTCGATGTCACCGATGTCACCGGCGGCGACACGGACCGGGGCAAGGTCTATCTGGACCACGCCTCGACCCGGTTGCAGGAGGCGCGGCGCCTCCTGGAGCGCGGCCGCTCGGGCGAGCTGGACCACGAATCGCTCGGCGAAGTGCGCAAGGCCCTCGCGGGCATGCGGCACGACGCGACGGAGGGCCACAAGCTGCTCAGCGCCGTGTACGAACGGGACGGCGACATCGGCCCCATGCAGTCGCTCTCCTCGTTCTCCAAGAGCCACCGCGCGACGTGGTCCCAGCTCAGGGACCGGCTCCCCGTGCAGCTCAGGGACGTGGGCGATGAGGTGAGTTCGGTCTTCGACGCCATAGACAGCGACGTCGGCCCGCTGGAGCGGCTGTTCCGCGGCTCCCCCGAAGGCGCCCCCCAGGAGCGCCGCTCGGAAGCGCCGGAACGCACGGAGGACGGCGGGTCCTCGCCCCGCCCCACCCCCTCCGCCTCGGAGGGCACGGACGGGCGCACGGGCGGCGGCCAGGAGAAGCCCTCCCCCTCCGGCTCGGAGTCGCGGGACGACGGGCTCCTCGGCGGAGGCGGCATCCTCGATCCGTCGAAGAAGCCGCAGCAGCGGGACGAGCCGTCCCGGCCGGGTAAGAAGGACTCCTCGGAGCCCAGCCTCCCGGACACGGACATCACGCTCCCGCCCATCGTTCCCGAGGTGCTTCCCGGGCTCAACGACCTGTCGAAGGGCGGGGAGTAGCCCAGCAGCCCGCACACGACGGAACACGGAACACGGGAAACGGCCGCGCGGCACCCGCCGCGCGGCCGTTTCGCGTCTGCCGTGGATACGGGCCCGTCAGAAGAAGACCGAGCGGCGCTGCACCAGCAGCTTGTAGAGCGTGTGCTGAATGGTTTCTCTCACCTGGTCCGTGAGGTTGAACATCAGCATCGGATCGTCGGCAGACCCCGGCGGATAGTCGTCCGTCGCGATCGGTTCGCCGAACTGGATCGTCCACTTCGTCGGCAGCGGCAGCGCGCCCAGCGGCCCCAGCCACGGGAAGGTCGGCGTGATCGGGAAGTACGGGAAGCCCAGCACCCGCGCCAGCGTGCCCGCGTTGCCGATCATGGGGTAGATCTCCTCGGCCCCGACGATCGAGCACGGCACGATCGGCGCCTTCGTCCGCAGCGCCGTCGAGACGAACCCGCCCCGCCCGAAGCGCTGGAGCTTGTAGCGGTCGGCGAAGGGCTTGCCGATGCCCTTGAACCCCTCGGGCATCACCCCCACGACCTCGCCCCGCTCCAGCAGCTTCTCCGCGTCCTCGGCACAGGCCAGCGTGTGGCCCGCCTTCCTGGCCAGCTCGTTCACCACCGGCAGCATGAACACCAGATCCGCGGCCAGCAGCCGCAGATGCCGGTTCGCCAGATGGTTGTCGTGCACGGCGACCTGGAGCATCAGCCCGTCGAGGGGCAGCGTCCCCGAGTGGTTGGAGACGATCAGCGCCCCGCCCTCGTCGGGTATGTTCTCGACGCCCCTGACCTCGACGCGGAAGTATTTCTCGTAGACGGGCCGCAGCACCGACATCAGCACCTGGTCGGTCAGATCCTGGTCGTAGCCGAAATCGTCGACCTCGTACTCGCCCGTGATCCGCCGCCGCAGGAACGCGAGCCCCTGCGCCGCCTTACGGTCCCAGCCTGCGCCGAGGACCCTGTCGACGAGCCCGGGGCCCGGCGGCCCGGCCGCCTCCCGCGCGTCGTCCGCGGCGGAAGCGGACCCGGAACCGGACGGGCCGGTCCCCGTGTCCTCGGCCGGGTGCGGATGGCCCTCTTCGCCCCCGTCGCCCCCGGCCGCTTCCCGGCCGCCGCGACCCGCGTGGCCCGCCTGCCCGTTGTCCCCCACCCGGTCCTCCGCCTGCTGCTGCCCCGGCACCGCCGACAGGGGCGGGGCGAGCGGCGCCGACTGCTCGGCTGCGGAAGCGGCGGCGTTGGCAGCGGCGGCCTTGCGACGGCGGGAAGCGGTCGCCCTGCCGCTGCCGCTGCCCCGCCCGCCGCGCGGGCGGTCGCCGCGTTCACCACGGTCCCGGTCGTCGTCGAAGGGGATGACCTTCGCATCAGCCATGCTGGCGGACCTCCTCGGGCTTCTCGTGCGGCTCCGCGCCACCGGCCCGCGGCAGCGCCGAGGCGAACCGGTCGACGGTACGGGCGAGCACTGCGGGCGGCAGCAGCCCCGCTCCTCTGCTCTGGGCGAAGGCCGCGAGCGTCTCCGCCGTGGTGTACCGCGGCTCGAAGCCCAGGCTTTCGCGCATCAGTGTCGTCCGCACGACCCTGCCATGGGTCAGCAGCCGTATCTGCTCGGGCGAGAAATCCGTAGCTCCCACGGAACGCAAAGCGGACCTCCCCCACCTGATCGCGGGCAACAGCAGCGGCAGCGTCGGCCGACCCAGCCGGCGCGCACACTGGGACAGCAGCAGCACCCCGTCCCCCGCGACATTGAAGGTACCCGCGTTCAGCGTTCCCTGCCTCGGCTCCGCCGCCGCCAGCCGCAGCACCTCGATCGCGTCGTCCTCGTGGACGAACTGCAACCGGGGGTCGTAGCCGAGCACCGTCGGCAGGACGGGCAGTGCGAAGTACCCCGCGAGGGGCGAGTCAACCGAGGACCCCAGGATGTGCGCAAAGCGCAGCACCGTCACCGACACGTCAGGGCGGCGCCGGGCGAAGCCCCGCACATATCCCTCGGCCTCCACCGCGTCCTTCGCGAAACCGCCGCTGGGCAGCGACTTGGGCGGGGTGTTCTCGTCGAAGATCGCCGGATCGCGTGGCGCGCCGCCGTACACGCTCGTCGTGGACTGCACCACGAGGCGGCTCACCGAGGGCGACTTCTGGCAGGCGCCGAGCAACTGCATCGTGCCGATGACGTTGGTCTCCTTGACCGACGTACGGCTGCCGCCCCGCGCCGCCAGCGGGGTGCCGTGGATGTCCATATGGACGACGGTGTCCACCGCGTACTCGCCGAGGACCTTGGCGATGGCGGGCTGCCGGATGTCGGCCCGGACGAAGTCGGCCCCGCCGAGATGGTGCGCGGGCGGCAGCGCGTCGACGCCGATGACCCGGTCGACGTCGGGCTCCCGCTGGATACGGCGCACGAAACGGCCGCCCAGTTGCCGGGCCACTCCGGTGACGAGCACGACCTTGCCCAAGATCCCTCCCTGACGGATGCACCCTCGGGGTCCGAACCGGGAACGCCCGCGACCGCCCCCGGAACACGTGTTCCCAGGGTCACCGTATCCGGTGGAGATTGCGCTGTGATGACCACGCGCTGCGGGCTGTGACGACTGCCCAACTCGCGATGTCGCCGCACACCCGCAAAAAGCCGCACACAAACAGAACCGCCGCCCTTCCCCCGGCCCGCGCGGTGTGCGCGATACGGAGAAAAGGCGGCGGTCAGCAGCGTGTGAGGCGCTCGCTCACTTCTTGTTGCGACGCTGAACTCGCGTGCGCTTGAGGAGCTTACGGTGCTTCTTCTTAGCCATCCGCTTACGCCGCTTCTTGATAACAGAGCCCACGACAACCCTCGCTAACGGATCAACCCCACTGGCGCGGGGAGAACTCATTTCGAATCACTCGGTGCGGGGCGTCCGAGCCCACACGACCTACATGGGTTCAGCCTACCTGTCACCGGGTGAAGCTCGTAATCCGAGGGTCGCCGCGGGGCTCATACTCGGTCGGACCGTGCACGACCAGTACCGGAGTGCTGGTCGATCAGGCGGTCTCTACCCCCACATAGGACTCTTGGAGATATTCATGGACGGCCTGCTCTGGGACCCGGAAGGACCTCCCCACCCGGATCGCCGGCAGATGACCGCTGTGCACCAGCCGGTACACGGTCATCTTGGACACTCGCATCACCGAGGCGACTTCCGCCACGGTCAGAAAGTTGACCTCATTCAGAGGTCCCTTGCCAGCAGCCATGTCACACCTGAACCTTCCGCACATGTCGGGCACCGGCTTCCCCTCCGGTGACTCCTGCTCGCATGCGCGCTCCTCCCCAGATTAGGGGCGGGTGATGCAAGTGGGGAAGAGGAGTAGCGATCGGCCTCCTACTGTGACAGACACGCTCGATTGAGTACATAGCGAGTAAGCGGGCGGTAGTAATCGGACCGCACAGCGTCATCAAGCGGAACGGCCACGGACACCCGCCCCTCCGCCTGTCCGACGAAGAGCGCCGGATCGTCCGTATCCGCGAGCCCCATCGCCTCGATACCGAGCTGACCTGCCGCGCAGACCCAACCGTGGTCCCCGATGACCAGCTCCGGCAGGGGCTTGCCCTCCACTACGGCAGCCGCCAGAGCCGCCCGAAGAGGGAGGGGGGAGTGGGTGTGTGCGCCCGGCGCACCGAGGTCCGGGCGAGCGCCCTCCTCGTGGACCAACGCGACTCCCCGTACGTAAGAGAGGTTGTACGCGCGTACCCCGAATCGGGTCGTTATGTCGATACGTTGCCCCTGCGCGGGTCCTAGAACAGGACAGCCCGCCGCCGAGAGCGCTGAGGCCAATGTGGCGTAGAAGCCCAGGAGTCGATCAGGGTGCCCGGTCCCGAACAGCACCGGAACCCGCCGCTCAGCAGCGCACCTGACCCGTTCCGCGAAGGCGTCGAGGGCCGCGATGGTGCGGTTGGGGTCGATTCTGTCCTGCCCGGAAACAGTAGCGGGATCACCCGAGACCCCGCACTGACTTGCCATGAGCGCGACCAACTCGGGGACGCTCCACTCCCCTTCGGGCTCCAGGCCGATCAGGGCACGAGGGTCCCGGGCCGCGAACATCCGGTACCGCTGGAGGCTCTTCTCACGGGTCGTCGCGATCGGCCCCGCGAGACGCGCGGCCAGCAGATGCGCGCGCAGGGCGCCAACACTCAACACGCCGCCCATGGTTGCCCCCGCACGCCCCCGCGACGGCGCCAACGCGGCGGCTGTCACTCCCCGAACCCTTGTCGGGACCGCCCCTCGGGAACCGCCGAACGGCACCGTCGCGCGGCGGCGTTGTACAGAAACGCCGTACGGTACCGGCCAGCTCGAGGCGCATGGAAGCACACCCACGGCTCACGGCCGGGCCGACGCGCCTGCCCGAGGCCGGTCCGGGACCCGCCCCCGCCCCGTTCCCCGCCTGCTCCGCGCCCGTTCCGGGCCTACGGCAGCAGCCCGTGTGCCGGAAAGACCGCGTTCCGGGCCGCCCTTACGGCCTGGTCCAGCGCGTCGGCCGGGTCGTACCCCCGCTCCCAGCCCCGCCACTCGGGCTCCCGCCCGTCCGTCATCCGCATCGGCGCGACGTTGCTCCCCGTCCGCGCGTACACCATCCGCCGCCACGCCTCCGGCACCTCCGTCTCCGGTGCCACGGGCGCGCCCGCCGCGATCGACACCAGATGGGTCCAGGTGCGCGGCACGACGTCGACCACCGCGTAACCGCCGCCGCCCAGCGCCACCCACCGGCCGGCCGCGTACCGGTGCGCCCAGTCGTGGCAGGCCGCGGCGGCGACGCGCTGGGCGTCGACGCTGACGGCGAGGTGCGCGAGGGGGTCCTCGAAGTGGGTGTCGGCGCCGTGCTGGGTGACCAGGACCTGCGGCGCGAACGCGTCGAGCAGCTCGGGCACGACCGCGTGCAGCGCCCGCAGCCAGCCCCCGTCCCCGGTGCCGGGCGGCAGCGCGACGTTGACGGCGCTCCCCTCGGCGCCGTCGCCCCCGGTCTCCTCCGACCAGCCCGTGCCGGGGAAGAGGACGCGGGGGTGCTCGTGCAGCGAGATCGTCAGCACGCGCGGGTCGTCCCAGAACGCCGCCTGCACGCCGTCCCCGTGGTGCACGTCCACGTCGACGTACGCGACGCGCTCGACGCCCAGCTCCAGGAGCCGCGCGATGGCGAGGGACGCGTCGTTGTAGACGCAGAAACCGGAGGCGGCGCCGGGCATCGCGTGATGCAGCCCACCGGTGAAGTTCACCGCGTGCGCCACGTCCCCCCGCCACACGGCTTCCGCGCCACCGACGGACTGGCCGACGATCAGCGCCGACGCCTCGTGCATCCCGGCGAACGCGGGGTCGTCCGTGGTGCCGAGCCCGTAGGAACCGTCGGCGGAGCCGGGGTCGGCGGATACGCGGCGTACGGCGTCGATGTAGTCCTGCCGGTGCACGAGCCGCAGCGTCGAGTCGCCCGCGGCCCGCGCCGAGACCACCTTCAGCCCGGCCTCGCGCTCCAGGCCCAGGGCCTCCACCAGCCGCATCGTCAACGCGAGCCGGACCGGGTCCATCGGATGCCCGGAACCGAAGTCGTAGCCGGTGACTGCCTCGTCCCACATCAACTGTGCGCCGCCGCTCATGCAGGCCACCGTACCGGCCTCGATCAGCGCGGCAGCAGCCCCATGAGCCCCGGCAACTGCGCGGGATCCGTGAAGAGCGCGGTCGCCTCGGCCAGCTTCTCCTTCGGCGTCATCGCCGCGTACCCGTACACGTCCATCCCGGCCGCGACGGCGGCCCGTACCCCGAGCACGCTGTCCTCGACGACGGCGCAGCGCGCTGGCGGCACTCCCATCCGCGCGGCGGCATGCAGGAACAGATCGGGCGCCGGCTTGCCGCGGCCGACGTCCTGGGAGCTGAAGATGCGCTCCTCGCCGAAGTGGTCGTAGAGCCCGGTCGTGTGCAGCGCGACGCGGATCCGCTCGTGACTCCCCGACGACGCGACGCAGTACGGCACGCCCTGGGACGCCAGCTCTACGAGGATGTCGCCGATGCCCGGCACGGGTGCCAGCTCGCGTCGGAACGCGTCGAAGACCCGGCTGTGGAAGACCTCGTCGAAGTCCTCGGGGAGCTGCTTTCCGGAGCGTTCCCTGACGAGGTCGTGGACGCGGTGCACGGCCGCGCCCATGTAGTCGCGGAGGGAGTCCTCGTACGAGGTGGGGTGCCCCAGTTCGGTGAGGTAGCCCGCGAGAATGCGGTTGGACAGCGGCTCGCTGTCGACCAGGACTCCGTCGTTGTCGAAGATGACCACGTCATAACGCATTCGGCCAGCCTACGTGCCCTGGAATGGGAGCCATTGTTTTCGGGCATGCAAAAAGCCCCTGGCCTCAGTGTCTGAACACTGAGACCAGGGGCCTCTAAAAATTGTTCGGCGGCGTCCTACTCTCCCACACGCTCCCGCATGCAGTACCATCGGCGCTGAAAGGCTTAGCTTCCGGG
>NZ_BAAGSO010000097.1:0-7108 GCF_054782395.1 Streptomyces daliensis | reverse complement strand
GACCAGGGCATCCGGAGGTTCGCATGGCCAGCATCAAGACCAAGCACGGGTTCAACGTCGAGATCTACCTCGACGGTGCCGAGGTCATCGTGTTCTGCCAGGCGTGTGAGCGCCTGGTTGAGAGCGAGCCGGTCACGTTCAAGTCCGAGGTTCGCCACGCGGTCAAGGTCCTTACCCCTTACGCGCGGCGTCACGCCGCGTCCTGCCGCAAGGGCTGACGCGCTCGGACGCTGACCCCATTCCCACACGGCGCGCGCCCCCGGAGCTGCAACTCCGGGGGCGCTGTAGGGCCGCCCCACACTTCAAAGGAGTACGACCCGTGAATCTCATCGTGACTGTTCAGGAGGCTGTTACGGCCTTCGCTCCGTGGATGGAGCCCACGGCCGCTGAGCTGGATGCCATCGAGGCCGAGTGGCCCGTCACCGACGCTGAGGTGGAGCTGCTGGACGCGCAGATCATCGCCTTTGACCGCGTCCCCAACGAGGTGGACATGCAGCGGGTGCGCCGCGCCCTCGACCAGTTGCTGACCGCCCGCGTTGATGCGGCGAACCTGGCCGGGACGGGGGATGCGGCATGAGCACCCCCACGTCTTCCCCGACGGGGCTTGCCCTCGTTCTGCTTCTGGTCGGATCGCTGGTCGCCATGGCGGCCAGCATCGGCGCCCTGGTGGCGGGTGAGCAGCGGCTGCTGCTGGTCGCCAGTGTCGGGTTCTTCGTGCAGGTACTCGGCTGGCGCCGTCACAGCGGCCGGAGCGGGGGTGCGCGATGACCCCCGGGAGTGCACACGAGGCTCTGACGGCCGCGCACGCTGAGGTGAAGGCCGAGATCGCCCGCACCGACACGAAGACCGCGCTGCTGCTGGCGTTCGTCGGCGCCGTGCTGGCGGGGGCCTGGACGGTGGCCAAGGACACGCCCCTGACCGCTCCCGCCCTTGTGGCGGGCGGGCTGGGCATGGGGCTCCTGGTCGCGGCTGCCGGCATGTTGCTGCGCTCGGTCCGCCCCAACCTCCGGGGCCGCCACGGCTTCCCGCTGTGGGCCACCCTCACGGCTGAGGAGATCACCGACGCCGTGGTCACCGACCGGGCCGCCGACATCGCCGGACTGTCCCGCCTCGCCGTCGCGAAGTTCCGGGGCCTGCGGCGTGCGGTGGACCTGACCTGCGCGGGCGGGGCCCTGCTGGTCCTCGCCGCCCTGCTGTGCGCGGGAGGTGCCGCATGAGCATGACTACTCACTCCGTGCGCCTGGGCGCCGATGTGGCCGCCGCGCGGCATGCAGCGGTGGCGGAACTGTGCGCCATCAACGACCGGGGCCTGCGGCTGGCCTGGCGGCTGGTGTCCCTGGACTACCAGCCCGGCATTGCGCTGGTCTGCGAGAGCCCCGACCACGGCCGCCTGTACGAGGGCACCCCGGAGGAGGTGCGGGACGAGGAGGGCGTCTACGACTGCTGCCCGTGGCCGTATCTCGAAGTCGGCACCCCCGCCCTGGCCCACTACCTGCTCACCCTGCTCAACACGGACGCGGGAGGTGCGGCATGAGTGCACGCAGGCCGCTGACGAAGACCCAGAAGGCAGTTCTCGCGCTGGCTTTCGGGCCGATGCTCGCTACCGGTATCGGCGGTGGGATCGGCACCTACAGCAACATCAGCGCCGCCTACGGGGCCGGGACGGCGGCGGGCGCCGTCGCGGCGGGCGAGGGCGCGACCGCCGTGCTCGCCCTGGTACTGCTCGGGCTGACCATGCTCGGGCAGTCCTCACCCCTGGTGATCCGGGCGGGGCTGTGGGCGCTGCCCGCCGCCGCGTCCGCCATGGCCGTCACCGCCGCCGACGAGGCGGGACAGGCCGTCATCTACGCCGTCACCCCCATGGGCATGACCGTGGCGGCCGAAGGCATGGCCTTCCTGGCCCGGCGGATCGTCGTCCACCTCGACGGGCGGGACGCTGAGGCCGAAGCACGCGCCGCCGCCATCGTCCGCGCACTGGCCTATCACCGGGCCCGCGCCGCCAACCACCCCGCCAAGGGCGCCCGCAAGCGATCGGACCGGCGCTCGTGGCGACTGGCCCGCAAGGTCGGGTCGGGGGATGACTCCCTTGCCGGGCGGCTGCTGGAGGTGCAGCGAGATCGGGTCACGGCCGGGGCGAACGATGCCCTGTCCGCCATGTTCACCCCGACCGCAAACCAGGTGGAATCCGCTGTTTCCCTCCCGAACCGGTCTACGGCTGAGCAGGGGGAATCGACCCCGGCGCCGGTGGATCTGCACAGGGTGGGGGTGCCCGATCCCGCGCCGGTCGGGCATCTGAAGTCGGCCCTTGCCCTCAAGCCGGGCCCCGCCACGACAGCGTTGCCGACCGGGCGGGGATCGGTCGCGGCGGAATCGACCCGGCCACGTCGGGCGACCGGTCGTGTCCCGGCCGCCGCCCGACCGGCACGGCCCAAGCGCACCTCGGCCCAGCTCCTGACTGAGGCCCGGTCGGCCACGGCCGACTGGACGGACGCGGCGCTGACTGCGGAGGGCATCCGCAAGGCCGTTCACACCTCACCCGCCCGCGCCCGGATGCTGCGCGAGACCCTGCGCACCGAACGTGAGGGCCAGGCGGCTGAGCAGCGTCACCAGCTCGAAGAGCCGGAGGTTGAGGCGGCGTGAGCGCCACGCTGCCGGTCTTCCGGTGGCGCCTGGCCCCGGACGGCTACGCCACGCGCCGCCAGTTGCGGGCGCGTGGCCTGCGGCCCGGGGGTCAGGAGGTGGCCCCGCCGCAACCGGCCGCCGCTGGTCGCCTACCTCTACCGCATCGACCTGGCGAAGCCGGTGCGGCCGATGACCCCGGCGAAGTGGGCGGCGCTGGCCAAGGCCATGCGTGCGCGCCGCGTCTGCCCGCAGTGCGGGCGGGACGCGGGCTATGTCATCCCCACTCAGCTCGGCACCTGCGTGCCGTGCGCCTACCCCGAAGACCAGCGTGCGGCGGCCTGATGCCGCGCCGCTTGCGTCTCGTTGGAGGACTCCCATGGATCTCCCTGTTCACCGGCATGAGGCCGGGTGCGGCTGCTACGACCGCCCGGCCCCGCCTGCCTGCACTCACCCGCACTATCCGCCCGCTCCCGCCGCGCAGAACAGCGGTGGGGGTGCGGCGAAGTGGATCGGGATCGGGGTCGGCGGCAGTTTCCTGGCCGTTGCCCTCTCGGTCTCCATGGTCGCGTTCGCGATCGGCGCCGTGTCCCTGACCATCTGCGTCGTCGTTCTGCGGTCCGTGTGGGCCGACTTCGCCAAGGAGCACTGACCCATGGCCGACCGCGTCTACACCCGCAAGGAGAAGTTCACGCGTGCTGGGCTGCTGGTCCAGGGCGCCAAGCAGTCGGCGGGCGACATCAGCGGCGTTGAGCGGCGGATCGACGCGATCGACCGCCGTGCCGAAGAGCGTGCGCGTGCTGAGGCCGACGCTCACGCGGCGGCGCTGAAGGCCGCACGAGCGGAGGTGGCCGCCGCGACGGTCGCTGAGCGCACCGCCCCGCGCGGGCCTGAGCGGGCCGCCGCCAAGGAAGCCCGGAAGGCCGCTGAGAAGCGGTTGCGCGCCGTTGAGCGCGCCCGCCGGTAGCTGCGCCCCGCGACGGCCGCCCAAGCCTGGCAGCAACGTCGGCCGTCGCGGGCCCCTGCACCACCCCACTCGTGAGCAGACAGGAGAACCCCCAGCATGACCGAGCCTGACGGGTCCGCGCATCTGCGGGCCGTACCCGATCCGGATGAGTCCCCCGCCGCGCCGGTTCCGGTGGACAACCCGAACCTTCCTGAGCCGAAGGTCACCACCACCAAGCGCCGTCCGGTGCTGGCCGGGTGGCTGACCAACCGGCGTGACTTCCTTGCCACCGCCCGGCACGCCGGGGCCAACCTCGGCTATGCGTCGATGTATCACGGGGTGCGGCTGCCGGTGTATGGCGCCCGCCTGGCGGGGATGGCCCCGCGCGGCGCCTGCCGCCTGGTGGCCTCTACCGGGCGGTGGGTGTGGGATTCCGAGGCGGCCCCGTTGCGCTCGTTCGCGGTGCGCAACGAGGACGTGGAGGAGTACATGCGCCTGTCCCGGCTGCGCGCGGGACGGGTGCGGCTGCGGGGCCTGGTCACCCTGGTCGCCGCCGTCTTCGGTACCGGCTTCGCCCTGTGGCTCTACGTGGTGGCGCCCGCTTTCCTCTACGCGTTCGCCGCTGGCGGGGTGCTGCTGCTGGGCTGGGCCGGGCAGCAGCCCGATGCCCCCGTGGTCGGCCCCGCCGTGCTCAAGACCGAGGTGCAGAAGCTCACCGGGACGATCGTGCTGCGCGGCCTGGACTCCATCGGCAACGCGAAGATCTCCGCCGCCATCAAGAAGGGCGGGGAGATGAACGGCCTGCGCTTCACCTCGGAAATCACCCGCGACGGGCCCGGCTACCGCGCCGACCTGGACCTGCCCTACGGCGTCACCCCCGAGGACATCATGGAGGCCCGCAAGCCCCTGGCCTCCGGCCTGCGGCGCAAGGTCGGCTGCGTGTGGCCCTCACCTGATCCCACCGAGCACGAAGGACGGCTGGTGTTGTGGGTGGGGGACAAGCCGATGAACGAGACCACCAAGCCCGCCTGGCCGCTGGCCAAGTCCGGACAGGTGGACCTGTTCAAGCCCGTCGTCTTCGGCAACGACCAGCGCATGCGGGATGTGGCCGTGACGCTGATGTTCGCCGCCGTCGTCGTCGGCTCCATCCCCCGCATGGGCAAGACGTTCCTGATGCGGCTGTTCCTGCTGATCGCCGCCCTCGACCCGCGCGCGGAACTGCACGCCTTCGACTTCAAGGGCACCGGCGACTTCGGCGCCCTGGAACCGGTGTGCCACCGCTACCGGGCCGGTGAGGAGGACGAGGACATCACCTACGTCCTGCACGCCCTGCGGGAGCTGAAGGACGAACTGCGACGGCGGGCGAAGGTCATCAAGAACCTACCGCGCTCGCGCTGCCCGGAATCGAAGGTCACCGCAGAGCTGGCCAGTGACAAGCGGCTCGGGCTGCATCCGATCGTGGCCGGGTTCGATGAGTGCCAGGTGCCCTTCGAGCACGAGGAGCACGGCAAGGAGATCGAAGCGATCTGCACCGACCTCGTCAAGCGCGGCCCCGCGCTGGGGATCGTGACGCTCTTCGGCACCCAGCGCCCGGACGCGAAGTCCCTGCCCACCGGCATCAGCGCCAACGCCGTGCTGCGTTTTTGCCTGAAGGTGATGGGACAGCCCGCCAACGACATGGTGCTGGGCACGTCGATGTACAAGGCGGGGTACCGGGCCACGATGTTCTCGCGCTCGGACCGGGGGATTTGCTGGATGGCGGGTGAGGGGGACGACCCGCGCATCGTGGCCAGTGCCTTTGTGGATGCGGTCGCGGCCGAACAGGTCGCCGCCCGCGCCCGCACGCTGCGGGAGGAGTACGGCAACGTCACCGGCCACGCGGTGGGCCAGGGGCCCAAGGAGAGCGAAGCGGCGGACATCCTCGCCGATGTCCTCGCTGTCTTCCCTGCCACGGAGAAGGCCGTCTGGTGTGAGCGGATCGCCGCCCGCCTGGCCGCGCACCGGCCCGAGACCTACACCGGCTGGAAGGGCGAGAACGTCACCGCGGCTTTGAAGCCGTGGGGCATCAAGCCGGGCCAGGTGTGGGGCACCACCGACGAGGGTGAGGGCAAGAACCGGCGTGGCATCGACCGCGCCGACATCACCGCCGCCATCACGCGCCGTGACGCCGACCGGGACGCGGCCTGAGCCGCGCAGCGCTGCTAGACCTAGCAGCCGCCGCTGCTAGGTCTAGCAGCCCCGCTAGCAGTCCAAAACCGCTGTGATCAGCGATCTAGCGTCTAGCGGCCCACCTGCCGCAACCCCCGCAAACCCGCGTGTGAAGGGATTGGACCCCTCGTGCTGCTCGCTAGTACCGCCCTCATCCTGGCCACCCTCGCCGGTTACGCAGCGTTGTGCACGGTCAGTCCGTTCGCGGTCTGCCGCACCTGCTCCGGCACCGGCCTGCGCAACACCCGGCGCCGCAGCATGAAGCTGTGCCGCCGCTGCAAGGGCCGCCGCTACCGCCTGCGCACCGGCCGACGCCTCTTCCACACCGGACAGCACATCCACCAAGCCGGAACTCGGCACACCGCCGACCGCGACCAGGAGTTTCCCGCGTGAACGTGCCCCGACTCCGCATCAAGGTCACCTACTGCCCCCGCCGGGCCCTGGCTCTGACCGACGCCCCCCGCCCCGACTGCCCCGGCTGCCGGGGCGTCGGCGGCATCGCGCACGACTACGGCGACCACAACGGCGAGTACGCCGGTACCCACTGGGAGCCCTGCCCGTGCTGGACGCAGCGGGCCGTGACCCTGCTGCCCCTCCCGGCCCTGCCCCGATGGCTGCACCGGCGACGCCGTGGCACCGACCCGTGGGCGGCCAACGGATCCAGCGACGAACCGCCCTTCTAGAAGCGTCGAGGGCGGCCCCCGTCTCGCCAAAGTCCGGGGCCGCCCTCATCCATCCGTCCCTCAGCAGACCTGATGGAGGTCTCCAGCATGGCCCAGACCGGCGCTTTGCGTCTCGGTTCGTTGTGCACCGGATACGGCGGGCTGGACATGGCCGCACAGCACGTCTTCGGCACGTCCCTGGCCTGGGTCGCGGACAACGACCCCGGCGCTTCCCGCATCCTGGCCCACCGCTACCCCGGCGTGCCCAACCTCGACGACCTCACGGCCGTCGACTGGCACGCGGTGGAGGCAGTCGACATCCTCACGGGCGGCTACCCGTGCCAGCCCTTCAGCTCCGCCGGTAAACGGAAGGGAACCACCGATGCCCGGCACATCTGGCCCCACATCGCCGCCGCCCTTGGCGTTCTACGACCCCGCCTCGCACTCTTTGAGAACGTCGCAGGGCACCTTTCCCTCGGATTCGATGCCGTGCTCGCCGACCTTGCCGCGATCGGGTTCGATGCAGAGTGGCGCTGTGTACGCGCGTCCGAGGTCGGCGCCGCGCACCAGCGCAACCGCCTGTTCGTCCTCGCCTGGCCTGCCGACACCGGCAGCCCGGGACTGGCGCGGCGGTGGGCAGCGCGGGCAACTGCCCACCGCCGTGGCCCTGCTG
>NZ_BAAGSO010000096.1:928-2272 GCF_054782395.1 Streptomyces daliensis | reverse complement strand
CGGGGTTGGCGTATGTGATCTATACGTCGGGTTCGACGGGGGTGCCGAAGGGTGTGGCGGTCACGCATGGGGCGTTGGCGAATTATGTGTCGTCGGTGTCTGAGCGGTTGGGCTGGAACGAGGCGGGGGCGAGGTATGCGCTGTTGCAGGCGCAGGTGACGGATCTGGGCAACACGGTGGTGTTCTCCAGCCTGGCCACGGGCGGTGAGTTGCATGTGCTGGATGAGGAGTCGGTCACCGATCCGCAGACCGTGGCGGAGTATGTGGCTGAGCAGAACATCGACGCGTTGAAGGTGGTGCCGTCGCATCTGCGGGCGTTGACGTCCGTGGCGGGTATCGAGCAGCTGCTTCCCGCACGGTCAGTGGTGTTGGGCGGTGAGGCTGCCAGTCCTGGGTGGGTGCGGGAGCTGGTGGAGGCGGCTGCTGGTGGGGGTCGGCGGGTGTTCAATCATTACGGTCCGACGGAGACGACCATCGGTGTCGCGACCGTCGAGCTGACCCCGGAGTTGGTGGCTGGTGGGGTGGTGCCGGTCGGTGCCCCGATTGCCAACACCCGCATGTACGTCCTGGACGGCACCCTCCAGCCGGTGCCGGTCGGGGTGACCGGTGAGCTGTATGTCGCCGGTGCGGGTCTGGCGCGTGGGTATGTGGGCCGTCCGGGGCTGACGGGTGAGCGGTTCCTGGCGTGCCCCTTCGGCCCGGGTTCCGGGGAGCGGATGTACCGGACCGGGGACCTGGTGAAGTGGGCGTCCGATGGGCAGTTGGTGTTCGTCGGCCGTGCGGATGAGCAGGTGAAGATACGCGGGTTCCGTATTGAACCCGGTGAGGTCGAAGCCGTCCTGCTGGCCCACCCGGAGGTGACGCAGGCCGTAGTGATCGCCCGTGAGGACATCCCGGGCGACAAGCGCTTGGTCGCTTACGTCGTCGCGGCGGACGGGGGCGAGCTCGATGGCCTGCGGGAGTTCGTCGGGGCGCGGCTGCCCGACCATATGGTTCCGGCGGTGGTTGTCTCGTTGCCGGAGTTGCCGTTGACGGCCAGCGGGAAGCTGGATCGTAAGGCGCTGCCTGTTCCTGAGGAGCTGGGTGGTGGTGTTGGTCGGGCGCCGGTGAATGAGACGGAGGCTGTGCTCTGCGAGATCTTCGCGGAAGTGCTGCGGGTGGAGTCGGTGGGTGTCGAGGACAGCTTCTTCGAGCTGGGCGGGCATTCGCTGCTGGCGATCCGGTTGCTGTCGCGGATCCGTGGTCGGCTGGCTGCGGAAGTCAAGATCAGGACGCTGTTCGAGGACCCGACGCCCGCTGGTCTGGCGGCCGGGTTGGCACGTGCGGCAGGCACCGCACTGGTTC
>NZ_BAAGSO010000096.1:0-690 GCF_054782395.1 Streptomyces daliensis | reverse complement strand
TGGAGGCGTTCGCGGATGCTTTGCAGCAGGTGGTGAACCGGCACGACATCTATCGCACCGGTATCGCTTGGGAGGGTCTGCGGGAGCCGTTGCAGGTCGTGCGGCGACACGTTGAAGTGCCGGTGATCGAGCACTCCCTGGAATTCGACTCCACGGATCCGAAGCAGCGAGGCCGGGTTCTCATCGCCAAGGCCGGACTCGTGATGGACCTCGTCCGCGCGCCGTTGATGGATCTGCACGTGGCCGAGCTGCCCGAGGGGCGTTGCCTGGCCGTGGTGCGGCTGCATCATCTGCTGCAAGACCACCTGGGCATGGATGTGCTGCTGGAGGAACTGCGGGCGGTGCTCTCCGGCGCGGCCGACGAGCTGGCCCCCGCGCTGCCGTTCCGTAACTTCGTCGCGCAGACGCGGGCGGTGCCCAGGGAAGAGCACGAGCAATTCTTTGCCGACCTTCTCGGTGACGTGACCGAGCCGACCGCCCCCTACGGGCTGCTCGAAGCCCGCGGCGACGGCAGCGGGATTGTCGAGGCGGGCATGCCGCTGACTGAGGATCTCACCACCGAGCTGCGGCGGGTGGCGCGGGAGCTGGGTGTCAGCGCGGCGACTGTCCTGCACGTGGTGTGGGCGCGGGTGCTGGCGACGCTGTCGGGCCGGGATGACGTGGTGTTCGGGACCGTGCTCTTCGGCCGGA
>NZ_BAAGSO010000095.1:590-1266 GCF_054782395.1 Streptomyces daliensis | reverse complement strand
GGGACTGCGAGGGCAACCTCGTCACCCACACCGACCCGGCCGGACACACCACGGCCTACAGCCACACCCACTTCGACATGCCGGTTGCGCGTACCGGCCCGGACGGTGCGCGCTACGCCTTCGCCTACGACACGGAACTGCGCCTGACCACCGTCACCAACCCCCAGGGTCTGGAGTGGCGCTACACCTACGACGCGGCGGGGCGCCTGGTCGAGGAGAGCGACTTCAACGGCGCCACCCGCACCTACACCCTCGATGCCGCGGGCCGCCTTACCGCCCGGACCAACGCGCTGGGCCAGACCCTGCGCTACGAACTGGACGCGGCAGGCCGTGTGGTGCACCAGCACGACGAGGCCACGGGCGAGGAGACCACCTACACCTACGACCCCGACGGCGCTCTCCTGCGCGCGGCCAACGCCAGCAGTGAACTGACCCTGACGCGGGACGCGCTGGGCCGCGTGGTGTCCGAGACCGTCAACGGCCGCACCACCCGCTACGCCTATGACGCGGCGGGCAACCGTACCCACCGCACCACACCCTCCGGTCTGACTTCCGCCTGGACCTACGACGCGACCGGCCGCGCGGCCACCCTCACCACCGGCGGCCACACCCTCGCCTTCACCCACGACGCCGCAGGCCGCGAGACCCAGCGGGCGACGGGCGGGGTGACCCTGGA
>NZ_BAAGSO010000095.1:0-580 GCF_054782395.1 Streptomyces daliensis | reverse complement strand
ATGCCACCGGCCGCCTCACCACCCAGGCCCTCACCACCAGCCCCGGCGACACCCTTCTCCAGCACCGTGCCTACACCTACCGTCCCGACGGGTATGTCACCGAGATCCGCGAACTGACCACCGGCACCCGCCACTTCGCCCTGGACAAGACCGGCCGGGTCACCGGCGTCCAGGCCCACGGCTGGAGCGAGACCTACGCCTACGACAGTGCGGGCAACCAGACCCACGCCGAAGCCCCCGCCCACCCCGCACCCGGCGCACGGGAACACACCGGCACCCTCATCCACCGCGCGGGCCGCACCACCTACACCCACGACGCGGCAGGACGCCTGGTCCGCAAGACCCGCAAACTCCTCAACGGCCAGACCCGCACCTGGACCTACACCTGGAACACCCAGGACCGCCTCACCACAGCCACCACACCCCTGGGCGAGGAGTGGGCCTACACCTACGATCCGCTTGGCCGCCGCCTGACCAAGACCGGCCCCGACGGCGCACCCCTCACCTTCACCTGGGACGCCACCCGCCTGGCCGAACAGACCACCCGCGACGGCGCCACCACCACCTGGGACCACACCCC
>NZ_BAAGSO010000094.1:773222-773690 GCF_054782395.1 Streptomyces daliensis | reverse complement strand
GTCTATGGCGCGGCATCCGTTGGCGCAGGTCGTGCTGACCATGCAGACCAGCGGCAACGCGTCCCTGGACATGCCCGGCGTCCGCACCGGCAGCGGCACAGGTCTGGGGTCGGCCGACACGGCCGCGTTGGTGAAGTTCGACCTGTGGGTGTCCCTGGGAGAGGTGTTTGACCCCGAGGGCAGGCCAGCGGGTCTGCGGGGGGCGGTGACGGTTGCGGCAGACCTGTTCGACGAGCCGACGGCCGGGCGGATGGCCGACTGGCTCGTGCAGGTGCTCACGACGGTGACCGAGACCCCGGAGGTGCGGCTGTCTGCGGTGGATGTGCTGGATGCTGGTGAGCGGGATCGGGTGTTGGTGGGGTGGAACGACACGGTGGTGGAGCCGGTGGGTGGTTCGTCGGTGGTGGAGTTGTTTGAGCGGCGGGTGGCGGTGGATCCGGGTGGGGTGGCGGTGGTTGCTGGTGGTGG
>NZ_BAAGSO010000094.1:439783-773024 GCF_054782395.1 Streptomyces daliensis | reverse complement strand
CACGGCGATGTTGGCGGTGTGGAAGGCGGGGGCGGCGTATGTGCCGGTGGATGGTGCGTTGCCGATGGAGCGGGTGGCGTATCTGCTGAGTGACAGCCGTGCGCAGGTGGTGCTGGGTACGCGGGATGCGCTGGATGATCTGCCGGCGGGTCGGGTGCGGATGATCGCGGTGGACGATCCGACGACGGTCATGCTGCTGGAGGGCTACGCGGACGCGGCTGTTGGGCTGGACATTGATCCGTCGGGGTTGGCGTATGTGATCTATACGTCGGGTTCGACGGGGGCGCCGAAGGGTGTGGCGGTCACGCACGGGTCGCTGGCCAACTACGTGTCTTCCGCGTCGTCGCGGTTGGGGTGGGCGGTTCCGGGGGCGAGGTATGCGCTGTTGCAGGCGCAGGTGACGGACCTGGGCAACACGACGGTGTTCACCAGCCTGGCCACCGGCGGTGAGTTGCATGTGCTGGATGAGGAGTCGGTGACAGACCCGGAGGCGGTCGCCAGCTACCTGTCCGAGCAGAACATCGACGCGTTGAAGGTGGTGCCGTCGCATCTGCGGGCGTTGACGTCCGTGGCGGGTATCGAGCCGCTGCTGCCCGCACGGTCGGTGGTGCTCGGCGGTGAGGCGGCACCGGCCGACTGGGTGCGGGAGCTGGTGGAGGCAGCCGCTGCCGGGGTTCGACAGGTGTTCAACCATTACGGTCCGACGGAGACGACCATCGGCGTCGCCACTGCCGAGCTGACCCCGGACGCGGTGGCTGGTGGTGTGGCGCCGGTCGGTACTCCGATCGCCAACACCCGCATGTACGTCCTGGACGACGCACTCACCCCCGTTCCTACGGGTGTCGTCGGTGAGCTGTACGTTGCCGGAGCGGGCCTGGCGCGCGGCTACGTCGGTCGCCCCGGACTGACGGGCGAACGCTTCGTGGCGTGCCCCTTCGGCCCGGGTTCCGGTGAGCGGATGTATCGCACTGGGGACCTGGCCAGGTGGAGCCGGGAGGGCCAGCTGGTGTTCGTCGGGCGTGCGGATGAGCAGGTCAAGATCCGCGGCTTCCGCATCGAGCCGGGCGAGATCGAAGCCGTCCTGCTGACCCACCTGGACGTGACCCAGGCGGCGGTCGTCGCCCGTGAGGACACCCCGAGTGACAATCGCCTGGTCGCCTACGTCGTCGCGGCGGGCGGGGGTGAGCCAGACGGTCTGCGGGAGTTCGTCGGGGCGCGGCTGCCCGACCACTTGGTCCCGGCCGCCGTCGTCTCGCTGCCGCAGTTGCCGCTGACAGCCAACGGCAAGCTCGACCGCAAAGCACTGCCCGCCCCCGAGTACGCCACCGGCACGGGGCGCGCCCCGGCGACGTCGGTGGAAGTTGCGCTGTGTGCGGCGTTCGCCGAGATTCTGGGCCTGGAGTCCGTCGGCGTCGACGACAGCTTCTTCGATCTGGGCGGGCACTCCCTGTTGGCGGTGCGGCTGGTGTCGCGAATCCGGGTCGTGCTGGGGGTGGAGGTTGAGGTCCGCACGCTCTTCGAGGCCCCGACGGTCGCCGCGTTGGCGGGCCAGTTGGCAGAGGCCGCCGGGCGGACTCGGACGCCATTGCGGGCGGGGGCCCGTCCTGGGCGGGTACCGCTGTCCTTCGCGCAGCAACGCCTCTGGTTCCTGGCCCAGCTGGAGGGCCCCAGCCCCACCTACAACATCCCCACCCCGATCCGCATGCGTGAGGTGAACGTCGACGCCTTGAGCGAAGCGCTGCGGGACATGATCGTGCGGCACGAATCGCTCCGGACGATCTTCCCGGCCAGCGACGGCGAGCCCTACCAGCGGATCCTCGACCCGGACGAGTTCTCGTGGGAGCTGGAGGTGTCGCAGGTTGCCCCCGAGCGTGTTGCGGAGGCAGTGGCCGAGGGGTCGCGGTACACGTTCGACTTGTCGGCGGAGCTGCCGATCAAGGCGTGGTTGTTCCAGGCGGGATCGGATGAGCACGTGCTGCTCGTGGTCGTGCACCACATCGCTTCCGACGGCTGGTCGCGCGGCCCCCTGACCAAGGACGTCTCTCGGGCGTATGCGGCGCGGCGACGTGGTGAGGCGCCGGTGTGGGATGCGTTGCCGGTGCAGTACGCCGACTACGCGGTGTGGCAGCGGGAGCTGCTGGGGGAGGCGTCGGATCCGGAGAGTCTGCTGTCGCGGCAGGTCGGTTACTGGCGGCAGACGCTGGCCGGTGTTCCGGAGGAGTTGGTGTTGCCGGTGGACCGGCCCCGCCCTGCGGTGACCGGTCGGGTCGGCCATGCGGTGCGGGTTCGGGTGCCTGCGGCGGTGCACGAGCGGTTGACCGGTCTTGCCCGGGCCGAGGGCGCGACGGTGTTCATGGTGGCTCAGGCGGCCCTGGCCGTGACGCTGTCCCGACTCGGAGCGGGGACGGACATCCCGATCGGGTCGCCGATCGCGGGACGGACCGATGAGGCGCTGGACGACCTGGTCGGGTTCTTCGTCAACACCCTGGTCATCCGCACCGACCTGTCCGGCGATCCGGAGTTCCGGCAGGTGCTGGGCCGGGTGCGGGAGGCGAGTCTTGGGGCGTTGGCGCACCAGGACGTACCGTTCGAGCGGCTGGTGGAGGAACTGGCGCCGGAGCGGTCGTTGGCGCGGCACCCGCTGTTCCAGGTGATGCTGACGGTGCAGAACGTCGAGCGCGCCGCGCTGGGGTTGGTCGACGCGGATGCTGAGGGTGTGCGGCTGGACAGGGCGACGGCCGTCTCGAAGTTCGACCTTGAAATGTCGTTGTCGGAGGTGGTTGACGAGGAGGGGCGTCCTGCGGGGTTGCGGGGTGCGCTGGTCGCGTCGGCGGATGTGTTCGAGGCGGAGACCGCCCAGCGGATGGCGGTGTGGTTCGGCCGTGTGCTGGAGTCGGTGACCGCGTTCCCCGGGCTGCGGCTGCGTCAGGTGGACGTGGTCGGTTCGCGCGAGCGCGATGTGGTGGTGCGGCAGTGGAATGACACGGCTGCGCCGGTGGACTCCGCGATGGTGCTGGCGTCCTTCGAACGGTGGGTGGCCGAAGCTCCCGATACCGCTGCGGTGGTGTTCGAGGGCGTGGAGCTGTCCTACAGCGATTTGGACACGGCGGCGAATCGGCTGGCGAACTGGCTTCGTGGCCGGGGCGTGGGCCGTGAGTCGGTAGTGGGGCTGCGGCTGCCCCGTGGCCCGCAGATGGTCGTGGGGATTGTCGGGGTGTGGAAGGCGGGGGCTGCGTATGTGCCGGTGGACGAGGCGCTGCCGCCCGAGCGGGTGGAGTTCATGCTCGCCGACGCCGGTGTGGGGGTCGTTGTTGGTGTGGAGGAGCTGGAGGAGTCGGCTGGCTCTTCCGGTGCGGCACCGCAGGTGGCCATCGCCCCAGCCTCGCTGGCGTATGTCATCTTCACATCGGGCTCGACGGGGACGCCGAAGGGCGTGGGCATCGCGCACAGCTCGATGGCGAACTTGATGTCCGCGTTCGTTCCGGTGATGGGCGCGAGGCCGGGTGTGGGGGTGTTGCAGTTCGCCACGTTCAGCTTCGACGCCTCCGTACTGGACGTGGTGGTGGCACTGTCCTCGGGTGCCACGTTATGGATCGCCAGCGAGGAGCAGCGTCAAGAGCCGCAGCGACTTACGGACCTGATGGGTGTCCGGACGGCTCTCATGGCGCCGCCGCTCCTGGAGGTGCTGGATCCGCAGGATCTCGCCGAGGTCGGCACGCTGCTGGTGGGCGGGGAGGCGGTCAGCGAGACGGTGGCACGCACCTGGTCGCGGGGGCGTGATCTGGTCAATGCCTACGGTCCGACCGAGGCGACGGTCATCGCGGCGGCCGGGACGGTGGACGCCGGCCGTCCGGGTGCGGTGCCGTTCGGCCACCCGATCCCCAACACCCGCCTGTACGTGCTCGACACCGGGCTTCAGCCGGCGCCGGTCGGCGTGGCCGGTGAGCTGTATATCGCCGGAGCGGGCCTGGCGCGCGGCTACGTGGGCCGCCCGCGGCTGACCAGCGAGCGCTTCGTGGCCTGCCCCTTCGGGCCGGGGTCCGGGGAGCGGATGTACCGCACCGGAGACCTGGTCAAGTGGACCCCGGACGGCGAGCTGCTCTTCGTCGGGCGCGCCGACGAGCAGGTGAAGATCCGCGGCTTCCGCATCGAACCGGGCGAGATCGAAGCGGTGCTGTCGGCACATGCCGATGTCGCACAGGCCGCCGTCGTCGTCCGCGAGGACACCCCCGGAGAGACGCGGCTCGTCGCTTACGTCGTCCCCACCGGCACCGGCACCGGCGATCTCGACAGTGACGCCCTGCGGGTCCTCGTGGCCGGGCGGCTGCCGGAGTACATGGTCCCGGCCGCGTTCGTCACGCTCCCGGAGTTGCCGCTGACGGTCAACGGCAAGCTCGACCGCAAGGCCCTCCCGGCGCCGAAGTACGCCACCGGCACAGGGCGTGCACCGGCGACGGTCCAGGAGGAGATCCTGTGCGCGGCCTTCGCCGACATCCTCGGCGTGGAGTCGGTCAGGGCCGACGACAACTTTTTCCAGCTCGGCGGCCATTCCCTCCTCGCCGTCCGGCTGATATCGCGGATCCGCGCGGTACTGGGCGTGGAGATCAGGGTCCGGGCGTTGTTCGAGGCCCCGACCGTGGCCGGACTGGCGGCCCTGCTGACGGAGGACACGGGGCAGGCCCGTACCCCGCTGCGGGCGCGGGTACGTCCGGAGCGGGTGCCGTTGTCGTTCGCCCAGCAGCGGCTCTGGTTCCTGGCCCAGCTCGAAGGCCCGAGCCCGACGTACAACATCCCGACGCCGATCCGCCTGCCCGGTGACGTGGATGCCGCGTCGCTGACGCAGGCGCTGCGGGATGTGATCGGGCGGCACGAGTCGCTGCGGACGGTGTTCCCCGCCCAGGACGGCAAGCCGTACCAGCAGATCCTCGACCCGCACGACCTGGACTGGGAGCTCCACGTCCGTCAGCTCGAACGGGACGGGATGGCGGATGCCGTGCGGGAGGCGTCGCAGTACGCGTTCGATCTGTCGAGCGAGCTGCCGATCCGGGCGTGGCTGTTCCACGCGGGTCCTGACGAGCAGCTCCTGATGGTCGTCATGCACCACATCGCCGGTGACGGATGGTCGATGGGGCCGCTGAGCCGGGATGTCGCCACGGCCTATGCCGCTCGGCGGCGCGGCCAGGTCCCGGACTGGGAGCCGCTGCCCGTGCAGTACGCCGACTACGCCCTCTGGCAGCGCGAGTTGCTGGGCGAGGAGTCCGATCCGGACAGTCTGCTGTCGCGGCAGGTCGGGTACTGGCGGCAGGCGCTGGCCGGTGCTCCGGAGGAGCTGGCGCTTCCGGGCGACCGGCCGCGGCCGACAACGGCAAGCCACCGGGGACACCGGGTGCCGGTGCGGATACCGGCTGAGGTGCATCAGCCACTGGTGGACCTCGCCCGTGCCGAGGGCGTGACGACGTTCATGGTGTTGCAGGCGGCGCTGGCGGTGACGCTCTCACGGCTGGGCGCCGGCACCGACATTCCGATCGGGTCGCCGATCGCGGGCCGTACGGACGAGGCGCTGGACGATCTGGTCGGGTTCTTCGTCAACACGCTGGTGATCCGCACCGACCTCGCCGGGGACCCCGAGTTCCGGCAGGTGCTCAGCCGGGTCCGGGAGGCGAGTCTGGGGGCATTGGCGCATCAGGACGTGCCGTTCGAGCGCCTCGTGGAGGAGTTGGCGCCGACGCGGTCGATGGCGCGGCACCCGCTGACGCAGGTCTTGTTGTCGATGCAGACCAGCGACGACGCCTCACTGGAGCCGCCGGGCATGGGCGCCGGCGCGGGCATAGCCGGCACAGGGGCGTCCGGCGAAGCGACACCGTCCTCGGCCAAGTTCGACCTGAACTTCGGATTCACGGAGGTACTCGACGGCAACGGCCGACCCGCCGGCTTGCACGGCTCGGTGACCGTGGCGGCGGATCTGTTCGACGCGCCTGCGGCGGGACGTATGGCCAAGTGGTTGGGCCAGGTGCTGGAGCAGGTGGCGGTCTCCCCCGATGTGGCTGTGTCAGCGGTGGATGTGCTGGATCCCGGGGAGCGGGACCGAGCGCTGGTGGAGTGGAACGACACCGCGTCGGATGTGGCAGGTTCGTCGGTGGTGGACCTGTTCGAGCGGCAGGTAGGTGCCGTCCCGGATGCGGTGGCGGTGGTCGCCGACGGGGAGCGGCTGACGTACGGGGAACTGGACGCGGCGGCCAACCGGCTGGCGTGCTGTCTGCGTGATGCGGGTGTCGGCCGTGAGTCGGTGGTGGGGCTGTGCCTGCCGCGTGGTGCGGGGATGGTCACGGCGATCCTGGCGGTGTGGAAGGCGGGGGCGGCGTATGTGCCGGTCGATGGCGCGTTGCCGGCCGAGCGGGTGGCGTATCTGCTGGCCGACAGCCACGCGCAGCTGCTCCTCGGCACCCAGGAGGCCCTGGCTGAACGTTCGCCCGGCCGGGTTCGGATGATCGCCCTCGACGACCCCGCGACCGTCGCCCAGCTGGAGAGCTACGCGGGCGCTTCGCCTGATGAGCCTGATGAGCCTGATGAGGTGGCGGTGGAGCCGGCGGGGTTGGCGTATGTGATCTACACCTCCGGTTCGACGGGCACGCCGAAGGGTGTGGCGGTCACGCACGGATCGCTGGCCAACTACGTGGCGTCGGTCTCCGGGCGACTCGGCTGGACCGCGGCCGGGGCGCGGTATGCGCTGTTGCAGGCGCAGGTGACGGACCTGGGCAACACGACGGTGTTCACCAGCCTGGCCACCGGCGGTGAGTTGCATGTGTTGGATGAGGAAGCGGTGACCGATCCAGAAGAGGTCGCCAGGTATGTGACCGAGCAGAACATCGACGCCTTGAAGGCCGTGCCGTCGCATCTGCGGGCATTGACGGCCGCGGTCGGTGTGGAGGCGTTGCTGCCCGCACGTTCCCTCGTGCTGGGCGGCGAGGCCGGGTCGCCCGGCTGGGTTCAGGAACTGGTGGAGACGGCCGCGGCCGGCGGCCGGCGGGTGTTCAACCACTACGGGCCGACGGAGACCACGATCGGTGTGGCCACGGCCGAACTGACGCCGAAGACGGTCGGCGGCGGGGTGGTGCCGGTCGGTACCCCGATCGCCAACACTCGCTTCTTCGTGCTGGACGAGACACTCCAGCCGGTGCCCGTCGGCGTCACGGGCGAGCTGTACGTCGCCGGCACCGGTCTGGCCCGCGGCTACCTGGGGCGTCCGTCGCAGACGGGTGAGCGGTTCGTCGCCTGCCCGTACGGTGCCGGTGGCGAGCGGATGTACCGCACCGGGGATGTGGCCAGGTGGCGTGCGGACGGGCAGTTGGTCTTCGCGGGCCGGGCGGACGAGCAGATCAAGATCCGCGGGTTCCGCATCGAGCCCGGTGAGATCGAAGCCGTCCTGTCCGCGCACCCGGAGGTGGCGCAGGCCGCGGTCATCGCGCGTGAGGACACCCCCGGCGACAAGCGCCTGGTCGCCTACGTGGTGCCCGTCGACGGCGATGAGCCGGATGGCCTGCGGGAGTTCGTCGCCCAGCGGTTGCCGGAGCACATGGTGCCGGTCGCCTGCGTCACACTGCCGGAACTGCCGCTGACCGCCAACGGCAAACTCGACCGCAAAGCGCTGCCCGCCCCCGACTACACCGCGGGAGCGACCGGCGCGGACGAGAAGAGGAACCTCGCCACGAGCCTGGAGTACGTCGTCAGCGACGTGTTCGCCGACGTCCTCGGGGTCGACGAGGTCGGCTTCGCCGACGACTTCTTCCGGCTCGGCGGCCACTCCCTGCTGGCGGTGACCCTCGTCACGCGGTTGCGGGAGAAGGGCATCTCGACCACGGTGCGGAACGTGTTCGCCGCGCCGACCGTCGCCGGCATCGTCCGCCAGCTCAACCTGGCGTCGATGAGCGACTCGCTCGGCAGGGTCCTGCCCATCCGGGCCGAGGGAGACCGGCCGCCGTTCTTCTTCGTCCATCCCGCCTCCGGTCTGAGCTGGTGCTACCGGCCGCTGGCACGCTACGTACCCGACGGCATCCCGCTGTACGGGCTACAGGCCGTCGGAATGGACGGCAGCGGCACACTGCCGAGCAGCATCGACGACATGGCGTCGGACTACGTCGAACAGATCCGGACCATCCAGCCGCACGGCCCCTACCACCTCGTGGGGTTCTCGTTCGGCGGTATTCCCGTCCACGAGGTGGCCGTTCGCCTCCAGCAGGCGGGCGAGACCGTCGCCGCGCTCGTCGTCATGGACACCTATCCGACTCAGCACAGGGGAGGCGAGGCCGTCCGGCCTCCTGAGGACGGGGGGCCCGAGGGGGCCGAGCGCGATCCTGGGGCGCAGTTGCGGGAGGAAGCGGCGCGGGTCCGAGGGGAGATCGGCGACATCATCGACGGAATCACCGAGGAGGAACTGCTCCTCATCATGAAGATCTTCCGCAACAACACCACGCTGCGAAAGCGCCACGAGGCCGGTGTCTTCCACGGCGACATGCTGGTTATCGTCGCCGAGGGCGCCCAGGACAGCGAACCGCGTGAGTCGCAACTATGGCGTTGGGAACCCCACGTTCGCGGCTCGGTGTCAGCGGTCGGCCTGCCCTGCCGGCACACCGACCTCATGCTTCCCGACATGCTGAGCCGGGCATGGGAGGCGATCGCCGCGTGGATGGAGTCGAGGAGCGCGGAATCCGGGGTGTGAGCGGAGCCCCGGGCCGCCGGGCCGGGCCCGGAGGTGCCGGTCACCTACCGGTCCCAGCGGCCCGGTCCCAGCGGCCCGCGGATCAGGCGGACAGCACCGGGGCGTGTACCGGGAGGGCCACGCGGACCGAGAGCCCGCCCTCAAGGTTGGCCGTCGCGTGCACGCTGCCGCCGTGGGCGTGGGCGATGGCGGCGACGATGGAGAGCCCGAGGCCCGCGCCTTCGGACGAACCGGTCCGGTCCGCGCGCAGCCGCCTGAACGGCACGAACAACTCGTCGACCTGCTCGTCCGGAACATGCGGGCCGGTGTTGTAGACCACGAGACCGCTGTCGGGGGACAGGTCGATCAGAACGTGCCCGCCATCGATGTTGTGCCGGATCGCGTTCTGCACCAGGTTGGCGACGAGACGGGTGAGCAGCACTTCGTCACCCGGGACGATGACGGGAAGAGCGGCGGCCGTGAGGCTGATGTTGCGGCGCTCGGCCAAGGGAAGCTGTTCGGCGATGACCTGGTCGACCGCGGTGGCGAGATCCACCGGATCCCGGGAGGTGAGCTCCTGCTCTCCCTGAGCGAGCACGAGAAGGCCCTCGATGAGCCGCTCGAAACGCTTGGTGGCGCGGAGGAGTTCTTCGCGGATCCGGGTCACCCGCTCCGGCGTCGGGTCGTTGAGGCCGATCTCGATCGCCGCCCGCTGGATGGCAAGGGGGGTGCGCAGCTCGTGGGAGGCGTTGGCGACGAAACGGCGCTGGCTCGCCACGGCGCGGTCCAGCCGGTCGAGCATGGCGTCGAAGGCGTCGGCGAGTTCCTTGAGTTCGTCCTCAGGCCCCGACAGGGCGATGCGCTCATGCAGGGTGGACAGCGACAGGCGGCGGGCGGTAGCGGTGACGCGGTGCAGCGGACGCAGCAGCCGTCCGGTGAGCCACCAGCACACCACGATGACCAGCAGCACCAGCGACCCGATGGTGATCAGGCTGACGACGAGCTGGGTGTCCGCCAGCGCCTCCTGGAGCTGCTTCTTCTCGCTCACGATGAGGGCCGATGGCTCGGACTTGGTGGGGTTCGGAAGGTACGGATGGACCGAGCACGGAGCCTCCGGAGGCCGGTAACGGCAGGGGATCTTGGCGATCGAGCCGGGCGAGACGAAGTTGTCCACCTGATCGTTGACGGCGCGCTGCTGGAGCCGTTGCGTGACGATCAGCACTCCCAGGGTGATGATCGTGAACATGCCGCTGTAGAGCACCGTCATCCGGGCCCGGAGCGAGCCACCGAACGCCGAGGGGATGCGCCGCACGAGCCGTACCAGCCCCATGACCTGCACCCGCTTCCTGCGACGGTGACGACGATGGCGGGGTCGCCGACATCCATTGACGCAGATGCCCTGTACGGAGGGGGTTAACGCCCTCGCTCACAGCGATGCCGACGACGTCCCCGGAAGCCAGCCGCGGATCTTGAGGTCACGTCGCCGTATAGGCTGGCGGAATGCTCCCCGAAGTCACCGCCACCCGCTATGTCACGCCCTTGCGGGAGGGCGGTTCGCTCCCCGGGATCGTCGAGGCCGACGACCTGGGTACGTACGTCATGAAGTTCACCGGCGCGGGCCAGGGCCGCAAGACGCTGGTCGCCGAGGTCATCTGCGGCACGCTCGCCCAGCGGCTGGGGCTGCGCGTGCCCGACCTCGTACGGATGCAGCTCGACCCGGTCATCGGCAAGGCCGAGCCCGACGAGGAGGTCCAGGAGCTGCTGAAGGCGAGCGGCGGCCTCAACCTGGGCATGGACTTCCTCCCCGGGGCGCTCGGTTTTGACCCGCTCGCCTACGAGGTGGGCCCGCGCGAGGCCGGAGAGGTCGTCTGGTTCGACGCGCTCGTCAACAACGTGGACCGCTCCTGGCGCAATCCGAACATGCTCGTCTGGCACGGCGACCTGTGGCTCATCGACCACGGCGCCACCATGATCTGGCACCACAACTGGCCGACGGCCGCGGCCTCGGCGGCGAAGCCCTACGACGCCTCCGACCACGCACTCGCGCCCTTCGGCCCCGACCTCGCCTCGGCCGCCGAGCGGCTCGCCCCCCTCGTCACGGAGGACCTGCTCGCACGGTGCGCGGCGGACGTGCCCGACGAGTGGCTGGAGGGGGAGCCTGGGTTCGACAGCACGGACGCGGTACGCGGCGCGTACACCGAGGTGCTGGCGGCCCGCGCCCGTACGATCCACGAACGCGTCACCCTGGGCGAACCCACACGGGACCGGCCCTCGCAGGCCCCCGGCTGGCTCACCGGACGCCTGGCTCCGCGCCGCGAGGCAGGCGAGGTCAAGTGAACGGCACGACACGGGACACCGCATCCGACATGACACCTGACACGGCAGCCGAGACCGCGACCGCGCCCGACGCGGCCCCCGTGGCGCGCGAGGTCTTCGAGTACGCGCTGCTGCGCGTCGTCCCGCGCGTGGAGCGCGGCGAGCTGATCAACGCGGGGGTGGTCGTCTACTGCCGTGCCCGCTCCTTCGTCGCGGCCCGCACCCATCTGGACGAGGACCGGCTGCGCGCCCTCGACCCGCGCGCCGACCTCGCGGGGGTGCGCGCCGCGCTGCGTGCCGTCGAGTGCGTCTGCGCGGGCGGCGACGACGCGGGCCAGGCGGCGGGCGACGACGCGGGCAGGCGTTTCCGCTGGCTCGTGGCCCCCCGCAGCACGGTCGTCCAGCCAGGACCGGTGCACACGGGGCTGACGGCCGACCCCGCGGCGGAGACCGAGCGGCTGCTGGAGCTGCTGGTGCGCTGAGCGGTGCCGGGACGCCGCCGGAGCAGCGCCGGAGCGGCGCCGTGGCGCATCCGGGTGGTGCGCTGGATCTCACCCGCGCTGGCAACCGTTGACAGAGCGTGGCCAGCCTCATAGCGTCACGTGAGCCGTAGGTACTAAGCGGTTGCTCACCACATCCAGGGCGAGGAGAGAACCAGCATGTCCACCACCGAGCAGCGTGTGGCGATCGTGACGGGCGCGGCCCGCGGTATCGGCGCGGCCACCGCCGTGCGCCTGGCGGCCGAGGGCCGCGCCGTCGCCGTCCTCGATCTCGACGAGGCGGCCTGCAAGGACACCGTTGACAAGATCACTTCCAGTGGCGGCAAGGCGGTCGCCATCGGCTGCGACGTCTCCGACTCCGGCCAGGTCGAGGCCGCCGTCGCGCGCGTCGTCGAGGAGCTGGGCGCGCCGACCGTCCTCGTCAACAACGCCGGTGTCCTCCGCGACAACCTGCTGTTCAAGATGAGCGACGCCGACTGGGACACGGTCATGAACGTGCACCTGCGCGGCGCCTTCCTGATGTCGCGCGCCTGCCAGAAGCACATGGTCGACGCGGGCTGGGGCCGGGTCGTCAACCTCTCCTCGTCCTCGGCGCTCGGCAACCGCGGCCAGGTCAACTACGCGGCGGCCAAGGCCGGCATGCAGGGCTTCACCAAGACCCTCGCCAAGGAGCTGGGCAAGTTCGGCATCACCGCCAACGCCGTCGCCCCCGGCTTCATCGTCACCGACATGACCGCCGCGACCGCCGAGCGCGTCGGCATGGGCTTCGAGGACTTCCAGGCCGCGGCGGCCACGCAGATCCCCGTCCAGCGCGTCGGCAGGCCCGAGGACATCGCCAACGCCATCGCCTTCTTCACCGGCGAGGAGGCGGGCTTCGTCTCCGGGCAGGTCATGTACGTGGCCGGTGGCCCGCTCAACTGACCATAGGGACTCAGGGGGTTCAGGTTCAGGGAAGCAGGGACAGGGAGACAGGCTCATGAGCGACAACAGCGGTAAGGACAGCGGCAAGGTCGCGCTCGTCACCGGAGGCAGCCGCGGCATCGGCTACGGCGTGGCCGAGGCCCTCATCGCCCGAGGTGACCGCGTCTGCGTCACCGGGCGCAACGAGGAGGCCCTCAAGGAGGCCGTGGAGCGGCTCGGCCCCGACCGCGCCATGTACGTGGCGGGCAAGGCGCACGACGAGGAGCACCAGGCCGTGGCCGTCCAGCGCGTCATGGACGCGTACGGACGGGTCGACCACCTCGTCAACAACGCGGGCACGAACCCGGTGTTCGGGCCCATCGCCGATCTGGACCTCGGGGTCGCGCGCAAGGTCTTCGAGACCAACGTGGTCTCCGCGCTCGGCTTCGCGCAGCGCACCTGGGCGGCCTGGCAGAAGGACAACGGCGGCTCCATCGTCAACATCGCCTCCATCGCCGGGCTCTCCGCCTCGCCCTTCATCGGGGCCTACGGCATGAGCAAGGCCGCGATGGTGAACCTCACCCTCCAGTTGGCGCACGAGTTCGCGCCCACCGTGCGGGTCAACGCCATCGCGCCCGCCGTGGTGAAGACGAAGTTCGCCACCGCGCTGTACGAGGGGCGCGAGGCGGAGGCCGCGGCGCGCTACCCGATGGGGCGGCTCGGCGTGACCGAGGACATCGGGGGAGCCGCCGCCTTCCTCGCCTCGGACGACGCGGCCTGGATCACCGGTCAGGTCCTCACCATCGACGGGGGCCTCTTCCTCAACTCGGGCGTGGAGTGAGCGCCACGCACTCGCACTGAGGGGCGTAACTTGAGCGACGCTCGCGGAGCCGGTCCCGTCACGGGACCGGCTCCGCGAGCGTGCCTGCGGACGGTGGGCGGGCGGGGCCGGTCCGGTCGGCGGACGGGCTTCCGTGGTCCGCTCCGCGGACCGCCGCGCGACGCCCGGGGGCCGGACGCCGCCATGCCCGTTTGCGCCCGCGCCGGGCACGCGCACCACCGCTCAGCAGCAAGGGCTACTACAGGCTGATGACCTGCAACTCAGCGTCGAACAACGGATGTTCGAAGACCCTCGGAAAGAGTTGATCTGTGCATGCTCCAAGTCCGCTCGCTGAGGTAGTGTCTCTCTCGCCTCCGGCCAGCGGGTCCGCGTGGCGACGGGGTGCGGACGCTCGCCGTCGCAGACGAACGCAACATCCGGCCGACGGCACTTCCCCCGAAGAACCGCATCAGCAGTAGTGGCCCCGCCGACTGAGGAGCGCGTAGGTGTTCGACCGGAAACGGCCCCTGAAAAACGCAGCGACAGTGCTCATATCCACGTCACTGGTCGCTGGATGCAGTGCGCTGTCGGGGGAAGACGGCGAAGAAGAGCACTCGGTGGTCGTGGGGACCACCAGTGAACCGAGTGTGCTCGACCCGGCCGCGGCCTGGGACGGGTCCTGGGAGCTGTACAAGAACGTCTTCCAGACGCTTCTGCACTTTCCCAACTCCAGCACCTCGCCCGAGCCCGACGCCGCCAAGCGCTGCGGCTTCACGGACTCCGCGAGCCGCGTCTACCGCTGCACGCTCAAGGACGGGCTGAAGTTCTCCAACGGCAACGCGCTGGACGCGACGGCCGTCAAGCACTCCATCGACCGCATCGAGCAGATCGACGCCGAATCCGGCCCGCTCGGTCTCCTCGGCAGCCTCGACCGCGTCGAGACCCCGGACAAGCGCACGGTCGTCTTCCACCTCAAGAAGTCCGACGCGACCTTCCCGTTCATCCTCGCCACCCCCGCGACCTCGCTCGTCGACCCGGAGAGCTACCCGGCGAACAGCCTGCGCAAGGGCGACGAACTCGTCGGCTCCGGCCCGTACACGCTGGAGTCCTACAAGGACGGCGACAAGGCCGTACTGAAGAAGTACGCCGGTTACGAAGGCCCCGCCGAGATCAAGAACGACGCCGTCACCATCGACTACTTCCAGGACTCCTCGAAGATGGTGGCCGCGCTCAAGGACAAGAAGATCGACCTCGCGCTGCGCGGCCTCACCCCCAAGCAGATCACCGGCTTCCAGGAAGCTAAGGCGAACGGCAACAACAGCATCGAGCTGAGCGAGATGCTCGGCTCCGAGATCCGCTACCTCGTCTTCAACCCCAAGGACTCCACAGCGGGCAACCCGGCGGTCCGCAAGGCCGTCGCCCAGCTCATCGACCGCAAGGCGCTGGTGCGCAACGTCTACGAGCGCACGGCCGACCCGCTCTACTCCATGGTCCCGGGCGGCATCACCGGACACACCAGCGCCTACTACGACGCCTACGGGGAGCCCAGCAAGCAGAAGGCGAAGGAGATCCTCGCCCAAGCGGGCATCAGCAAGAAGGTGCCCCTCACCCTCTGGTACACCACCGACCGCTACGGCTCGGCGACCGAGCGCGAGTTCACCGAGCTGAAGCGGCAACTGGAGGAGTCGGGGCTCTTCTCGATCACCGTCAAGGGCCGCCCGTGGAACTCCTTCCAGAAGGGCTACGCCAAGGGCGAGTACCCGGTCTTCGGGCGCGGCTGGTTCCCCGACTTCCCGGACGCCGACAACTACATCGCGCCGTTCGTGGGCCAGAACAACGCCGTGAGCACGCCGTACGAGACCTCCGCGATCACCGACGACCTGCTGCCGCGCTCCCGCAAGGAGAGCGACCGCGCCGTGGCGAGCCGTTCCTTCACCCGCGCCCAGAAGATCATCGCCAAGGACGCCAGGCTGATCCCGCTGTGGCAGGGCAGGCTCTACATCGCCTCGCTCAAGGACATGGCCGGAGTCGAGTGGCTGCTCGACCCCTCCGCGCTGCCGCGCGTGTGGGAGCTGCACAAGAAGTCGAGCTGGTGAGGCACGGCGGCGCGCTCGCGGCGAGGAACCCGGTGCGCTCGCTGTGAAGAACCCGGTGCGGTGAGGAACGGCGGGAACCGAGCGCTCTGACAGGGCCGCGCGTGGTCCGTTGTCAGTGGCCGACGGTACGTTCTGAGCGGAACGACGAGCGAACGAACGCACACCGGAGGTCTGACGAGTGAACGGCGCGCAGGGCATGCTGCCCGAGTCCTGGCAGGGCGTCCTCGGCGAGGAGACCGAGAAGCCGTACTTCAAGGAACTCACCGAGTTCGTCGAGGAGGAGCGGGCGCGCGGTCCCGTCTATCCGCCCCGCGAGGAGGTCTTCGCCGCGCTCGACGCCACGCCGTACGAGCAGGTGAAGGTGCTGATCCTCGGCCAGGACCCGTATCACGGCGAGGGGCAGGGCCACGGCCTGTGCTTCTCCGTCCGCCCGGGGGTGAAGACGCCCCCGTCCCTGCGCAACATCTACAAGGAGATGCGGGACGAACTGGGCCACCCCGTGCCCGACAACGGCTATCTGATGCCCTGGGCGCGGCAGGGCGTGCTGCTGCTGAACGCGGTGCTGACGGTGCGGGCCGGAGAGGCCAACTCGCACAAGGGCAAGGGCTGGGAGAAGTTCACGGACGCGGTGATCCGCGCCGTGGCCTCCCGGCCCGACCCCGCGGTGTTCGTGCTGTGGGGTAACTACGCGAAGAAGAAGCTGCCCCTCATCGACACCGAGCGGCACGCCGTGGTGCAGGGCGCCCACCCCTCCCCGCTGTCGGCGAAGAAGTTCTTCGGCTCGCGCCCCTTCACCCAGATCGACGAGGCCATCGCCGCCCAGGGCCACACCCCGATCGACTGGCGCATCCCCGACCTGGGCTGAGCGCGTCGGCCCCCGTCGCCCCGCCCGGTCCTCCCGGCCGGGGCACACCCGGCCGGGGGTCGCACGCGTGCGGACGGGGGTGGGGTGCGAGCGCCTGAACCGGATTGTCAGTGGCTGCGGCTAGCGTCGGAGGACAAGAGGCCACACATCAGGGCACAGGAGACGGCGCATGTGCGGGCCGGACGACCAGGACGGCAGGAGGAGTCCCGTGGCGGAGCCGCAGCAGGAGGCGTACCCGGACCCGGACGCGACGATGGTGAGAATCGGGCAGGCGATCATCCTCCACAGAGGAGGGGACCGCGAAGAGGCACGCAAGCGCTTCGGGCTGCTCTGGGAGGAGACGGGCGAGGAGGGCGATCTCTTCCACCGCTGCACCATCGCGCACTACATGGCGGACACCCAGGACGATCCCGTGGCGGAGCTGGAGTGGGACCTGCGGGCCCTGGAGGCGGCGGACGCCATCGCGCGGGAGGAGGCGAAGTGGGGGGAGCACACCCGGGCGGTGCGTTCCTTCTACCCGTCGCTCTATCTCAACCTCGCGGCGGACCACGTCAAGCTCGGTGACGAGAGCGCGGCGCTGAGGGAGCTGGCCAGGGCGCGCGGGGCCGCGGGCGTGCTGGCCGACGACGAGTACGCGGCGGGGATCAGAGCCGGTATCGAGCGGCTGTGCCTCCAGCTGGGGGGCAGCAGCCGCTCGTAGCCGCTGGGCGGGAGCCGCTGGACGTGAGCCGCTGTGCGGGCCGGCCACCTCGCGGGTCACCCGTCGGGTGGGTCGGTGCGGATCAGTCGCCGTACGGCTCGCGGCACACGCGGGGCCGGCCGCCCGTCTCCCAGTGGCCGAGCCGCTCCCCGAGCCTGCACAGCTCGGCGCGGGACGGCGGGCGGCCCGGCCTGCCGTGGTCGGGGAGGGAGGCGCCGGGCAGATCGATGCGGGGCGGCTCGGGGACGGGCGTCCGTTCCCTGGGCCGGGGGGCCTCCTGCCGCGCTGGCTTGCGCGGCCGGGGCGCGGGACGCGCTTCGGTGCCGGTCACGCGTTCCTGGCCGCCGCCCCCGGAGGACGACGCGCGGCCGGAGCCCGGCTTCTTCTCGGGGAGCCCGGAGAGGGCCTCCTGCGCGGGGGAGCGGACGACCTGCTTCTCCGCCCGCTCGCTGTCCGTCCCCGCCTTGGGCGGAGGGCCCGAGGCGGGGGAGGGAGTCGACGGGGACGCGCCGTGGGAGGCGCCCGGCTCACCGGATACGGTGACGCAGCCCGAGGCGGCCGTGAGGGCGGCTCCGACCAGCACCATTGCTGTAGTCAATCGTGGCACTCCGGCAACTCTGCACGTCAGCACGGCCGGTGACCAGCCCCCACGAGGGTGACGGGCGAGGCGCGAAGCTGCCGCGCCGCTCAGAGCCGGTCAGAAGCCGGTCAGCAGCCGCTCAGCATCAGGTCGGCCGCCGGTCAGAAGCCGGTCGTCCCGTCCACACGCTCGCGCAGCAGGTCCGCGTGCCCGTTGTGGCGCGCGTACTCCTCGATCATGTGCGTGTAGATCCAGCGCAGGCTGGGCCCTGGCCCGCCGTGCGCGGGGCGGCCGAGGGTGTCCAGCGCGTGCCCCTCCGCGCAGGCGCGGCCGAGGGCCACCTCCCGGTGCCAGGCGGCGAAGGTCTCCTCGGCCGTTCCGGGGCCGTCGACGCGGAAGTCGGCGTCCGGGTCCTCGTCGGTGTAGTAGAGGGTCGGTATGTCCTCGCCACCGAACACCCGGCGGAACCAGTGGCGTTCGACGTCGGTCAGATGGCGAACGAGCCCCAGCAGGGTCAGTTCCGACGGGGGCACCGAGGCCCGCCGCAGTTCCTCGTCGTCCAGCCCGGCGCACTTGCGGAGGAGCGTGCCGCGGTGGAAGTCGAGCCAGCCCTCCAGCATGGCGCGCTCGGAGAGCGTCCCTTCGGGGATGGTGCGTCCGGGTACCGTCCCGGTCTCTGTCGTCATGCGCGTCATCATGTCCCTGGCCCGGCCCCGTGGCGAGAGACTTTCCCGGCCCGCCCCTGACCCGCCCTGGACCGAGCCGCCGCTCGCCCCAGGACGCCCGCACAAGGAGCCAGAGGAGCCGCCATGCCAGCGCCCGACGTACCCCGCGTACCCCGCGCAGCCCACTCGCCCCGCACACCCCACTCGCCCCGCCCGCCCCGCGCCCTCGTCATCGGCGCCGGAGTCGGCGGCCTCACCGCCGCGGTGGCGCTCCACCGCGACGGCTGGCCGGTGACCGTCCTGGAGCGCGCCCCGCGCATCGAAGCCGTCGGCGCGGGCCTCGGCATCACCCCGAACGCCCTGCGTGCCCTCGACCTGATCGGCTTCGGCGACACCGTCCGCTCCCTGCGCACCTGGACGGGCGAGGGCGGCCTGCGCACCCCCTCGGGCCGCTGGCTCTCCCGCATGACCAACGACGCGGCGGCCGAGCGCTTCGGCGGCCCCCTCGTCCCCCTGCACCGCGCCACCCTCATCGGCCTCCTGGCCGCACGCCTCCCCGAGGGCGCGATACGCACCGGCGCCGAGGCCGTGCTCACCCACCGGGGCGGCCCCGGCGAGCCCGCGCGGGTACGCGCGAACGGCACCGAGCTGGAGGCCGAGCTCGTCGTCGCCGCCGACGGCATCCACTCACCGGCGCGCGGCGCCCTCTTCCCCGGCCACCCCGGGCCCCGCTACGTCGGCTTCACCACCTGGCGCCTCGTCGTCCCCGAGCTGGCGCGGCCCTTCACCCCGCACGAGACCTGGGGCCGCGGCGTCCTGTGGGGCACCCAGCCGCTGCCCGACGGGCGGACGTACGCCTACGCCACCGCAGCGGTGTCCCCGGGCGGGTCTTCGCCCGACGGTGAACTGGCCGAACTGCTGCGCCGCTTCGGCGGCTGGCACGAGCCGGTCCCCGCCCTCCTCGCCGCCGCGGCCCCGGAGGACGTCCTGCGGAGCGACGCGTACCGCATGGCCCGCGCCCTGCCCGCCTACCATCGGGGCCGTGTCGCCCTCCTCGGCGACGCCGCGCACGCCATGCCGCCGACCCTCGGCCAGGGCGGCAACCAGGCCGTCGAGGACGCCGTCGTCCTCGCACACCACGTGCGCAACGTGCGTCACGCGGGCTCGTCCGCCACCGCCCTCCCCGTAGCGCTGGCCGCCTACAGCGCCGAACGGCTGCCCCGCACGATGGAGATCGTCCGCCGTGCCTCGCGCGCCGCCAGGATGAACACGCTGACCTCCGCACCCGCCTGCGCGCTGCGCGACGCCTCCTTCGCCGCTCTCAGCGGGTTCGGCCCCCAGCTCGCGCTGCGCGCCCTCGACGGCATCGCCGACTGGAGCCCGCCGGGTCACCCGTATCCTGCCGGGGCCGGGGGCCGCAGCGGCCGTACGGAGACCACCCCGACCTGATGAGGAGCCCACGTGAAGATCGGCGTGATCGGTCTCGGAGACATCGCGGAGAAGGCGTACCTGCCGGTGCTCACCGCACGGCCGGGACTGGAACCGCACCTGGTCACCCGCGACCCCGTCACCCTCCAGCGGCTCGGCTCGGCCTACCGCGTCCCCGACGAGCGGCGGCACACCGGACTCGAACCGTTCCTCGCCACCGGGCCCGACGCCGCCTTCGTGCACGCTGCCACGAGCGCCCACGCCACGCTCGTCGGACAGCTCCTGGAAGCGGGCGTGCCCACCTACGTCGACAAGCCGCTCAGCTACGAACTCGCCGAGTCCGAGCGCCTGGTGCGTCTCGCGCAGCGGCGCGGCGTCGGCCTCGCCGTCGGCTTCAACCGCCGCTACGCGCCCGGCTACGCGCAGTGCCTGGAACACCCCCGCGACCTGATCATCCTCCAGAAGCACCGCGTCGGCCTCCCCGAGGACCCGCGCCGCATGGTGCTCGACGACTTCATCCACGTCGTCGACACCCTCCGCTTCCTCGCCCCCGGCACCCCCGACCACATCGACGTGCGGGCGCGCGTGCGCGACGGGCTGCTGCACCACGTCGTCCTCCAGCTCTCCGGCGACGGCTTCACCGCCATCGGGGCCATGAACCGGCTCTCCGGCTCGGCCGAGGAGATCCTGGAGGTCTCGGGCCAGGACACCAAGCGCGAGGTCCGCAACCTCGCCGAGATCGTCGACCACAAGGGCCAGCCCAGCGTCCGGCGGCGCGGCGACTGGGTGCCCGTGGCCAGGCAGCGCGGCATCGAGCAGGCCGTGCTGGCCTTCCTCGACGCCGTGCGCGCGGGCGAGCCGCTCTCGGCCGAGGACGCGCTGCACACCCACGAGCTGTGCGAACGGGTCGTCACTGACGCGCTGGCGCAGGGGAGGTGACCGTCGCGCCGCGGCGCGCCTCGCGCAGCGCGCGCAGGCTCCCGGCTGCGCCGTAGACCAGCAGCGAGGTCACCGTCAGATAGATGACCCAGTCGCCCAGGCGCACATACGGGCTCGTACCCGTGGCCATCGGCACCGAGTAGGACGCCGCGGCGGAGCGGTCCGTGCCCAGCCGCTCGCCGACGGCCTCGCCGCGCGGCCCGTGCACCGCGCTCACCCCGGTGAGGGTGGCGTGCACCATGGGCCGCCAGGTCTCGGCGGCGCGCAGCGCGGCGAGCGAGGCGTGCTGCTGGGGCGCCCAACTGTTCTGGAACGACGAGGTGGACGACTGCGCCACCAGGACGCGGGCGCCCTCGCTCGCCAGGTGGCGGCTCATGTCGGGGAAGGCGGTCTCGAAGCACACCAGCGGCCCGAACCGGACCCCGTCGGCCCGCATCAGCACCGGCTCCGTACCGCGCCGCCTGTCCTCGCCCGCGGCCCGGCCCACCGAGGTCACCCAGCCGAGCACCGAGCGCGCGGGCACGTACTCGCCGAACGGCACCAGGCGCATCTTGTCGTAGCGCTCCCCGGTCAGCCCGTCCGGGCCCGCCAGCACCGAGCTCTTGAAGATGCCGGGCTTGTCCGAGCGCCGCGCGTCCACGTTCACCAGTATTTCGGCGCCCGTCGCGCGGGAGAGCGACGCGAGCCGTGCGCGCAGCCGGGGGTGTTCGGCCAGGTCGTAGCCGACGCTGCTCTCGCCCCAGACGATCAGGTCCAGCCCATGGTGCTCGCGGGCCAGGGAGCGGCTCAGCTCCTCGTTGCGCGTGAAGCGCGCGTCCGCCGACATGCCGCCGCCCGACTGGACGACGCCCACCCGCAGCGAGTCCCCGGTCTCCTCCTCGGGCAGCGGCACCCACGCCCACGTACCGCCGACGACCACGGCCACCGCGGCCAGCGCCGAGACGGCCGAGACGGCGGGCAGCCGAGTGGGCGCGCCGCGCGCGGCGAGCAGCGCCGCCAGCGAGGTGTTCACGGCGACGACGACGAAGCTGATCAGCCACACCCCGCCCACCGAGGCCAGCCGCAGCGCGGGCGTCACCTGCCACTGGCTCGCCCCGAGCAGCCCCCAGGGCCCGCCCAGCCCCTGCCACGAGCGGACCAGCTCCACCATCAGCCAGGCGGAGGGCAGCAGCAGTACGGCGGCGGCGAGCCGCCCCGGACCGGGGCGCCCCTCCAGCAGCCGCCGCACCAGCCACCCCCAGGGCGCCCACAGCAGACCGAGCAGCGCCGCCAGCACGAGGATGAAGACGTGCAGGCTCGGCAGCAGCCAGTGGTGCACGGCGAGCATGAAGCCCGTACCGCCGAGCCAGCCGGTGAAGGCCGCCCTGCGCCCTGTCGGTGCCGCGCGGGCCAGCAGCATCCAGGGGACGAGGGCCGCGTAGGCGAGCCACCACAGCGCCGGCGCGGGGAAGGCCAGCGCGGGCACGGCGCCCGCCACCACGGCGAGCGCTCCCCACGCCCACCGGGACTCCAGCGCCACCCGCATTCCGCGCCCTCCTTCGCCCCGCCTGACACGCAGTCCGACTGTCGGATCAGCAGATCACCAGTGTGCGGGAGGGAGTCCGTACGGGCGAGGGCGCGCCCGCGGGGCCGCGTTGACGCCGAGGGCGCGACGGTCGAGGCGCCACTGAGGAGTGAATCAAATAAATTAAGTTTTTCGCGTTGACGACTTAAAAAAGTGAAGCTACAAATAAACCAAGAGCATGTCGTCGAGGACCGAGGAACCGAGAGCAGGGGAGCCGAGGGTGGACTGGCAGGAACTGACGGACCTGACGCAGGGGCAGCCGTTCGTGGTCGAGCGGGTCCGGCTCACCGGCAGCGGCGTCGCGGTCGAGGGGCAGTTCGAGCCGCCGCAACTGGCGCAGCTCGGCGTGGACGACCAGGTGTTCGTCGCCGCGTTCGTGCGGTCACACGGTTCGATCAAGGAAATGGAGCGGATCTTCGGGGTGAGCTACCCGACGGTCAAGGCCCGTCTGAACCGGATCGCCGAGCGACTGGAGTTCGTCGAAACCGATCCCGCGCCCAGCGGCGCAGACGTCGTCGACCGCCTGCGGCGGGGGGAGATCAGCGCCCAGGAGGCGCTGGCCGAGCTGGAGCGGTCCCGGTGATCCCGCTGCTGGTGACGGTGGGCTACCGCCGTTCCGACGGCCGCCGTCGGCGGCTGTACGTCCCGGTTCCGCCGGTGCTGCTGGTGCTGTCGCCGCTGCTGCTGCTCGCCGTGCCGGCCGGGCTGGTCGCCTGCCTCGTCTTCCGGGTGAGCCCGGGGGGAGCGCTGCGTGGCACCGGGCGGCTGCTGTGGGCGCTGCCCGGCACTCGGATCGAGATCGAGCAGGGCCGCACGGCCCTGCTGATAAGCGTCAGATGAGTCGGAGTCGGAGTCGGAGTCGGAGCCGAAACCGGAGCCGGAACCGGAGGGGAAGAACGACATGAACGAGCAGAGCCGTCAGATCCTGGAGATGCTGGCCGAGGGCAAGATCAGCGCGGACGAGGCCGAGCGGCTGCTGGAAGCGCTCGAACGCGAGCGGCCCCGGGCCGCACCGGGGGACGCGCCCCGCGCGAAGACCCGGCCCAAGTACCTGCGCGTGATGGTGAACTCGGCGGAGACCGCGGACGGCGACGGGCCGAGCCACGTCAACATCCAGGTCCCGCTCCAGCTCCTGCGTGCCGGGGTCCGGCTCGCGAGCCTCGTCCCTCCGCAGGCGCTCACCAAGGTCAGCGCGGAGCTGAACAAGTCGGGGGTGCCGATCGATCTCACCGAGCTGAAGCCGCAGCACATCGAGGAGCTTGTCGAGCACCTGGAGGAGGTGTCGGTGGGCGTCGTCGACCGCGACGCGAAGGTGCAGGTCTTCTGCGAGTGACGGCGCTGGGCGGGGTGGTGCGGTGCCTGGTGGCGACGGCACGCCGTCGTCGCCGGACGGCCTAGCGGCGCCATTTCTCGTGTGCCACCACATGCGTCAGGCGCCAGCCCGCCTCCGTGCGCCGTGCCGTGAACGCGTAGCGGCCACCGCACTCGAAGTCCGGCGCTGCCGACTCGGCGCTCCCGGACCGCATCGGGTTGTAGTAGTCGGCACGTACGGTCGCCGTCGCGCCGTCGGTCTCCACGTGGCGGTCGACGATCAGGTGCTGGCGCGTGGGGAAGAAGAGGCCCAGGGTCTCCGTCAGCCAGCGCACCATGGTCTCGACGTCGCCCTCGGCGCCGCCCGCCGAGCGGTAGTCGGCCCGCCCCTCCGGTGCGAAGAGCGCCCGGTACTCGTCCCAGTCGCCGTCGTCGACGGCCGCCGCGTAACCGGTGACCAGGTCGTCGACCGCCATCCGGTCCCACAGCGCCGCCACCCCGCGCTCGTCCTGTGCCCGCATCTCGACTGCCCGCTGCTCGGCCATCGGCACAGTGTGCGGTGCGTGGCCCGAGGAAGGTAGCCCCGCGCACCACAGCGCACCCCCGCGCACCCCCGCGTTCACCGTGCTCTGGACAGCGGCACGCCCATGAACGAGGCCCAGCGGGCGCCGAGTTCGGTCTTCCACAGGGCCTGGAGGTCGGCGTCGTGCAGGATCCAGCCCGTGGTCAGCTCGGTGTCCGGTGTGCGCAGGCTGTTGTCCAGCTGGTTGAGCGCGGCGCGGGCGCAGTCCTCGCTCCACTGGCCGTCGTCCGCGTAGCGCCCCGGCCGGAAGGCCGGGGCGAGCGGGATGGCCAGGGCCAGGAAGCAGGCCGCGTTGTAGTGCGCGAGCCATCCGACGCCGGGGCGCCGCAGCGGGCCCCAGAAGCGCGAGGTGGGGCGCCCCGGCAGCGGCGTCGCGTGCCAGGCCGCGTCGTGGACGCCGCCGCGCAGCGAGTGCCCGCGCTGCGGGTACAGCAGCCGCAGATGGCCGGGACCGCGGCTGCCGCTCATCACCTGGCGGGCGACCCGCTCGAACGCGGTCTCCACCTCGCGTTGAATCTCGCGCAGTCGCGGCGAGTCGTCCGGTGTGCGCAGCGCCCCGCCCATGGTGTGGCCCGCGCGGGCGATGACGATCGCGCCGCGGAACGTGCTGCGGCGGCTGCGCCGCGCGGGCAGCGGCAGCGGGGTGAGCCAGGACGACCAGTAGCGCCGCTCGCCCGGGTTCCACCGTCCGCCGGGCACGACCGTACGGGCCCAGCACCGCGCCAGCGCGCGCCGCCGCAGCCGCCGTTCGAGGTCGTCGAAGTGCCGGTTGGCGGTGTCGTGCAGGCGCTCCATCTCGTTCTCGGACAGGCGCGGGGAGCCCCTGCGTACCGGGGTGGAGCCGCGCGAGTAGGCGATGGCGGTGCGGTACGCGGTCTCGATGTGGCCCGGCCACAGCTCGGTGCAGCGCTGGTAGATGTCGATGGCCTTCGCGTACTCCTTGGGCCGGTAGGAGCCCACCCGTTCGTGCAGCGCCGCCTGGTGGAGGCGGAGGGTGAGGTTGCCCGGCGAGTACTCGGCGGCGTCGGCGAAGGCGCGCAGCGCGGCGGCGTACCGCCGGGGGACGCTGTAGGCCAGCAGCGGCGCGGGCAGCGGACGGGCCTGTTCGCGCGCCTGCGCCTTCTCCTGCTCGGTGACGCCGTGCCGGAACCGCGCGTAGCCCCGCACGTCGTGGTCCCAGCGCTCCCAGCGGGGGATGCGGCGGCGCATCGCGGGGAGGCCGCGCACGCTGACGGTGGTGTAGCAGGCGAGCGTCTCCACCAGTTGCTCGTCCCGCGGCTTCTCGACGACGGTGGCCGCCACGATCTGCCCCTGCGGCGCCCGCACGATCCGTACGGAGACCCGGCGCAGCCCCTCCTCGACCGGCTCCATCTCGGTGAGGTGGACGTGGAACGCGCGCGGTCTGGACACCGCGAGCCGCACCACGGACTCCAGCCAGCCGTGCGGGGTGGACGACGCCTGCGGCGAGGGTGCGACGGGGGTGGGCGAGGCGGCGCCGGGCGCGAGCAGCGAGTCGTTCGACGTGGCGCTCAGATGCACCGCGAGATGGGCGGCCAGTTCACGGCACGCCTGGCGCCGCGCGGCGGCGGAACCGTCGCCTCCGTTCCCGCTCCCGGTCTCGCCGTCGCCAGGGTCGGGGCGTACCACGAGGGGGAGGATGCGGCCCTGGCCCCTGAGGTACTGCGCGGCCGAGGTGACGGCACGGGAGAGCAGGACGATGAGCAGGCCGCCGAAGGCGGCGAAGATCCAGACGGCGACGCCGCTCGCGATTCTGATCCCCGTCTGGTCCATGGCCGTCTCCCCAGTCCATGGCCGCCTCCCCGCTGTCCAGGGACGCGGTGCCTCAGTGCGGTGCCTCATCGTGGCAGCGGAACTCGCGGCTCAGTAGGGAGCGCACGCCACGCCGCGCACGCCACGTCGCCGCGCGCCGGGCCGCGCCATGGGCCCCGCCGTCCGACGGGTCGGCAGCGTGCACCGGGGCGCACTGTTCAGTGCCGTTCCGCCGACGTAGGGTGGGCGGCGCAGTCGGTTCGCCCTGCCCTCCAGGCAGGCGCGTCGCAAGAGGGAATCCGGTGAGAATCCGGAGCTGCCCCGCAGCGGTGAGCGGAAACGACCGCCGTCATCAGCACTGGGCCCAGGAAGGGCCCGGGAAGCGACGGCCAGTAGGTGCCGGGCGAGAAGCGCCCGGCGGGTCCGCGAGTCCGAAGACCTGCCAACTGTCCGCGTACGAAACCCGTGCGCGGAGATCTCGGTGACCTCGAGGGCGGGTCGGCGGTACGGGAAGGGCGCGGACGGCGTGCGCCTCCCGTGAGCCTTTCCTTCGTCTCCTCGCTCGGCCTCCGGGGTCACTGACACGACTCGCGAAGGAGAGTTGAGTGACCAGCAAGTCCGCAGCCGCGGCAACCCGCGCCACCGTCCACGGATACCCCCGCCAGGGCCCCAAGAGGGAACTCAAGAAGGCAGTCGAGGGCTACTGGAAGGGCCGGGTCACCGCAGAAGCCCTGCGGGAGACCGCGGCCACCCTGCGCCGGGAGAACTGGCGGCGCCTCGCCGACGCCGGGATCGACGAGGTTCCCACCGGGGACTTCTCGTACTACGACCATGTGCTGGACACCACCGTGATGGTCGGCGCCGTCCCCGAGCGGCACCGCGACGCCGTGGACACCGACGCGCTGGACGGCTACTTCGCCATGGCACGCGGCACCCAGGAGACCGCGCCCCTGGAGATGACCAAGTGGTTCGACACCAACTACCACTACCTGGTGCCCGAACTGGGCCCCGGCACGGTCTTCACCGCCGACTCCGCCAAGCCCGTCGGAGAGCTGAGGGAGGCGTTGGCACTGGGGCACACCGCGCGGCCCGTGCTCGTCGGACCCGTCACCTATCTCCTTCTCGCCAAGCCCGCGCCCGGCGTGGCGGACGGCTTCGCGCCGCTCACACTGCTGGACCGGCTGCTGCCCGTGTACGCCGAGGTGCTGGCCGATCTGCGGGCAGCGGGCGCCGAATGGGTGCAGCTCGACGAACCGGCCCTCGCCCAGGACCGCACGGCGGCCGAACTGAACGCGGCCGAGCGCGCCTACCGCGAACTGGGCGCCCTCGCCGACCGGCCCAAGCTGCTGGTCGCCTCCTACTTCGACCGCCTCGGCGAGGCACTGGCCGTGCTGGCCAAGTCGCCCGTTGAGGGGCTGGCCCTGGACTTCACCGGGCCCGGCGCCGCCAACCTGGACGACCTGGCACGCGCGGGCGGACTGCCGGGCAAGCGGCTCGTCGCGGGCGTCGTCGACGGCCGCAACGTATGGATCAACAACCTGGAGAAGTCGCTGGGCACCCTCGCTTCCCTCCTCGGCCTCGCGGAACGGGTGGACGTCGCGCCGTCCTGCTCGCTGCTGCACGTGCCACTGGACGCCGCCGCCGAACGCGACGTCGACCCGCAGATCGCGCGCTGGCTCGCCTTCGCCCGGCAGAAGACCGAGGAGGTCGTCACCCTGGCCCGCGGCCTGAGCGGCGGCACCGACCTCATCACCGGGCGGCTCTCCGCCAACCGCGCCGACCTCGCCTCCCGCGCCTCCTCCGCGCTGACCAGCGACCCCGCCGTCCGCGCGCGCTGCGCGGCGGCCACACCGGCCGACGCGCGCCGTGCGCAGCCGTATCCGGAGCGCACGGCGGCGCAGCGCGCCCGCCTGGGGCTGCCGCTGCTGCCGACCACCACCATCGGCTCGTTCCCGCAGACGGCGGAACTGCGCACGGCCCGCGCCGAGCTGCGGAGCGGACGCATCGACGGCACCGCGTACGACCAGCGCATCGCCACCGAGATCCGCGAGGTGCTGGCCTTCCAGGAGGAGGCGGGCCTGGACGTCCTGGTGCACGGCGAGCCCGAACGCAACGACATGGTCCAGTACTTCGCCGAGCGGCTGAACGGCTACCTCGCCACCCAGCACGGCTGGGTGCAGTCCTACGGCACCCGCTATGTGCGCCCGCCGATCCTGGCGGGCGACATCTCGCGGCCCGAGCCGATGACCGTCGCCTGGACCACGTACGCGCAGTCGCTCACGGACCGTCCTGTCAAGGGCATGCTGACGGGCCCCGTCACGATGCTGGCCTGGTCCTTCGTGCGCGACGACCAGCCGCTGGGGGAGACCGCGCGGCAGGTGGCACTGGCCCTGCGCGACGAGGTCCAGGACCTGGAGGGCGCGGGCACCGCCGTCATCCAGGTCGACGAGCCCGCGCTGCGCGAGACCCTGCCGCTGCGGGCCGCCGACAGGGAGGCGTACCTCGACTGGGCCACCGAGGCGTTCCGGCTCACCACGAGCGGCGTACGCGCGGACACCCAGATCCACACGCACATGTGCTACGCGGAGTTCGGCGACATCGTCTCCGCGATCGAGGCGCTCGACGCGGACGTCATCAGCCTCGAAGCGGCCCGCTCCCATATGCAGGTGGCGGACGAACTGGCCACCGTCGGCTATCCGCGCGAGGTCGGCCCCGGTGTCTACGACATCCACTCGCCGCGCGTGCCCGGCGCGGACGAGGCAGCGGCGCTGTTGCGCAAGGGACTTGAGGCGATCCCCGCCGAACGGCTGTGGGTCAACCCCGACTGCGGTCTGAAGACCCGGGGCTGGACGGAGGTGCGCGCCTCGCTGGAGCACCTGGTCGAGGCGGCGCGCACCGTACGGGCCGGACTGCCGCCGACGCCGACGCCGACGCGGCGGTAACGGCGCAACGGCCCCCCTGAGCGGCGGGTTGCGGCAAGCAGGTGGCCTCGCGCCGGAGCCCGCCCTGCCCACCGGGCGTTCGCCTGCCCGGTGTGCCACGCCCTCGCGGCGGTACGTACGGTCCTCTTCCGCGTACCGCCGCGGGGGCGATCTCCCGCGCGTTCCGCACGGTGAGAAACGTGACAGCGTCTGGCCGACCACCGCGTTTTCCGTTCCGCGCGCCCGTCCTCGTCGTACGCTGCCTAGCGAACGGACCCACCTGACATGTGAGGCGGCACGCACCACCATGGACAGCAGCGAGCACACGCGGAGAATCGCCGTCCGGTTCGCCACCTTCGACCAGGACGGCAACGGCTACATCTCCCGTGAGGACTTCACGACGGCGGCAGCGGCCATCCTCGGCGAATTCGGCGTGAAGGCGCGCTCCGAGCGGGGCCAGGCCCTGCACATCGGGGCCGAGGCGTTCTGGCAGGGCATGGCCGGAATCGCGGACCGCGACGGCGACCAGCGCATCACCCGCGAGGAGTTCGTGAACGGCGCGGTGAAGCGGCTGCGCGACAACCCGGACCGCTTCAGCGAGATCGCCCGCCCCTTCCTGCACGCGGTCGTGAACATCGCGGACTCGGACGGCGACGGCCGCACCACCCCGGAAGAGGCCGAGCGGGCGCTCAAGGCGCTGGGTGTGGACGAGGAACGCTGCGGCGCCGCGGCGCGCTCCCTCGCGACCGACGAGGACGGGCTGATCGGCGAGAGCGAGATCGTCTCGGCCTTCGCCGCGTACTTCACGACGCCCGAACGGTAGGTCCGGGCCCCCGCCCGTGCGCGGGCGGGGGAGCCGGTCACCGCTGGCGGGGAGGGCGACGGTCAACAGCCGACAGTAGAATCATCGAGTCGTCCTGCCCGTCTCGTCCTGCCCGTCTCGTCCTGTCCGTCGCCGCACGTCCTCGAAGGGGGCAACGCGCCCGTGACCGTCCCGGCGCTGCCGAATCTCGACCGCTCCACCCTGCGGGAGCGTGCCCTCATGGCGCTGCGCACCGCGATCACCACAGGCCAGTACCGGCCGGGCGACCACCTCGGCGAGGTGGAGATCGCCACGCGGCTGTCGGTCAGCCGGGGCACGGTACGGGAGGCGCTGCGCCACCTCCAGCAGGAGGGGCTGGTCGTCGCGGGCGTACGGGGGATGCTGCGCGTGCAGAGCCTGTCGCCCAAGGAGGTCCGCGAGCTGTTCGAGGTGCGGGGGTCGCTGGAAGGGCTCGCCGTCGCGCAGGTCATCGCGCTGCCGGACAAGGACAGGACGAGTGCGGCGGCTTCGCTGCGGCAGGCACTGGAGCGGCTCGACGAGGCGTTCGAGGACCCCGGGAACTTCGAGGCCCAGGTGGAGGCGGATCTCGCCTTCCACTCCCTGCTGTGCGAGCTGTCGGGGAACTCGATGCTCGTGAAGACCTGGCGCCATCTGGAGGGGCCGACGCGCGTGGTGGTGATGAGCGCCGCCAGCGAGCGTCGCAAGGCCACCATGTCAGCGGGGCACCACCTGCCCATCGTCGAGGCGATCGAGCGCGGGGACACGGATGCGGCGGTCGGCGTTCTGCACGAGCACATGACCTCGGCCATGACGAAGCTCCAGCCCGAGGCCGACGGCCCGGCCTCCAGCAAGCGCTAGGCAGCTAGGCGGCTCCGGCCTCCAGGCCCTTGTTCTCGCCGTGCGCGGGGTCGTGCGGCTCGTCGGAGAGCAGGTCAGCGGCGCGGCCGTCGAGGAGGCGCTGCATCCCGGCGGAACGGGGCAGCATGGTCTGCTCGTAGGCGCGGAGGGCGTCGTCGACGGTGCCGTGGTGCGCGAGGGCGAGGGCGAGTTCGCAGGCGTCGAGCATGGCGAGGTTGACGCCGACGCCGAGCGGGGGCATGAGGTGCGCCGCGTCTCCCAGCAGGGTGACGGCGGGGTCGTGCTCCCAGGTGTGCGGGACGGGCAGCGCGTGCAGAGGGCGGTCGACGTATACGCCGTCGTTGTCGCTGACCAGCCGCCGCAGACGGGGTGACCAGTCGCGGAAGCGGTCCAGGAGGAGGGCGCGGAGCGCTCCGGTGTCCTGGGGGGTGAGGCCGGACGCGGTGATCCAGTCGGCGGGGAGCCGCTGGATGACGTAGACGCGGATGTGGCCGCCGCCGTTGCGCTGCGCGAACAGGCCGCGCTCGCCGTCGGCGGCGGTGGCGCTGCCCTGGCCGACGAGTCCGGCTATGTCGGGATGCCGGTTGTCGACGTCGTGGAACCAGGCTTCGAGGAACGTGATCCCGGTGTACCGGGGGAGGGCCGGGGAGACGGCGCGGCGAACTCTGGACCAGGCGCCGTCCGCGCCGATGACGAGATCGGCCTCGACGGTGGTGCCGTCGGCGAAGCGCAGTCGACGGGGGCCTCGCGCGTGCCCCGCGCCGGGCTCGGCGGGCTCGATGGAGCGGAGGGCGTGGCCCCAGCGCACCGTGCCGGGCCGGAGCGAGTTCAGGAGGAGATCGCGCAGCGGGCCGCGGTCGATCTCGGGCTTGAAGCGCTCGCCCTCCGCCGGGACGTGGTGGGAGGTGACCGCGCCTGTCGCCCGGTCCAGTTGCCGCATTTCCTGCCCCTCGGGGCGGGAGAGCCGGAAGAACTCCTCCAGCAGTCCGGCCTCGCGGAGGGCGAGCTGGCCGTTGTCCTCGTGGAGGTCGAGGGAGCCGCCCTGGTCGCGGGCACCGGGGCCGGATTCCTGGTCGTAGACGGTGGCGGCGATGCCGTGCCGTTGCAGGATGCGCGCGCAGGTCAGGCCGCCGGGACCGGCGCCGACGATGGCGATGCGGGGGACGGGGGCTGTGGTGTTCATGGTGCTGCTCCGTTCTTATCGATGTCGCGATGTGTCGATGTGTCGTCGCGTCGCGCGGCGGTGCCGCACGGCTGACGCCTCAGAAGAGCACACCAACTAAATAAGTGCAACAACTCAACTTTTGAAGCTGGGCAACGAATGGGGTAGGTTGCGGACATGCCTGACGTCGATCCCCGTAGCGGCGGCACCGCACCCGCGCCGATGGGGCGCCGCGAACGCAAGAAGGCCGCCACCCGCCAGGCCATCGCCGACGCGGCGCTGCGCCTGTTCCTGGAGCGCGGCTACGACGACGTGGGCATCCGGGAGATCGCGGACGCCGCGGACGTGTCGACGACCACGCTGTTCAAGCACTTCCCGGTCAAGGAGGCCCTCGTCTTCGACCGGGAGGCCGACATGGAGGCCGGTCTGCTCGCCGCCGTGTACGAGCGGCCCCGGGGCCAGTCCATTCCGGCGGCGCTGTGCGAGCACGCCCTGCGCTGCCGCGAGGCCGCCCCCGACGGCGATCCCCGCTTCGCCACCTTCCTCAAGCTGGTGAACGACACCCCGGCCCTGCGCGATTACCACCAGGCCATGTGGCTGCGCCACACCACCGCCCTCGCCGCGGCCATCGCCGACGAGAGCGGCCTTGCGGCGGACGACCCCGCGTGCACGGCGCTGGCCCACTTCGCCCTCGAAGCGCCCCACGCGGCCCGCGCTCACGAGGACCCCCGCGAGGCCCTGACCCGCGCCTTCGACCTCCTCGACAACGGCTGGCGCGCCCTCACCGCACGCGCGTAGGTCCCGCGCGCCTCCGGAGCGAAAAAGTTGTTTCGGGGAGGTTGACGTCGGACGACGTGGCGACGACAGTATCGATCACTGTCGCTGTTGAGTGTTAACAGTCAACAGCGGTGCGCGAACGACGAACGATGCCCTCGCCGACAGGCGCGTCAGAGACGATCAAGGAGGATCGCCCATGGCAGGCTCCCCGCCCCCCGCACAGGCGCCGCGGCACGCGGCGCACGGATCACCGGAGCGGCGAAGGGTCGCCGTCGGCTGCGGCGTCGGCGCGACCATCGAGACGTACGACTTCATCGGCTTCGGCACGGCCGCCGCGCTCTACTTCGGCGACGTGTTCTTCCCGGACTCCGATCCGCTCTCCGCGACGCTGCTGTCCTTCGCCACGCTCGGCATCGGCTTCGCGGCGCGCCCTCTGGGCGGCATCGTCGCAGGGCACCTCGGCGACCGCGTCGGACGTAAACCCGTACTCGTCGGGTCCCTGCTGCTCATGGGCGTCGCCACCGTGCTCATCGGCTGTCTGCCCACGTATCAGATGGTCGGCGTGTGGGCCCCGGTCCTGCTCGTCGTGGTCCGCGTGATCCAGGGGCTCGCCTTCGGCGCGGAGTGGGGCGGCGCCATCCTGATGACGTACGAGCACGCGCCGTGGCGCAAACGCGGCCTCTACACCGGGATCACCCAGGCGGGCTTCCCCGTCGGACTGCTGCTCGCGAACCTCGCCTTCCTCCTCAGCGCCAACACCCTGAACGACACCTGGGCCTGGCGCGTGCCCTTCCTCTTCAGCGCGGTCCTGATCGCCGTGGGCATCCTCATCCGGCTCAAGATCGACGAGTCGCCCGAGTTCCAGGAGCTGAAGGACTCCGGGCAGGTGGCCAGGAACCCGCTGCTGGAGGTGCTGCGCGAGGACTGGCGCAACGTGCTGCGCGCCTTCTGCCTCCGGAGCACCGAGACCGCCGGGTACGCCATCTCCGTCACCTTCGTCCTCTCCTACCTCGACGACGACAAGGCGCCCGACGTCTCGGGAACCGTCAGCCTCGTCGCGCTGGTGACCGCCGCGGCCCTCGGCATTTTCGCCACCGTCCTGTGGGGCGGGCTCTCCGACCGCGTCGGACGGCGCCCGGTGTATCTGACGGGCTGCGTCATCACGCTCCTGTGGGGCGTCCCCATGTTCCTGCTCGTCAACACCGAGGTGGCGGCGCTGGTGCTGGCCGCCTTCGTCGTCAGCTACGCGGTGTGCCAGAACTCGCTCGCCGGGGTCCAGGGCGCCTGGTTCGCCGAGCTGTTCGCGACCAAGACCCGTACGGCGGGGACCTCCCTCGCCTACCAACTCTCCGCTGTCGTCTCCGGCTTCACCCCGATGATCGCTACGGCCCTGTACTCCGGCACCGGCTGGGTGGGGCCCGCGCTGCTCTTCAGCTTCTACGGGCTGCTGGGGCTCGTGGCGACGCTCGTGACCTGGGAGACCTGGGGGCCGCGCGAGAAGAGCGCGGTGGACCTGGCCACGGGGGAGGGCGCGCCCACGGCGGAACCGGTCACCGCCGCGGCCCGCTGACCCGCTGACCTCCCGAACCCCCGGCTCCCCGTGACTACCCCGTACCTCCCCGAGGAGTGACGCACCAGTGACCCCGTCCACCCCCGCACCCACCACGACCGCCGATGCCTCCCGCGAGGTGCGCGTCCGTGCCCTGCGCGACGCGGCCCACCGCATCCGCCACCACGCCCTCGACATGGGCGAGGTACAGGGCCAGGGCTACATCGGCCAGGCGCTCGGGGTCGCGGACATCCTCGCCGTCGCCTACAAGGACGTGCTCAACTACCGCGCCGACGAACCGGATTGGCCCGAACGCGACAGGTTCCTGCTGTCGGTCGGCCACTACGCCATCGCCTTGTACGCGGCCCTCGCCGAGGCGGGCATCCTGGACCCCGAGGAGCTGGCCACTTACGGCAGCGACGACTCGCGGCTGCCCATGTCGGGCATGGCCTCGTACACGCCGGGCATGGAGATCTCCGGCGGCTCGCTCGGCCACGGGCTCGGCATCGCGGCGGGCATGGCGCTGGGGCTGCGCCACCAGGGCAGCGAGGCGCGGGTCTACAACCTGCTCTCCGACGGCGAGCTGGACGAGGGCTCCACCTGGGAGGCCGCGATGCTCTGCGCCCACCACGGGCTGGACAACGTCACCGCCATCGTCGACGTCAACGCCCTCCAGGCGGACGGCCCCACGGCCGGTGTGCTGCGGACCGAGCCGGTCACGGAGAAGTGGGAGGCGTTCGGCTGGCACGCGATACGCGTGGACGGCAACGACATCGGGGCCCTCGTCGACGCCTTCGACGCGCTGCGCGCACACCGGGGCTCGCCTTCGGTGCTCATCTGTGACACCCGGATCGGGCGCGGCGTACCGCTGCTGGAGACGCGGGAGAAGGCGCACTTCATGCGGGTCGAGGAGCACGAGTGGCAGCTCGCACGCGACGAGCTGGCCCAGGGCCGCGACGTCCAGTAGCCCACCCCGTCCCCGACCCGCCCCTCCCCGGAAAGGAACCGCCGCATGACCGCCGCCCCGTCAACGGCCAAGGCCAAGACCCAAGCCAAGAACGCGCCGCGCAAGCTCACCACCTCGGCCATGATCGCCTCTATCGCCGAGGAGGGGCAGCGCACCACCCGCGCCCCCTTCGGCCACGCGCTGGCCCGGCTCGCGGAGGAGCGCCCGGAGATCGTCGGACTCTCCGCCGACCTGGCCAAGTACACCGACATGCACATCTTCCGCGAGGCACACCCCGACCGGTTCTTCCAGTCGGGCATGGCGGAACAGGCCATGCTCGGCGCAGCGGCGGGCCTGGCTGAGGTCGGGCTCCTCCCGTTCGCCTCCACCTACTCCGTCTTCGCCACCCGCCGCGCCTACGACTTCCTCTGCCTCGACATCGCGGAACCCGGCCTGAACGTCAACATCGTCGGCGCGCTGCCCGGACTCACCACCGGTTACGGGCCCAGCCACCAGGCCACCGAGGATCTGGCGATCCTGCGCGGCGTCCCAGGGCTGACGATCGTCGACGCCGCCGACTCCGTCGACATCGAACAGGCCGTCCCCGCACTGGCAGCAGCGCCAGGGCCGACGTATCTGCGGCTGCTGCGCGGCGCCGTGCCCACCGTGCTCGACGAGTACGACTACCGCTTCGAGCTGGGCCGCGCCGCCACGCTGCGCACCGGACGCGACGTGCTGTTCGTCTCGACGGGACTGATGACACCCCGCGCTCTCACCGCCGCGCGCGAGCTGGAGGCCGACCACATCGACGCCGCCGTACTGCACGTACCGACCATCAAGCCGCTGGACCACGAGACGATCCTGCGCGAGACGGCCGAGGGGCGGCTGGTGGTGACGCTGGAGAACCACTCCGTCATCGGCGGGCTCGCCGAGTCCGTGGCCTCCTGCCTGGCGTACGCGGGCGCCGGGACGCGGATCGTGCCGATCGGTCTGCCCGACGCGTTCCTGGCAGCGGGAGCGCTGCCCACCCTGCACGACCGCTACGGCCTGTCGGTGGCCGCGGTCAAGGACCGTGTGCGGGCGGAGCTGTGACGGCCGCGTCCTCCGCGACCTCCGCGTCCGCCGCCTCGGCCGTCACGGGCGCCTCGGGGAGGCAGCCGATCGACCCGCGCGTCGGATGCAGCACGATCTCGCTGCGCAGACTGCCACTGGACGAGGCGCTGCGGAAGATCGCCGGGGCCGGGTTCGCGGAGATCGACCTCGGTGCCCTGCCCGGCGTCTGCGACCACGTGCCCTTCCCGCTGCCGGGGGAGCGGGTCGGGCCGATCGCCGGACTGGTCCGCGACAGCGGGCTGCGGGTCCGTACCGTCAACGCGGACGTCGGCCCGCTGGACGACCCCGCGCTCACTCCGTCGACGGTCGCCGCACGGCTGGAGCCGCTGGTGCGGCTGGCAGAGCTGACGGGCGCGCCCTCGGTCACGCTGCCCTGCGGTGCGCAGGAGGGTCCGGCTCATGAGGGTCCGTCGCATGGTGGTCCTCCGCGCGGGGACGAGGACGCGGCGATCCGCGCCGTCGCCGGTGCGCTGGCCGCCGCGGAGCGGGTGGTGGCACCGGCGGGGCTCGCGCTGCTCGTCGAGGCCCCGCATTTCTCGCGGCTGTGCCACGACCTCTCCCGCGCTCTGCGGCTGCGGGAGGAGCTGGCGGGGACCCCGGTCCGTCTGGTGCTGGACACCAGCCATGTGGTGGCCGGGGGAGGCGACTGCGTGGCGGCGGCCCGCGCCTTCGGCGACCGCCTCGCCCATGTCCATCTGCGCGATGCCGTACGCGGCGACATCCACCGCAGCATCGGCCGGGGCGAGGTGGACTTCGCCGCGCTGATCCGCCATCTGACGGCCGTCGGCTACGAGGGCCACTACAGCCTGGAGCTGGAGACGCACGATGTGCCGGAAGCGGAGCGGCCCGCCGAGGCGGCACGCGCCGGAGCGGTGGTCTCACGACTGCTCGCCGAGGCCGGTGCGGGACCGGCGCCGACCCGCTGACCCTCTGACGCACCGTCACGGTCGGCACCCCACCGACCCGCCCACATCAACTCACCCACACCCATCAGCTTCCCCCAGGAGACCCCGATGACCTCCCCTTCCACCCCCTCGTCCCCCCTCTCCCGCTCCGCCGTCGTCACCGGCGCGGGGTCGCCGCGTGGCATCGGGCGGGCCACGGCGCACGCACTGGCGGCGGGCGGCTACGACATCGCCGTCATCGACATCGACGAGAGCGCGGCCGAGGACACCGCGCGCGAGGTGGCCGGAACACATGGTGTGCGCACGCTGGGGGTCGCAGCCGATGTGACGGACCCCGAAGCGGTGGACACCGCCGTGGCCGCCGTCGAGGCCGAACTGACCCCGATCGGCGCCCTCGTCAACAACGCCGGGATCACCTCGCCCACCCGCTTCCTCGACGTCTCGGCAGAGGAGTGGGACCGCATCTTCGACGTCAACGTCCGCGGCAGTTTCCTCGTCACCCGGCGCATCGCGCCCGGCATGGCCGAGCGCGGCTTCGGCCGGATCGTCCACCTCTCCTCGGTCTCGGCAGAGCGGGGCGGCGGTGTCTTCGGCGGCGTCGCGTACTCGGCGGCGAAGGCGGCGCTGCTCGGGTTCTCGCGTGCCCTGGCCCGTGAGCTGGGCCCCTCCGGAGTCACCGTCAACTCCGTCGCGCCCGGCCTGATAGACACCGACATCACCGCGGGCCGTCTCGACCCGGAGCGCAAGGCCGCCATGGTCGCCGACATCCCGATGGGCCGCACCGGAACCGTCACCGATGTCGCCGACGTCATCGCCTTCCTGGCCCGGCCCGAGTCCGAGTACCTCACCGGTGTCACCTACGACATCAACGGCGGCTCCCACATCCACTGAACAGCGACGGGGGCCCGAGGGGCGCCATGTGCGGCACGCCCCTCGGACCCCCCTGGGCCCCTCGGACCCCTCGATGCGATCCGGGTCAGTCCTCCCGGTCGGCTCCGGCCGCCGGTGCGTCCTCGCCCACGGAGGTGGGCGCGTTCGGGCGGTAGGAGCGGCAGCGTTCCTTCTCGCCCGTGGCGCGCGGGCCCGTGCGCTGGTAGATGCGGTCAGGTACCCGTGGTGAGGGGCCGTCGGCGACCACGTGCAGACGGATCTGCTTGTCGGGGTCGTCGCCGCCGCTCACCAGCCACCCGTCGACGCGCTGCCTGCCGGGCTGGGCCTCGATCCAGCCCGCCTCGCCCGCCTCGATGGTCTCGCGGACCGTCCGGTCCGTCGACGTGGACCAGCGCCAGGGCTCCGGTGAACTCTTGTCGAAGCCGGAGGTGAACTGCTGGTTCAGGGCTGGTTCAGGTTGTCCTTGGGATTGGCCAGCCGCTCGATGTCGGCGCTCTGGCTCAGATTGTCATAGGCGCGTCCCGTGTACTTGACCTGCCGTTCGTGGCTGACGGTGTTGCGGGTGCAGTTGAGATACGCCTCGCCGACGACCCGTGAGGTGTCGTAGTAGGTGTACGAGTACTCCTTGTCCACGGTGAAGGCGCAGTTGCTCCGGGCGCTCGCGCAGTGGTCGGCGGCCTTCTGCGCGGTGATGCGCTCGTTGCCCTGGAAGGCTTCCGGCTCAGGCAGCCGGTTCTTGGGGACCGTCTTGTCCACCGGGGGCGGCACCTGGGAGGCGCGGACCTTGGCGAGCAGTGGCCCGCAGTCCCAGCGCCCCTTGGTCTGCGCCGAGGCGAAGGTGATCAGGGGCTCGTTCTCGTCCGCCGTGAAGGTGTAACTCTGGTCGCGGCGCCAGTCGGTGCCGCCCGGCTCGGTCGTGAAGCTCCGCTTCGTGCCGCCCGACCCCTGGAGGGTGTACGGCTGACCGGCGTCGATCTGCTCCTTGCCGCAGGAGCGGTTGGCGCCCCCTGTCCTGTCGTCGAAGGTGACGGTCACCTTCGCTCCGGCCCGTACGCCGCGCAGCCGCTGGCTGACGCTCTGGTCCGCTGCGCGGTCACCGTGTCGGGGGTGGCCCGGTCGTGCCGGGTGCCGTTGCCGAGCTGCCCGGCGGAGTCGCTGCCCCAGGCCCGTACGGTGCCGTCCTCCAACTGTGCGACGGCGAAGGAGTCGCCGCTCTCCGTCCCGCCCGCGGAGATCTTCCGTACCTCGCCCCGGTTCAGCCGTCACCGGGCCAGGGGACCAGCGGTCACCGGTGCCGCCGTCGCCCAACTGGCCCGCCTGTCCCTGCGCCCCAGCTCATGATGCCGGGCCCGGAAGCGGCCTGACTCAGACCCGCCGCGACCGGCCCCACCAGCACGGACAGCACCGCTGCCGCCACCGACGCCGTCCTCCAGGCGCCCCGTCTCCTGCTCGTCGTACCGCGCAATCCACGCATCCTCTCGACCGAAGTGACATGGCCGGGAACAGCCATGTCAGGCCGCACGGGCGGCTGTTGAGCCGCCCGGCGATCGCCACGCCGAGAGCTTGGTTCGCGGAGGTGGGGGTTATGTGCCCTGGCCCGGAATGATCACTCCATACGGTGGATCAGTCATCCCTGAGGGCCACTTAGGGTGTTGCGTCGGATACGTGTAGTGATACGGCGAGGTGGGCGACCCCAAAAAACGCGCCCTGGCGGCACCGTCCGGGCCCGGCGCCCGCTACGCCGACGGAGACTCCGGCTCCGACTCCGGGGCCGGCTCGACGGGAAGGGGGAGACGGGCGAGCGCGGCGCGGTACTCGGTCACGACGCGCTCCACGACGTCGGCCGCGGGCAGCACCGAGTCGACGAGACCGGCGGACTGTCCGGCCTCCACTTTGGCGTCGCGCACCCTGCCGTGCAGCGCTGCGTCCTTGAGGGTGACGGACTGGAACTCCTTGCGCCGCACGTCCAGTTCGGCCGCCGACTCCTCCAGGCGCCCCATGCGTGCGGTGAAGTCGTTCGCCACGGCGCGGATGACACCGAGACCGTGTCCGACGGTGCGGGTGCCGTCCACCCCGGTGGCGAGGACCGCCGCCTTGTAGTCGGGGTGCACGGTGGCCTCCTCCGTCGCGAGGAAGCGGGTGCCGAACTGCGCCGCGCCCGCGCCCAGTGCCAGCATCGCGGCCAGTCCGGCCCCGTCCGCGATCCCGCCGGAGGCGATCACGGGGACCTCCGGGACGGCCGAGACCACGGCACGCACCAGGACCTGGGTGGTCACCATGGCGGGCGGCGGGTGCCCGCCCGCCTCCGCGCCGACGACCACGAGACCGTCGACCCCCGCCTCGGCTGCCTTGCGGGCGTGCTCGACACCGGCCACGACGTGCAGACAGCGGGTGCCGACGTCGTGGAAGCGCTCCAGATAGCGGCGCGGCCCGCCCTGGGAGGCGATGACCACGGGCGGTCTGCGGGAGAGGAGCAGCTCGATGACGTCCTCGGCGCCCTGCCGGTAGAGCGGGAGGTTGACCGCCCAGGGGCTGTCGGTGCCCGCCGCCGTCTCGTCGAGCACGCGCGCGAGGTCGTCCAGCCGCATCGGTCCTGCGGCGACGACCCCGAGGCCCCCGGCCCTGCTGACCGCGAGCGGCAGCGCCGAGCACGAGGACGCCCAGGACATGCCCGCCTGGACGACGGGCAGGTCGATGCCGAGCAGCCGGGTGACCGGCGTGGGGATGCGCGTCATGCGGGCACCTCGTCGTCCTGCCCCGCGAGCAGCGTACGGGCGTGCTCCGCGAGCAGGTTCTTCCGCACCTTGGAGCTGGCGGTCATGCCGATGCCCTCGAACCCGTCGACGATCCGCAGATGGCGCGGCACCTTGAAGCCCGCCATCCGGGTGCGGGCCCACTCGATCAACTCGTCCTCCGTGACGCCGGGTTCGGTGAGGACGACGAACGCGAAGGGGACCTCGACCAGCCGTTCGTCGGGGACGCCGACCACGACGGCCTGCCGCACCAGCGGATGCCGGTGCAGGGTGTCCTCCACGTCGGCCGGTGCGACGTTCTCGCCGCCGACCCGGATGATGTCCTTGGTGCGCCCCACGAAGTGCAGCCGCCCGGAGGTGTCGAGGGTGCCGACGTCGCCGGTGGCCAGCCAGCCGTCGGGGTCGATGGCGGCGGCGGTCGCCTCGGGCGCGTCGAGATAGCCCCGCATCACGTTCCAGCCGCGCACCAGGATGGAGCCCGGCTCGTCCGGGCCGCAGTCGCGGGTGCCGTCCAGGGCCCGGATGCGCACCTCGACGCCGGGCTCGACCCGCATCGCGCCGGAGGCACGCACCTCGTCCTCCTCCCACCAGCAGGACTGCGCGACGTTGGGGGACGCCTCGGACAGTCCGTAGCCCGCGACGCACTCGGCGGCGCCCAGTTCGTCGATCACCCGCCGGATGACGGTGGGGGAGGCGGCGACCCACGCGCCCCGCAGACGCAGGGTGCGGTGTGCGCGGTCGGGGTGGTTGAGCAGCATCAGTGCGATGGTGTCGTTGCCGGAGAAGTGGGTGCAGCGCTCGGCCTCCAGCAGCCGCAGCGCCTCGGCCGGTTCGAACTTCGGCATGGTCACCAGCGTGGCGGCGTGCTGGAGACAGGCCAGGACGGACAGGGTGCTTCCGGCGACGTGGAAGAAGGGCCGTGCGCTGTGGAAGCGGTCCCCGGGACGCAGGCCGAGCCGGGCGCCGGAGAAGAACGCGTCGGCGCACATGCCGCGCTGGGTGAGCAGCACGCCCTTGGGGCGGGAGGTCGTGCCGGAGGTGTACTGGACGAGGAGGATGTCGTCGGGGGTGCCCGTCGGCGGGGGCGCCGCACCGGAGCCTCCTTCGGCCAGGAACGCGGGCCACGGTGTCGCCCATCCGGGCGTCTCCTGGCCGAGCATGACGACGCGTTCCAGATCGGGCAGCGCTGCGCAGGCGACGGTGCCGTCCCCGTCGGTGGCCTCCGTGCCGACGCCGATCTCGTCCAGGACGGCGCTGAAGTCGACGCGGAGAACGTGGTCCGCGACGAACAGCGTAGAGACCTTCGCATGGGCGAGGGTGTGTGCCACCTCGTCGGCGGTGTACCGGGTGTTGACGGGGACGGTCACCGCGCCGACGGAGCCCAGGGCGAGGAACAGGGCGACCCAGCGGGGACCGTTGCCGAGGCAGAGGCCGACGCGGTCGCCCCGGCCGATTCCGGCAGCGGAGAGCGCCGACCGGATCCGGGCCACCTCGGCGGCCAGCTCACCGTAGGTGATCCGTTCTTCGGCCGTGACCACGGCCTCCACGTCGGGGGCGAGGAACGCGGCGCGCTCCAGCGCCTCGTGCGGGGTGAGGGGGCATGTCGTCCTGCTGAGGTTCATCACTTCTCCACGTCGGTGCTGCGGGAGTCCTCGGAGCCGCGGCGCGCGAACCGGTCGACGCCGTCGCGCCAGCCGCCGTCGGCCAGGCACTGTTCGATCGCGGACATCTCGATCCTGATGCCGCGGTCGAGGTCGGTCTCGCCGCCGAGGTCGACGGCCCGCTTGGTCAGCGAGATGGCGAGCGGCGGTGCCTCCGCGATCCGTTCCGCGATCTCCGCGCCCGCGTCGGCCAGTCGCTCGTCGGGGACCACCCGGGAGACGACGCCCAGGCCGAGGGCCTCGGCCGCTGGCATGGGGCGCCCGGTGAAGAGGAGTTCCTTCGCGCGGCGCTTGCCGATCGCGCGCTGCAACCGCTGGGTGGCGCCGACCGTGCCCCAGTGCGGCTCGGGGAAGCGGAAGACGGTGCTCTCGGCGGCGACGGCGAAGTCGGCGGCCAGCGTGATCTCGCCGCCGGACCCCACGACCGCACCGTGCACGAGCGCGACGACCGGACGGCGGCACCGCTCGACGGCCTCGTAGGCGGCGAACGAGGCGAGCCGACGGCGGCGTACCCAGGCGGCGTCCTTCCCGGCCCGCTCCTTGAGGTCGGCCCCTGCGCAGAAGGCGGGGCCCCGCGCGGACAGGAGCACCACGCGGACGTCGTCGTCGGCGTCGATCTCCTCGAAGACCGACCTCAGCTCCCGGCACATGGGCAGGTCCACGGCGTTGCGGGCGCGCGGCCTGGCCAGTTCGACGTGGGCGATGCCGTCGGTCACCGTGCGACGCACACGCGGGGCTTCCGCCGCTGTGGCGGCCGGTTCGCCGGGTCCGGTCACCTCAGATCACCCCCGTGGCCCGCAGGCCCTCGATCTCGGCGTCGTCGAGCCCGGCGAACTCCGCGAGCACGTCGTCGGTGTCGGCGCCCAGCAGTGGGGGAGTCCCTGCGGGCGCGGGCTCGCCGCCCGTCTCGCGCAGCGGAGTGCGCACGGCCTGGAAGGGGCCCTCGGTGGGGTGGTCGAAGCCGGTGACGACGCCCCGCTCCCGCGCGTGCGGGGCGGCCAGGGCCTCCCGTACGCCACGGACCTCGCCTGCCGGGACGTCGGCGGCGTGCAGCTCCTTGAGCAGCGCTTCGCGGTTCCGCGCCGCGATCGCCGTGCGCAGCGCGGTCATCACCCGCTCGCGGTGGGCGACGCGCCCCGCGTTGTTGCGCAGGGAAGGGTCCTCGACGAGTCCGTCGAGACCGAGCACGGAGCACAGCGGCCCCCAGTGCTGGTCGCTTCCGCTGATGTGCAGCCAGCCGCCGTCGGCGGTCTGGAAGGCGGCGGAGGGTACCCGTCCGGGGTGTTCGGTGCCGGTGCGCGACGGGTCCTCGTCCAGCGCGAACAGCCGGGCCGCGTTGAGGGCCTGGAGGCTGAGCTGGACGTCCATCATGGAGACGTCGAAGTGCCGTCCGCGGCCGGTGGCACCGCGTCCGGCGAGCCCGGTGAGCGCGGCGATCGCGACCCAGAGGCCGGAGGTCATGTCCGCGACGGGTATGCCGGTCTTGCTGGGCGGCCCGTCCGGCTCCCCGGTCATGGCCATGACGCCGGACAGCGCCTGGAAGATGGTGTCGTAGCCCTTGCGCATGCGGTCGGGCCCGCTCTGCCCGAAGCCGGTGGCCGACACGTACACCAGGCCCGGGTTGTGCGCGGCGAGTTCGTCGTAGCCCAGGCCCAGCTTGTCCATGGCGCCCGGCAGGAAGTTCTCCACGACGACGTCGGCGCGGGCCGCGAGGCGGCGGGCGAGGTCCCGGCCTCGGGGGTTCTTGAGGTCCAGGGTGACCGAGCGCTTGCCTCGGTTGAACGCGAAGAAGTAGGCGCTCTCGCCCTGGGGCAGGCGGGGCTCGAAGCCGCGGGTCTCGTCGCCGCAGCGCGGCCGTTCCACCTTGATGACGGTGGCGCCCAGCTCGGCGAGGATCTGCGTGGCCATCGGCGCTGCGAGGACCCGCGAGAAGTCGAGGACGGTGACGCCCTCCAGCGGGGCGGACGAGCCGGGGGCGCTGGGCGTGCCGGGGGCGCCGGCGGTGCTGGCGGCGTTCACTGGCGGAACCCCCGCATCAGCGCGTTCACGTCCTGCCCGGCCCGCATCGCCGCCTCGGTCGGCAGATCCGCGACGCGGTAGAACAGTTCCTTGGCCGCACGGAGCGCGCGGGGCTCCACGGCCGCCCACCGCTCCGCGATCTCCAGTGCGGCGTCGACCACCTGATCCGGTTCGACGACGCGGTTGGCCAGGCCGTGTTCCGCCGCCTCCGCCGCGGACAGCAGCCGCCCCGTGCTCACCAGCTCGAAGGCCAGCTTGCGGCTGAACTGGCGCTGGAGCCCGGTCATGACGAGTGCCGGGACGATCGAGTGCCGCAGCTCCGGGTAGCCGAACTTCAGGTCCGTGCCCACGACGGTCATGTCGGCGCCCACGACGAGTCCGGCGCCACCGCCCACCGCGGCACCGTGCGCCGCCGCGACGACCGGTGTGCCCATCTGCTGCATCCGCGTCTGGAGCCGGGCGGTGAGGGCCGCCCGCTCCAGGACGGCATCCGGCTGGCCGGGGGTGAGCGACGAGAACTCCGACAGATCGGCGCCCGAACAGAAGCCGCGCCCCGCGCCGGTGAGCACGACGGCGCGCACCTCGCCGTCCTCCTCCGCGGCGGTGAGCGCGTCGTCGAGGGCCCGGGTGAGGGCCGTGTCGAGGGCGTTGAGCTTGTCGGGACGGTTGAGGGTGAGGACGCGGACGGGGCCTCGGTCCTCGACGAGCAGGACGCCCGCGTCCGTTGAGCCTGTCGAGCCCGTCGAATCCGTCGAGCCCGTTGAGCCCGTGTCGGTCGGCTGTCCGCTGGTCGTGACGGTCACGGAGGGTTCTCCTCGGTCGGGCGGTTCGCGGTGGGGGTGAGGGAGGGGGAGGGGGTCAGGCGGCGGAGCGCTGGAATCCGGCGCGCGCCACCATGCTGTGCAGCGGGCGGCCGAGTGCCTTCTCGCAGGCCGCGGAAGCGGCGGCGAGCGCGTCCAGGTCGAGCCCGGTGTCCACACCCATGGCCTCGAACAGGCTCACCAGGTCCTCGGTGCAGACGTTGCCGGTGAGCCCGGCGCCGTAGCCGATCTTCGACGGGTGGCCGCCGACACCTCCGAGCGCACTGTCGAAGTGGCGGCAGCCCGCCTCCAGGGCCGCCACCGCGTTTGCGACGGCCGTCCCCCGGGTGTTGTGGAAGTGGGCGACGACCGGCAGCCCGGGGTGCTCGCGCTCCAGCCGGGTGAAGAGCCGGGTGACGTCTCCGGGGGTGGCGACGCCCGTGGTGTCGCCCAGCGTGACGGCGTCGGCGCCGAGTCCCACGAAGCGGGCGACGTCATCGGCGACGCGGCCCGGATCGATCCGCCCCTCGAAGGGACACCCGAACGCGACGGAGACCACTCCGACGAGCCGGAACCGGCCGTCGGCCAGCGAGGTCATCTCCTCGACCCGCCGCCACTGCTCTTCCCGCGTGCTGCGCAGGTTCTTGCGCGTGTGGCTCTCGCTGGCCGAGACCAGCAGGCTCAATTCCTCCGCGCCCACGCCGAGTTCGAGGTCGGCCAGGGCCCGCTCGACGGCCCGCGGGTTGGGGCACGTCGCCTTGAACGCCACGCGGGGGCGGTGTGTGACACCGGCCAGTACCTCGCTCGCGTCGGCGAAGGCGGGGACCCAGCGCGGATGGCTGTAGCTCGTCGCCTCGACGCGGCGGAAGCCCGCGCCGGCGAACATCTCCAGCAGGCCGACCTTCGTTGCGGTCGGCACGAAAGCGGGCTCGTGCTGGAGCCCGTCCCGGGCGAAGCATTCGCAGATGGTGACCGTGTCGGTCATCGAGCCACCTCCCCTTCAGGATGACCCGATCAGAACTATCCCCCGCCTGTTGATGTTGTCAACACTTGCGAGTCGCCGCCCGGCCCCTGCCCGGGTCCCTGGCCGTCTCTGGCTAGTCCTTGTCGAAGTGCTCCCGCTCCTGGTGTTCCAGGGACAGCGCGAGGTCGGCGAGCTTGTCCAGGGCGCGGTCCAGGACGCGCGTCTCCTCCTCGGTGAGCGCGGCGGCGAAGGTCGCGTCCCGCTCGTTCGCGGCGCCGATCAGACCCCGGTACACCTCGACCCCGGCCTCGGTGAGGGCCAGTTGGCGGCTGCGTCCCGTCCCCTCCGTGCGGTTCACGAACCCCCGCTCGACCAGGCCGCGGACGACCCGGCTCATCTGGGCCTTGTCGAGACCCGCCCGTCGGGCCAGCCGGTTCAGCGTCAGCGTCGGATCGGCCGCGATGAGCGCGAGGGTGCGCCACTCGCCGAGGCTGACGTCGAACTCGCGGCGGTACCGGAGCGCCGCGCTGCGCGACAGCGCCGAGGATGTGCGCGACAGCCGGTAGGACAGCAGCTCGGAGATCGGCACGAGGTCTCGGCCATCCTCACGTTTCACCATGCGCTGCATGGTATCCCCGGTCGAGGTGGCGTCGTCCAAGGTGTTGACTTTATCAACTTAAGCGGCTGAGACTCGCAGCGCCCGCCGCCTCCGGCGAGACTGTTCACCAAAGGAGCCGTACGTCGTGGCCGACCCGTCAACCTTCACCGAACCACCGGACTCCCCGAAGGATTCTCCGCAGGGCTCCTCACCGGGCTCCCCCGGCACAGCCGAGGTCGACCGCGATGCGACCTACCGCACCATCGCCTGGCGCGTGCTGCCGCTCCTGGTCATCTGCTACATCGTCAGCTTCATCGACCGCACCAACATCGGTATCGCCCAGCAGGGGCTCCAGCGCGACCTCGGGTTCGGCTCCGCCGTCTACGGCCTCGGCGTGACCCTCTTCTTCGTGGGCTTCATCCTCTTCGAGGTGCCGAGCAGTGCGCTGCTCGCCCGGATCGGCGCCCGGATGACGCTCGTGCGCATCATGGCGTCCTGGGGTGTCATCACCGTCGCCACCTCGCTGGTGCAGAACGAGATCACCTTCTACCTCGCCCGCTTCCTCCTCGGCATCGCGGAGGCCGGGTTCTTCCCCGGCGCCCTCTACTTCCTCTCGCTCTGGTTCCCCTCGGCCCGGCGCACCCGCATGACCGCCGTGTTCTTCGCGGGCGTCCCCGTCTCCGGCGTCCTCGGGTCCCTCATGTCCGGCGCCATCATGGACTCCTTCGGCGGCGTCGGCGGCCTCGCCGACTGGCAGTGGCTGTTCATCATCGAGGGCGTCCCGCCCGTCCTGCTCGCGGGTGCCGTCCTGCTGTGGCTCCTCGACGGCCCCGAACAGGCGCGCTGGCTGACCCCCGCGCAGCGCGCCGCCGTCCGCGCGGACCTCGACGCGGACCAGCGGCGGAAGGGCGCGGAGGGGGCGACGGACAAGGGCCACGGCGGACTGCTCCTCGCGCTGCGCGACCCGAAGCTGTGGATCATCGGCCTCTGCGCCTGCGGCGCCTACACCCTCGCCAACGCCGTGTCGTTCTGGACCCCGCGGATCATCGCGGAGGCGGGCGTCGGCGACGTCCTCGACCTCGGCTTCTTCTCGGCCCTGCCGCCCCTGCTGGGCATCGTGGTCATGCTGATCGTCGGGCGGCACTCCGACCGCACCCTGGAACGCCGCTGGCACGCCGCACTGAGCTGGACCGTCGCGGCGCTGGCGATGCTGGCCCTCTCCTTCACCGCGGACGGCGTCACCGTCGTCGTGCTGCTCCTGGCGGTTCTCGCCGCCGCCCACTACTCGGGCCTCACCGTCTTCTACTCCATCCCCTCCATCTACCTGGGGGAGCGGGCCGCCGCCACCGGGATCGCGCTGGTGACCTCGATGGGCTCGTTCGCCGCTGCGGCGTCCCCTTCGCTGCTCGGCTTCATCCAGCACAGCACCGGCAGCCTCGCCCTCGGCCTCCAGATCAGCGCGGGGATCGTGCTGCTGGCGGTCGTTCTGCTGCTCGTCGGCGTCAAGGCGGAGGACCTGCGGGAGTGACGGCAGGGCCTCCCGGTCCGCCTGCCGGGTCCGGTGGCCGCTGCCGTCCGAGGAAGACCGCGGAGACCAGGGCGTTCCACTGCGAGCTGGGCAGCAGGCGCCGCGCGGCGACGGCGAAGCGGGCGTGGGCAGGCACCAAGTAGCGGGCGCGCGGCCGTCGCGCTGTTGCGGCATGGGCGATCACCGCGACGACGGCGTCGGGCTCTTTGAGGATCCGCCTCAGCATCCCGGCGCGGAGCCTGGCGGGCGCGGCACCGGTGGTGTCGCCGAGCAATCCCCTCACCAGCGCGCGGAACCCTTCCAAGGGTGCTTCGTAGGGGGCGGGGGCCCCGGGGGCATCGGGGGTGCCGGTGGGCGCGGGGCCGGAGCCGGGCCAGGACGCGCCGGGCGGATTCTTCGCCGGACACGAGACTGCCGATGGTGGTGGAGTGGCCGGAGTGGTCTCCGCCCGCGAGCTGTACATGGCCCGGAAGCGGGTGCGTCACGGCCGCGCGGGCCAGACGCCGGTAGTCGCCCGCACCGCGCCGCACCACGCACGGGTCGATGCGGTCGACGTGGACGGCCACGCTGTGGGAGACCGCTTCCGGCAGGGCCCCGAGCTGTGCCATGCCGGAGAGCACATGGCCAGCGATCGTCTCGTCGTCGAGTACGAGACGAAGTCGCAGCCCAGTCGGCGCGTCTGCTCGGCGAACGGGACGATCTCGTCCCAGCTGTCCCGCTGAATGACGAAGTGGGCACCGATCAGAGTGTCGCTGCCGGAACCGTCGCGTTCGGACACCAGATGACGGATGGCGTCGAGCCTTTCCTCCAGCCCGCTCGCGGCGTGCACCCGCTGGAAGGTCTCCTCGCGCACGGCATCGACACTGAACCGCACGGCCACGGCCGAATTCAGCAGGGCGCGACGGACACGTTCCACGCGGAGCTTCTTGCCCGCGGTGTCGACGCGGATGGCCAGCCCCAGTTCCGCCACTCCGTCCAGCAGATCTTCCACACCCGGCAGATTGAGAGGCTCCCCGAACCGGACATCATGACGAGCCGGAAGGTGTCGGGATACCACTCGCGAAGCTGCGCCATGCGGCGCAGTGTCACGTCGGGGTCGAGATGGAGCTGGAGCCCTTCGGCCTTTCGCTTCTCCATGGTGAAGCACATCGGGCAGGCGTCGGTGCACGAGTTGGTCATGTCGAGGCCCAGCGTGAACAGCGTATTGCCGCGGGTCTCCACGAGCCGGTCGATGAATCACCGGGGGTTGTAGTCCAGGAAGGACAGAATGGAGCTGCCGACGGGGAGTTCCAGCACCTCGTCGTCGGACCCCCGGGTCAGGTGTACCGCGTCGTACCGCTGTAGCCACTGCCTCGGCAGAAACGGCTTGTCCCTCGGGGGCTGAATGCGTGTCATGAGTCTCCCCTTTCCTACGGGGTGTTTCGTGCGGGGTATTGCGTGCGGAACTTCGGGGCCGCACGCTCTTCGACGGGTCATGCGCTGCGCTGGCAGGCCGCGGCGGCCAGCGACGCCAGATGGCAGGCCGGGCCCGGAGCGGGCTTCACATCCCGCAGGTGCTCGAAGGCGTTCCGCAGGCATTCGGCGGTCTTGTCCCACGCCCAGTCCCGGCCACCGGCCTCTTCGACGAGCTGCGTCATCCGTGCCACGTCACCCGGCCCTGGCGGGTGCGGCGAGGCGTAGCGCTCACCGAGTTCGCGCCCCGCTGCGGTGCCGGACGCGAGCGCCGCCGCCACCGGAAGGGACAGCTTGCGCACCGCCAGGTCGGCGCCGACGGCCTTGCCCGTCGTGGCCGGATCGCCCCAGAGCCCCAAGACGTCGTCCGTCACCTGGAAGGCGAGTCCCAGTTGCCTGCCGAAGGCGCGAAAGTGTGCGGCACGCTCCTCATTGGCGCCTCCCGCGATCGCCCCCACCGCACAGGCGCCTCCCATGAGTGCGCCGGTCTTTCCCAGCGCCGCCTCCACACACTGCTCCGGCCCGCTGGCGCCGTCGCGCTGAAGCACCAGCTCGCGCGCCTGGCCCGCGGCCATCTCGTGCGCCGCGGCCGACAGATGCAGCACCGTCGGGACCACACGAGGAGCCGGAGTCTTGGCCAGCACCCGGAAGGCCAGCGTGAACAGGGCGTCCCCGGCCAGCGTGGCGTCGGCGCTGTCGAAGGCGCTCCACAGCGTGCGACGGCCGTGCCGGAACTGATCGCCGTCGATGATGTCGTCGTGCACGAGGGAGAAGTTGTGCAGCAGCTCGACGGCGACAGCGGCCGGACGCGCGCGTCGTGCCCGGCAGCCGACGGCCTCGGCGCTGGCGAAGACGAGCGCCGGCCGAACCCCCTTCCCGCGCCGCTCTTCCCCGCAGGACCGGCCTCGCACGTCCTTCCAGCCGAAGTGGTATTCGGCCATCTCCCGCAGCGGCGGGTCCAGTTCGCCGACCCACTCACGCAGGAGCGGAGTGGTGAGCGTGCGCGCCCGGTGCAGCAATTGGTGCGCGTTCTCCAGGGCGGTTCGCTGTGGGAGGGTGCCGTCCACGAGGTCCGTGCCCCGCGTAAAGGCATCAGCGGTCATGACATACCTCTCTCCGGGGCCGGGGAGCACCGTGGGCTTTCGCGGAAATGCGCAGGGGAATGGGAGCCGACGAGTGATATCGGTGGACGGACATGTGAATCGGAACAGCCAGGAGAGGCGCCTCCAGACACACCTCTCCGATAACGAACTGGTCAGGTCCGCATCGGCCCGTCTCCCACAAGTAAGCGCGGAGTCCGATTCCCGGGGAAGGGGAGACCGCGCCCCGACGGCGTGAACACCGTGAATTCTTGTGCGCATGTGCATTCACACGCGGGTGCGGGTGCGGGTGCTGCGGATGCGGGGCCGAAGCGGCCGGAGGAGAGGCGCGGGCACGCGCTCGGCCTCGTGGGACCCCGGTCGGCCCGCGCGATCGCCCCGCGGGGGATACTGGTGATCATGCGCGTTGATTTCGACCCCCAGGCCATGCCCACCCGGGACTTCTACAAGCTGCTGACCGCGACCGTCGTGCCCCGCCCCATCGCGTGGGTGTCCACCACGGCCGCGGACGGGACGGACAATCTGGCGCCGCACTCCTTCTTCACCGTCTCGTGCGTGACGCCGCCCGTCGTGCAGTTCACCTCGGTCGGGCGCAAGGACTCGCTGCGCAACATCGAGGAGACCGGTCAGTTCGTCGTCAATCTCGCGACCGAGCCGCTCTTCGAGCAGATCAACTCCACGGCCACGGACTTCCCGCGCGGCATGAGCGAGTTCGACGCCGTCGGGCTCCGCAAGGAGGGAAGCTGCCGGGTGAAGCCGCCCCGGGTCGCCGATTCGCCGGTGGCGCTGGAGTGCGAGCTGCACAGCACGGTGCGGCTGGGCGACTCCACCGTCGTCTTCGGGCGCGTGGTGCACGCCGCCGTCTCCGAGGACGTGCTGGTGGACGGCCACCCGGAGGTGACACGGCTGCGCCCGCTGACCCGCTTGGGCAAGAACGAATGGGGCACCCTCGGCGAGGTGTGGGAGATCGCGCGCATCCCGTACACCGAGGGCAGGAACGAGCGGCCCGCGCGGGGCGACGGGGAGTAGGCGCCGTAGACGCCCGGACCGGGCCCGGACCGGGCCCGCTCGCTCCCGTCAGTGGAGCTGGAAGGGCCGCGTCGGATCGAGGGGGTCGTCCGGGGAAGCGGTGGGCAGGGGTGCAGGGACCGTGCCGGGCACCGGGACGGCGAAGGGGGCGGGGGACGCTTCCTCGACGGGCCCGCTTCCCCTCCCCGGCCAGGTCACTTTCCTGGAACCGTGCGCTCTTGCGCGGCCGGGCCCGGCCGCTTCTTCGCCGGTCACGGTGCGTCGCGGGCCGGGGGGTACCGTCGCCGCGTCGGCCCGGGTGGAGCCCCCGCCTCCGCGCGCTCCCCGGAGGACACGGGACGTCCCGGCCGGTGCGCGGATCACGACCGGCTCGGGGACCTGGCCCGTGGCGTCGCGGGTGCCGTCCCCGGAGGCGTGCGATACGCGCTCGTGCCGCGCCGCGCTGTCCGAGGCCAGCAGCACCAGGCCCCAGGTGGCCACGGCGGCGGCGGTGAGGGCCAGCAGCTCACCCAGCACACCGAAGCGGAACCCCTCGTCCAGCAGCAGGATGCCGACGGCGGCGGCGACGACCGGATTGACCACGGTCGCGGTCGCCAGCGGCACGGTCAGCCCGCTGCCCCGGTACGACGCCTGCGAGGCGGCCAGCCCGGACGCCGCGAGCACCCCCGTGAGCAGCAGCGCGGGCAGCAGGGCGAGGAGCGAGGAGGCGTCCCAACTGTCGGCGACGGTCTTCACGAAGACGGAGGCCCCGCCGTACGCGATCCCGGCGGCCGTGGCCAGCGAGACGCCCCTGATCAGCGGCACCCGCCTGCCCGCCGACGTGGCGATCACGGTCAGCGCCAGCAGCGCCGCCAGCACGGGGCCCCCGACCAGCAACTGCTCCGTGGTGTCGAGTGGACGCGCCGCCGAGGAGCCCGTGAGCAGCAGGATGCCCGCCAGGCCCGCCGAGGCCAGCAGGACGCCGCGCCAGCCGGTGCCGGTCACCGGGCGCCTGACCAGCAGCGCGGCCATCGGCGCCGCCAGGACCAGCGTCAGCACGCCCAGCGGCTGCACCACGGTGAGAGGCCCCAGGCCCAGCGCGGCCACGTGCAGCAGCGCGCCGGAGCCCTGGAGGGCCGCCGCGGCCCACCAGGGGGCCGAGCGCAGCAGTCCGAAGTGGCTCGGGGCCGTGGTGGCGGCCAGCCGCTCCTGCACGATCGCCGCGGCGGCGTAGCAGCCCGCCGAGACCAGGGAGAGCAGCACCGCCGCGAGCAGCGGAGTCATGGCCTGCCCCGGCGGGGCGTGGGCGTCCTGTCCATGTCTCCAACGATGACTCGCGAAGTCGTCTTTGTCGTCGTCTGCCAGGGGCGTCTTTCCGTACCCCTAGCGGAGTACGTCCGTATGCGGCGTACACCTGCCAGCGGACGGCCCGGCGGCGCGAGGGCCCTCGACGGGCCCGCCGCCGCGTCAGGCGTAACGTTCCTGCGCCGTGTTCGTTGAAAGGGGTGCAAGAAGAAGTCCGCGTCCCCCACGGCGGCACAGGCCCCGGCTCCGGCCGGGGCCTCTCGCCTGTCTTCCCTCGTCACGCCCCTCGCCCGCCTCGCCCGCCCGGTGCGGACGGTGCCCGGCGGGCGACGGATCATCCATATCCGGGGGTGTTGTCAGTGAGCGCTGCCACACTGTCCGTATCCATCCGTCATGCTGGCTGCATGTGGTGGAAGGCCCCGCCGACTGCGCGGCGGGGCCGCTACGACGAGGAGGGCACGTGAGCGACAGGCGTAACGGGATCCTCGACGAACTGGTGCGCCGTGTCGCGGCGCGCACGGGGCTGGACCTGGCCGGTGCCGAGTGGGCGGTGGAGGACGCCCGCGCCCAGCGGGGCGAGCACCTGGAGGTGGTGGGGGAGGAGTACCGCGCGCTGTTCGAGGAGAGGGTCCGCCCCGCCCTCGACGCCTATCGCCCGGTCCTCCGGCGCATGGCCCACTCGCTGCACGCCGTCCACACCTCCCGCGCTCCCGTGGCCGAGGCGCTGGAGGTCACCGCGCGGGTGGAGGCGCGCGAGGGCATCAGGGACCACGAGCGGGGACTGCGGTTCGCCCGCCGCCACCCGGACATGGCCGAGCTGGACCTGCTGCTTGACCGGCTCTACGAAAGGCCGGGCTGACGCTGCGGGACGGTTCCTCAGCCGACCGACTCGCCCGCGTGCGGGCTCAGCACACCCATGGCGATGAGGACGAACAGGACGATGCCCAGCACCACGCGGTAGATGACGAAGGGCATGAAGCTGCGAGTCGAGATGAACTTCATGAACCACGCGATCACTGCGTAGGCCACCACGAAGGCGAGCACCGTAGCGAAGAGCGTCGGGCCCCAGGAGACATGGCCCTCGCCGATGTCCTTCAGCTCGAAGAGGCCCGAGGCGAGGACGGCGGGGATCGCGAGGAGGAAGGAGTAGCGGGCCGCGGCCTCACGGGTGTAGCCCATGAACAGGCCGCCGCTGATGGTGGCGCCGGAGCGGGAGACGCCGGGGATCAGCGCCATGGCCTGGGCGCAGCCGTACAACAGGCCGTCCTTGACGTTCAGTTCCTCCAGCGTCTTGCGCTCCCGCACCGCGCGGTGCCTGCCGCCCTTGGCATCGCGGGCCGCGAGCCGGTCGGCGATGCCCAGGATGATGCCCAGCACGATGAGGGTGGTGGCGATCAGCCGCAGATCACGGAACGGGCCCTCGATCTGGTCCTTGAAGGCGAGCCCGAGCACGCCGATCGGGATGGAGCCGACGATCACCAGCCAGCCCATCGTGGAGTCGTGGTCCTTGTGCTTGCCGCCGCTGAACACCGAGCGGAACCAGGAGGAGACGATGCGCGCGATGTCCTTGCGGAAGAAGATCAGCACCGCCGCCTCCGTGCCGATCTGGGTGACGGCGGTGAAGGCGGCCCCGGGGTCCTCCCAGCCCGCGAACGCGGCGGTGAGGCGCAGATGCGCGCTGGAGGAGATGGGCAGGAACTCGGTCAGCCCCTGGACGAGCCCCAGGATGAACGATTCGAACCACGACATGCTGTCTAACCCGTCCTGTCGACGATCGTGCTCGTGACCTGCGCTGGTGCAGGCCAGATGCGGTTTGTGGGTGCCAGGGGTGGAGAGGTGCGGGCCGCGCCCCCGCGGGCGGTCCCGGCGCGGACGGCCCTGACGCGGACCTGACCGCGGTCCGGGCGACGGTGACGACGGGAGTGCGCCGACCGCCCCTTCGCCGGGTGCGCCGACGGGCGGTGCCCGTGCGGCGTCCGCGGCAGCCCCGGAAGGCCGCCGCCTGGCCGTACGCGCACGGCCGGGCGCACCGGACTACCTCGCCGGAGGGAGGTCCGTGCCGACGGTGCCGTCGACGGGCCCACCGGGGCACCGGTCCGCCGCCGCACAGCGCCCGCTCAATCCCGCGCCTCCTCGATCACGGGGAGCAGACTACAGCGGCAAGATGACGCCCCCTCCACGTGGGCGGACCGTGGGCAAGCCGCGTGCGGGCAGCGGGCGGACAGCGGTGTGCAGCGGGTCGGCCACCTCAGGCGGCCGGTGCCTCACGTACGACGTCCTCGGGTTTCTTGTCGTCGCGCAGCCCAAGGAAGCGCGGATGGCGCAGCATCCCGTCCCGCGTCCACTCGCTGAAGCCGATCTGGGCGACGAGCGCGGGACGGCACCAGTGCGCTCCGCGCTCGTGCACGGCGTCGGCGAACGGTGAGGTCCGCCGCTCCAGTTCGTCCAGCTTCCGGCGCAGCCGCAGGAGGGTGGCGCGGTCGTATCCCGTCCCCACCTTGCCCGCGTAGCGCAGCCGTCCGCTTTCGTAGTGGCCGACGAGCAGGGCGCCGAACCCCTCCCTGCTGCCCGCCGGCTCGGTGAAGCCGCCGACGACCAGTTCCTGCCCCGCCTGGCACTTGAGTTTCAGCCAGTCCGGGGACCGCCGTGCGGGGTAACGCCCCTGCGCCCGCTTGGCGATCAGCCCCTCCCAGCCCCGCGCGCACGCCTGGTCCAGCAGCTCCTGCCCGCCCTGGTTGCGGTGGGTGGTGAAGCGCAGGAGAGGGCCGAACTCCAGCGCGTCGCGCAGCAGCGACTTGCGGGTGCGCAGGGGGAGGGCGGTGACGTTCATGGCGTCGAGCCGCAGCAGGTCGAAGAGGAAGAAGGTGACGGCGACCCCGCTGGCCCGCGCCTTGTCCGGGTCGGTGAGCTGCATCCTGCGCTGGAGGCGGGCGAAGTCGGTACGGCCGTGCGCGTACGCGACGATCTCGCCGTCGACGGTGAAGTCCTCGCACGGCTGCGCTGCCAGCGCCTCGACCAGCTCCGGGTAGGTGTCGTCCAGGCGGTTGCCGTTGCGCGAGAGCAGCCGCACCCGCCCGTCCTCGCGCACGGCGAGGGCACGTACGCCGTCGAGCTTGCGCTCGAAGAGCCAGCCGTCGCCGAAGTCGCGTCTGTCGCTGAGGACGGCGAGCGTGGGGCGCGCGGCGAGTGCGACGCCGGACGGTGCCTCGGTCAGCAGCCGCCGCTGCGCGGCGGGCAGCCGGTCCAGGAGCCCGCTCACCGGTGGCCTCCGCTTCTCCCCTTGGCGCCGTTCTTCTTCTTGGCGCCGCCGTCGCCGGAGCCCTCCGTGCCGTCGGCCTCCGCCGCGACCTGCTTGAGCGTGCGACCGCTGCGGGCCGAGCGGGCGCGTGCCGGGTCGGGGGCGCCGCTTCCTGAGGCGCCGCCGCCCTTCTCCTTGACCAGCAGCCACGCCTCCCGCCCGTCGTCGCCCTCGCCGGGACGTCGGATACGGGTGAGGGCGTAGCCGCCGCGCAGCTTGGCGCCGTCGAGCCGGAAGGAGGCGTGGCCGCGCTCCAGGGCCTCGGCGAAGGAGGCGGGGGCGCGCCCGCTGCCGCTGGTGAGGGGGCGGTAGGTGCCCTCGTCCCACACGATGACGCTGCCCGCTCCGTACTCGCCCGAGGGGATGACGCCCTCGAACTCGCGGTACTCCAGCGGATGGTCCTCCGTCGGCACGGCCAGCCGCTTGTCCTGCGGGTCGGCGGAAGGGCCCTTCGGCACGGACCACGACTTGAGCACCCCGTCCACCTCCAGCCGGAAGTCGAAGTGCGTCGTGCTCGCCGCGTGGATCTGGACCACGAAGGAGGGCGCGTCCGCGCCCGTCGCGCCCGCGCCGCGCGGCTCGGCCGTGCGCTCGAAGTGCCGCTTGCCGCGGTACGCCGACAGCACGTCCCCGCTGCCGTCGCCGCCAGCGGCGCCACTGCCAGTGCCGCCTCCGCCGTTCGCCTTCTTGCCGCTCACCGTCCCCGCTCCTTCCTGCCGCCCGCCGTGATCGTGATCCGTTGCCGCGTACCCGTTCACTGTCGCGCGTACCGGAGCCGACCGCATGGGCAGCGCGGCGGAGGGAGGGGCCGTGCGGGTGGTACACAGGGGCCATGAGCGACGAGTCCATGCTGGTGCCCGACGACGAGCTGCCCGCCGAGGCGCGGCGGCGCGTCACCTGCCGGATGTGCGGCCGTCCGCTGCGGGACCGCGAGGCCCGGATGTGGGGGCTCGGCCCGGAGTGCCGCGGCAAGCTGGACCCGCGCATCGCTCCCACGCCCCCGGCCCACGAGGTCGAACAGGACCCCCTCCCCGGGCTCTGACGAGCCAGCCCCAGGGGCTCTACGGGGCGGTGCTGTCCACGGGACGGGACGGTTCCCCGGCAGGGGCGGCGCGGAGCTGCCCGCGCTTGCGCCACGCGTAGAACGCGCCGCCCAGCCCCGAGAGGGCGATGAAGGCGAAGGCCGCGAGGAAGGCGGGCGAGGTGGGTGCCGTCGCGCGGCTGCCCGCGACGACGTAGGCGGCGGTGTTCGGGATCGAACCGACCGCGGTGGCCGAGAGGAAGGAGAGCCAGCTCATGCGGGAGACCGCGGCGCCGTAGTTCGACGCGGCGAACGGCACCCCCGGCATCAGCCGGATCACCAGCATCGAGCGGAATCCGTGGCGGCTGAGCTGGCGGTCGGCGGCCGTCAGCCACCGGGCGCGCAGCAGTGGCCGCAGCGCGTCCTGGCCGAGCACCCTGCCCAGACCGAACGCGATGCCCGCGCCGACGACCGTGCCCGCCGTCGCCGAGACGGTCCCCGCCTGGGCGCCGAACAGCGCGCCCGCGGCGAGGTTCAGAACCGGACGTGGCACAAAGGCCGCCGTGCACACCCCGTAGGCGACGGCGAAGAGCACCACGGCGGCCGCGCCCGAGAGTTGGGCGGGCCAGCCCTGGGACAGCAGGCGCTGGGGCTCGTACAGCAGCATGGAGGCCCCCGCGGCGCACAGCAGCACCAGCAGCAGGGCGAGTCGGGACCTCGGGGAGAGCAGTGTCTGAGCGAGACGGGCGGGGCGTCCGTCGGACTGCGTTACGGGGACGGGCACGTGGGGAGCGTAACCGACGGAGACGGCCCCCGCGCGGCCGTCGGGCGGTGACGAACACGACCCCCTCGGGAGGGAACCGAACGGGCTACGCGCCGTTCACCCCGCCCGAACAGGGGCGCAGCGGTGCGGCGCGTCCAGCGGGCGGCGTTCCGCACAGTTCACCGAAAAATCATTCGACGCGGGGCAGTTGGGCGGGCGATCATTCCGGCATGTTCCGGCAGCCCTTCTCCTCAGCACCGTGCGCGGCACTCGCCGCCCACGCGCTGATGGCTGCTGCCGCCGCACATGCCGCCACTGAGCATGCTGCCGCACATGCCGCCACTGAGCACGCCCCCGCCGGGCACGCGGCCGGACATCTCGTCCCCACGCCTGCCGACGGCGCCCGAAGCTGACCCTTCCCGGATCGCACCGAGGACCCCGCAGGGGGAGGGTCGGCGGGCTCTTGGGGTCCCGAAATCCACCGTGACACCGCGTGAGCGGCACCGGACCGCCGGTGCCCACGCGGATGCCGCGCTGCTGACGAGGACGCATCATGCCCAAGCAGGCATACGTACGCACCAAGCCCCACCTGAACATCGGCACCATGGGCCACGTCGACCACGGCAAGACGACGCTGACGGCCGCCATCACCAAGGTGCTCAGCGACAACGGCTCCGGCACCTTCGTGCCCTTCGACCGCATCGACAAGGCGCCCGAGGAGGTCGCGCGCGGGATCACCATCACGATCGCGCACGTCGAGTACGAGACGGAAACCCGGCACTACGCGCACGTGGACATGCCGGGCCACGCGGACTTCATCAAGAACATGGTCACCGGAGCGGCGCAGCTCGACGGGGCGATCCTCGTCGTCTCCGCGCTCGACGGCGTGATGCCGCAGACCGCCGAGCATGTGCTGCTCGCCCGGCAGGTCGGCGTCGAGCACGTCGTCGTCGCGCTGAACAAGGCGGACGCGGCCGACGACGAGCTGACCGAGCTGGTCGAGCTGGAGGTGCGCGAGCTGCTGACCGCGCACGGCTACGACGGGGACGCGCTCCCCGTCGTCCGGGTCTCGGGCCTTCGCGCGCTGGAGGGCGACCCGCGCTGGACCGGTGCCATCGAGGCGCTGCTGGACGCCGTCGACACCTATGTGCCGGTGCCCGAGCGCTATGTGGACGCGCCGTTCCTGCTCCCGGTGGAGAACGTGCTCACCATCACCGGGCGCGGCACCGTCGTCACCGGGGCCATCGAGCGGGGCACCGTCCGCGTCGGCGACCGGGTGCGGCTGACGGGCGGGGAGACGCGGGAGGAGACGGAGACCGTCGTCACCGGCGTGGAGACCTTCGGCAAGCCGATGGACGAGGCGCAGGCGGGCGACAACGTCGCGCTGCTGCTGCGCGGGGTCGCGCGCGACGCGGTGCGGCGCGGGCACATCGTCGCGGCGCCCGGCAGCGTCACGCCACGGCGGGCCTTCACCGCCGAGGTCTATCTGCTGCCCGCCAGGGACGGCGGACGCCGCAACCCGGTGCACACCGGATACCGGCCGCAGTTCTACATCCGTACAGCGGACGTCGACGGGGCCATCGACCTCGGTACCGAGGGCATGGCCCTGCCGGGCGACACCGTCACGATGACGGTCGAGCTGGGGCACCCCGTGCCCCTGGAGCCGGGGCTGGGCTTCGCGATCCGTGAGGGCGGCCGGACGGTCGGCGCCGGAACCGTCACAGCGGTCAGCGCGGTCAGCGCGGTCGCCGCCGTCGGCGAAGGGGACGGCTGAGGGCGCCGGGCTAAGGAGAGGGGCGGTTCCGCCGTACGCGCTTGGAACGTACGGCGGGGCCACCCCCACAATGGGACGGTGGACGAGCCGATACCCGTGAGCCGCGCCGTCGACAGCGGCTCCGCGAAACTGATGCCCGACATCGACCGTGCCCGTGGCTGGCTGCTCACGGTCGACGGCGCACCCCAGTCGTACGTCGATCTGGACGACCCCACCTACCTGGAGTTCGAGTACGCGCGACGCGTCGCGCACGTGCTGGACACCGCGGCCGAGGAGGGCGAACCCCTCGACGTGCTGCACCTGGGCGGTGGCGCGCTGACCCTGCCGCGCTATCTGACGGCCACCAGGCCCGGCTCCAGGCAGGACGTCGCCGACACCGACGCCGCGCTGCTGGACCTGGTCACCGAGTACCTTCCCCTCCCCGACGACTCCGGGGTGCGGCTGCTGGCGCGCGACGCCCGCGAGGTGCTGGAGGAGGCGGAGCCCGGCTCCCTGGACGTCGTCCTCGCGGATGTCTACGGCGGCTCGCGCGTACCCCCGCATCTGACGACGCTGCCCTACGCCCGGGCGGTCGCCCGCGCACTGCGCCCGCACGGGATCTACCTCGCCAACCTCGCCGACTCCGCGCCCTTCGCCTTCCTCGCCTCCCAGCTCGCGACCTTCGCCGCCGTCTTCGACGAGCTGTGCCTCATCGCCGAGCCCTCGGTGCTGCGGGGCCGCCGCTTCGGCAACATCGTGGTGGCCGCCTCGCGCCAGCCGTTCCCGGTCGAGACGCTGGCCCGGCGCTCCGTCGCGGACGTCTTTCCGGCGCGGGTGGAGTACGGGGAGGCGCTGGAGCGCTTCACCCGGGGCGTGGCACCGGTTCAGGACGGGGAAGAGGTGCCCTCGCCCGAGCCGCCCGACGGCGCCTTCAGCGTGGGCTGATCCGGGACAGGGGCAGGGGCGGCGGGGGAGCGGCGGCGCAGGTTCCGTACGTCCGGCACGCACAGCACCGCGGCCGTCAGCAGCACGATCAGTGCCGAGCACCCCCACAGCGCCGTCGGCCTGCCCACCAGGGACTCGACGGGACCCGCGAGCGAGGTGGCGAGGGGGACCATGGCGACGGAGCCGAGCCAGTCGTAGGAGGAGACCCGCGAGAACTTCTCCTCGGGTATCTCCTGATGCAGCGCCAGCATCCACGTCACGGCGAAGGTCTCCACGGCGAGCCCGCTCACGAACATCACCGCGACCAGCGTCGGGGCGGAGACGGGCACCGCGAGCGCCGCCGAGGGCAGCGCGAGGGGGAAGACGGACAGCGCCCCCGTGAGCAGCAGCCGCCGGGGTTTCCAGCGGGTCAGCAGCAGCGCGCCGCACACGGTGCCCGCGCCGAAGGCGCCCAGCGCGATGCCCCAGGGGCGGGCGCCGCCGAGGTGCTCCTCGGCGACCAGCGGCCCGTAGACCGCCTCGGCGGCGGCGACCACGGCGTTGACGACGGCGAACTGGAGCACCACGGCCCACAGCCAGGGCCTGCCGACGACCTCGCGCCACCCCTCGCGCAGATCGGCGAGCATGCCCTCGCCGGGCTCGCGCTCGGGCACGTGGCTGACGTCGAGGAAGGCGCGCAGGGCACCGGCGACCGCGAAGGCCAGCGAGTCGACGAGGAGCACCCAGCCGGGCCCTACGGCGGCGACCAGCGCGCCGCCCAGTGCCGCGCCGCCGATGTTGGCGCCGTTCATGGCGACCCGGAACACCGCGAAGGCGCGGCCCGCGCCCTCGCCGCGCACGCTGGAGAGCACCATGCCCTCGGCCGCAGGGCCGAAGAACGCCTGCCCCGTGCCGCCGAGCGCGGACAGCAGCATCATCTGCCAGAGCTGCGCGTGCCCCGAGAGCACCAGGAGCCCGAAGGCGCCCTGGGAGAGGAAGTTGAGGGCGTTGGCCGCGACCATCACCCGGTGCCGGGGTATGCGGTCGGCGACCGCGCCCCCGACGAGGAGGAACAGGACGAGCGGGACCGTACGGGCCGCGGCGACCAGACCGACCTCGGTGCCGCTGCCCCCCGACTCCAGCACGGCGAAGGCCGACGCGATCAGGGCCCCGGCACTGCCCAGGCCCGTGACCACGGCGGCGGCCGTGAGCAGGTGGAAGTTGCGGCCCACTGGTGTCGTTCCGATCTGTTCGCCGAGGCAGCGCCGTGAGGGGTCGCCCCGTGGCCCTGGCCCTGGCTCTGGTCCTGTCGCTGAGGCGGCCTGCCGCCCGCGGCCTCGTGCGCCGCGAGTGGCAGGCCCTCGTTCCCCGGTGGCCGTGCCCGGTGGTCAGCCGCGGGGCTCGTCGCCCTCGCCGGGCTCACCGTACGTACGGAGGCTGGCCGTCATCTTCTTGATGGTGCTCTCCGGGATCTCGTCCTTGACCCCTGTGTCCGAGTACAGGACCCAGATCGCCAGGTCGTCGTTGGCGTTGATCCAGGAGACCGCCACCGCCTTGCCGTCGGCGGAGCACTTGTCCTCCTTGGGCGCCCCGGTGACGCTCGCGGCGGCGATGTGGCCCTTGATGCCGTGCTTGTTGGCGAAGGGCTTGGCCTTGGTCTCCTTGAGGGTGCCCTTCTGCTTCTGGTCGTAGCCCGCGAGGACGAAGTTGGACGCCGCGATCTCGGCGGCCTCCTTCGTGTTGCGCGAACCCTGGGCGCCCTTGGTGCCGACCGCGCCACGGGTGCTGCTCTTGCACCAGTCCTGCTTGAAGTAGGCGGGCGCAGACATGGCCACCAGGACCTTGCCCTTGTCGTCCTCGAAGCCCGTGATGGTGGACTGCGAGGCGATCTCCCAGTCACTGTTCTTGGGCACGTCGAAGGCCGAGTAGTGCTTGGGGTTGATGACCGTCTGCCAGCCGGGGACGACGGGCTCGGACGGGTCCTTGGAGGCACCGGCCTCCGGCTTCCCGTCCTCCTCGGCCGCGGTGGCGGACGGCTTCGCGGACGCCGAGGGCGTGCCGCCGCCCGCGGTGTCCTCCTCGTCGCCGCCCTGGAAGAGGAAGAACCCGGTGACGCCCGCCGCGGCGATCACGGCGACGGCCGTGATGATCGCGATCGTCGCGCCCTTCGGCTTGCCGCCCCCGCCCTTGGGGGACTGGGGCCCGCCCGGGTACGTCGGGTAGTCCCACCCCTGCCCGGGGTGCTGCCCCGGCTGTCCTGGCTGACCGGGCTGCTGTCCGGGCCCCTGCCCCGGCTGCTGTCCCGGCTGTTGCGCGTACGGATTCGGTCCCTGTCCCGGCTGCGGCTGACCGTACCCGGGCTGCTGGTACGGGTTGGGCTGCTGGTAACCCGGCTGCTGATACGGGTTCGGCTGCTGAGGGTTCTGCTCGCCACCGGGCTGCTGTTGTCCTGGCCACATGGCGAGTAACCATATGCGGCCCCTACCGCGAGTACCACGCCCGCCCTCGCTTCGGTACCGAGCCGCGATCTCCGGCTGCCCTCCGGCTGCTCTCCGGGCCGTCCTCCTGGCTGCTCCGAAGGGGTGCGGGGGCGGATCGAGTAGGCTTCGCGGACGCGTGCCCGGGCGGGTCCGGGCCGATCATCGTGGGAGGCAGCGGAGTTGCACGTCCAGGAGTGGCTGGAGTCCGTACCGGCCGTCAGCGTCTATCTCCTGGTGGGGGTGGTCATCGGGCTGGAGAGCTTGGGCATCCCGCTCCCCGGTGAGATCGTCCTCGTCAGCTCGGCTCTGCTCGCGTCCCAGCACGGAGAGATCGATCCGGTGGTCCTCGGCGCCTCCGCCACGGCGGGCGCGATCGTGGGTGACTCCATCGGCTACGCCATCGGCCGCAAGGGCGGCAAACCGCTGCTCGCCTGGCTCGGGGGCAAGTTCCCCCGCCACTTCGGGCCGCACCATGTGGCCACGGCGGAGCGCTCCTTCGAGAAGTGGGGCATGTGGGCGGTCTTCTTCGGCCGCTTCGTCGCGCTGCTGCGGATCTTCGCCGGGCCCCTGGCCGGTGTGCTGAAGATGCCGTACTGGAAGTTCCTGACCGCCAACGTCCTCGGCGGCATCGTCTGGGCGGGCGGCACGACGGCCGTCATCTACTACGTCGGCATCGTCGCCGAGGCGTGGCTGAAGCGCTTCTCCTGGCTCGGGCTCGTCGCGGCCGTGCTGGTCGGGCTCGGCTCGATGCTCATGCTGAAGCGCCGCGCGAAGAAGGCGGAAGCGGAAGCGGAGGCCGAGGCGGTGACGAAGGCCGAGGCTGAGGCGGCGACGGGCGATCCGGCGTCGGCCCAGGGCGGGACCGGTGGGACCGCTGGGACCGAGGGCGAGGACGCCACCGGGGACGCCGCCGCCGAGGGCCCCGTGGACTCCCCGGACACCCGGCGCGAGCCGCAGCCCGCCACCGCGAAGGACTGACGCGCCCCCGTCCCCCCCCCGTCGTCCCTCCGCTCCCTCGTCCCGCTCCTGGGGACCGACCGGCGCGACGGCCCGTCGGCCCCAGGCGAGAAGCGGCCCGGTCAGCCGTCGCCTTCGGTGCCTTCGGTACCGTCGTGCGCGCCGTTCGTCGGGAGCGAGGCACGGTGCGTACGGGCCAGCTCCACGTACATCGCGGAGTTGGCCTTGATGCCCTCGCGCTCCTCCTCCGTCAGCTCGCGCTTGACCTTCGCGGGCACCCCCGCCACCAGCGAACCCGGCGGCACCCGCATGCCCTGCGGCACCAGCGCGTGCGCCGCGACGAGCGAACCGGCACCGATCCGGGCGCCGTTGAGCACCGTCGCGCCCATGCCCACGAGCACGTCGTCCTCGACGACGCAGCCGTGCAGCACCGCGTTGTGCCCGACCGAGACCCGCTCGCCGACGTGGGCGGGGAAGCCGGGGTCGGCGTGGACCGTGCAGTTGTCCTGGATGTTGGAGCCCGCGCCCAGGGTGATGGCGTCGCAGTCGCCGCGCAGCACCGCGCCGTACCAGACGCTGGACGACGCGCCGAGGGTCACATCGCCCACCACCACGGACGTGGGCGCCGCGTACGCCTCGTCGTCGACCTTCGGCTCCCGGCCGCCGACTCCCGCGATCACCGCTTCATGCTGCGCCATTGTCTCCGCTCGCTCTCCGTCGTACGCGTACGTGTACCTTCGCGCGCCTGAGTGAACCGTATGCGATGGGTGGGTCGAAGATCACAGCACATCGGACACCACCGGCACAGGGCACGCGCATTACGGTGACGGGCGTGCCCTCGATCCGGAACATGTTCTCGTCGCTGGCGTCCCGCGCGGTGCACGGCACCTGGCGCTGGGCGCAGCGGGCCGGTGCCGTCACGGCCGACCGTCCGGGGCCCCACGCCTTCCGCCGCATCGGCGAGGGCTCGCGTCTGGCGTTCCCGCAGGGGACGGTCTTCGGCGCGCCCTGGATCGAGATCGGCGACCACTGTGTGATCGGCCAGGAAGTGACCCTGACGGCCGGGATGATGCCCGACCTCGACCTCGGGCCCGACACCGTGCTGCGGCTCGGCAATGGGGTCGTGCTCGGCCGCGGCAGCCACGTCATCGCGGACACGTCGGTGACCTTCGGGGACGACGTCTTCTGCGGCCCGTACGTCTACGTCACCTCCACCAACCACTCCTACGACGACCCGGAAGAGCCCGTCGGCAGGCAGTGGCCGCGCACCGCGCCCGTCGAGATCGGCGGCGGAAGCTGGCTCGGCGCGGGCGCCGTGGTCCTGCCCGGCGCGCGGCTGGGCCGGAACGTGGTGGTGGCCGCTGGCGCCGTCGTACGGGGCGAGGTGCCCGACCACGCGGTCGTCGCGGGGGCACCGGCCCGGGTGGTGCGGCGCTGGGACCCGGAGCGGGGCTGGCAGCCGCCGCTGCGGACGCCGCCGCCCGTGCCGATCCCCGAGGGCGTGACCCCCGAGCAGCTGGTGGCGCTCTCCGATCCGCCCGTGTGCGACGCGGTGCGCGACGCGGTGCGTGACGCCGGACGCGATACGGGGACGGCGTCCGGGGGCACACTGGACCGCACAGCCGAGGAGCGGTAGCCGCGCCCGACCGTGCTCGCGAGGTTCCCTTTGGGGTGCCCGACGGGGCGGGCCCTGGCCGCGCGGCTGACGCTCCGTCAACCGTACGGGCCCGCGCCCGGGAGGCCGCCTTGAGCAACCGCACCCTGCGCATCCTGCTGGCGATCGCCGTGGCCGTCCAAGGGGTCGCGCTGCTGGCGTGGCTGGTGCGTCACTTCTGAGCGGGGCGTCAGGAGACCGGTGACGACGGCGTGCGTGTCGGCGTCAGGCCGAGGCCAGCAGGACCGTGCCCGCCATGGCCAGGCCAGCGCCCGCCGCCTGGATGAGGCGCAGCCGCTCCTGGAGGACGGCGCGCGCCGCGAGGGCCGTGATCACCGGATAGAGCGAGGCGAGCACGGCGGCCATGGTCACGGGCCCTGTCTGGGCCGCGACCATGTACGTGCCGTTCGCGGCCACGTCCGCGAGGCCGACGAAGGCGAGCGCCGGCAGCGCGGCGACGACGACGCGGCGGCCACCGCCCTCGGGGAACGCGGGGAGCGCGGGGACGCCGCGCTTCTTCTGCACGAACAGCGCGGCGCCGCCGACGGCCACGTTGCACACCCGCTGCACGAACAGCGCGAGGAAGAGACCCGCCATGGTCGTCGACGCGTGCTCGATCAGCGCCATGACCGCGCCGAAGCCCAGCGCGGAGACGAGGGTGAGCACCACCGTCTGCCGCTGCACGGGGGCACCGCGCAGCTCGGGGCCGCCCGCCAGGACGACGCCCGCGATGGCGACGGTGATGCCGAGGGCCTGGAGCCAGCCGGGGCGCTCGCCCAGCGCGAGGCCCGCGCCGACCGGCACGATCACCGCGAGGGAGGCGAGCGGGGAGACGACGCCCATGGGGCCCTGGGCGAGCGCCTTGTAGAAGGTGAGCATCGCGACGGGGCCCACGACACCGGCCCCGGCCGCGAACCACAGTTGCGGCCCCCACTCGCTCCACCCGCCCATCGCGATCACGACGGCGCCGAGGACGGCCGCGGCGAGGGCCTGGGAGACCACGACGACCGTCAGCGCGGGCATACGTCGTGTGAGCAGCCCGCCGCCGAAGTCGGCCAGTCCCCACATCAGACTGGTGGCCAGGGCCAGGGCTGCGGTCATGGGTCTACCTCGCAGTACAGTGTCGTGAACAGTAAAGTCCAGCACAGAGTAGTTCAGTGAAGTGAACGCTGTCATCCAGAATATTGGACGGTGCGGAAGCCCGTGACGGACCTCGACCGCCTCACGCAGTCCCTCGCCCGCAACCTCAAGCGCTGGCGCCAGGAGCGTGGCTACACCCTGGACGCGCTCGCCGCCAGGGCCGGAGTCAGCCGCGGCATGCTCATCCAGATCGAGCAGGCCCGCACGAATCCCAGCGTCGGCACGGTGGTCAAGGTCGGCGACGCGCTGGGCGTCAGCATCACCACGCTGCTCGACTTCGACCAGGAGCCCCGGGTCCGGCTCGTACCCGCCGAGCAGGCGGTGCGCCTGTGGTCGACGGAGGCGGGCAGTCACAGCACGCTGCTCGCGGGCGCCGAGGCGCCGGGGCCGCTGGAGCTGTGGTCCTGGCGGCTGATGCCGGGTGAGGGCTCCGAGTCCGACGCGCATCCGGCCGGGACCACCGAACTGGTCCACGTCACGGCCGGGCACCTCACGCTCACCGTGGACGGCTCCGTCCACGCCGTACCGGCGGGCACGTCGGCCAGCTTCGAGTCCGACGTCGCGCACGCGTTCCGCAACGACGGCGACGAGCCCGTCGAGATGACCATGGCCGTCTCGGTGCCGGCTCCGCGCTGACGGCGGCTGCGTCTGGGCCCGTCAGATGGCGGGGCCCGCGTCCTCGCCGGGTGGCGCGGGGCGCACCGCGCGGGCGAGGTGGCCGCGCGGGACGCGTCCGGAACGTCCGGAGGGGGTGCGCGCGGTGCCGTCCCCGGTTCCGCGTACGAAGAGGGTCATGGTGGCGCCCTCGGTGAAGCCGTTGCGCCGCATCAGGGCGCCGGAGGCGGTGTTGCCCACCTCGACGTCGGTGACGACACAGGTGGCGCCCGCCGACTCCAGCGCCTCGCAGCACGCCCTGACCAACCGTCCCGCGACGCCGTGGCCCTGGAAGTCCGGGTCGACGGCGATCCATTCGAGATAGCCCCAGTCGTCGCGCTGCTCGAAGGACATCGACCCCAGGACGAACCCCGCGAGCCGGTCCCCATCGGTGGTGACGGCCACGCGGCAGGCGGGTGCCGAGGCGTCCAGATGGGTGGCGACGGCCGTCAGCGACCACCCCGTATAGGGCATGACGGCGGTGTCGTAGACGCTGTTGCCCAGGGCGAGGACGGCGGACAGGTCGTCCAGCGCCATGGGCCGCACGTCGATCCCGGAACGGTCGGTTCCGTCGCGGTCGGTCGGCTGCGCTGTCGGCATCGTCGGCTCTCGGCTCTCTACGGGGTAAAACGGTCATACGTATCGTAACGGTGCTGTCGTGGCGTTACGGTGCCCGCGTTCGCCGTGCGGCGGACGTAAGCGGGGAGCGCCGGGCGCGGCCCTGTTAGCGTGCGCGGCATGCGCGCACCCATCGGAGACTTCGACAACGCCGTCCCCGCCGCCGAGGCCGAGCACTTCGACGGCCCGGCGGCCGACGCGGTACGGGCGTGGACCGGGCCCGTACCGGCCGAGCAGTTGCTCTACGTCGACACCGACCCCGAGAAGGCCGACACGGCCGTCTTCGTGGAGAACTACGGCGCCGACCTGACGGAGACCTCGGCCAACTGCGTCGTGGTCGCCGCCAAGCGGGCGGGGGAGCGCACGCTCGCCGCCTGCCTCGTCCTCTCCCGCACCCGCGTGGACGTCAACGGCGCGGTGCGCCGCCAACTGGAGGCGCGAAAGGCGTCGTTCGCGCCGATGGACACGGCGGTCGAGGAGACCGGCATGGAGTACGGCGGCATCACCCCCTTCGGCCTCCCCGCCGACTGGCCGCTCCTGGTGGACACCGCCGTGGCCGACCTCCCCTGGGTCCTGGTCGGCAGCGGCCGCCGCCGCGGCAAGCTCATCGTCCCCGGCAAGGCGCTCGCGGGGCTGCCGAACGTGGTGCTGCTGGAGGGTCTCGGGGTCTGAGGGGCGCCACGCGGTCCGGGGCCTCGGAGGCACAGGGCGGGCCGTCACCGTCACCGCCCCCGTGCCGGGAGGTCGAGCGAGAGCGGGATCGAGTGCGTGGTGAACCCGAGCCCGCGGTAGAGACCTTCGGCCTCCGGCGTGGCGTGCAGGTCCACGCGCGTGACGCCCCGGTCCGCGAACCAGTCGAGCAGGGCCCGCGTCGTGTCGCGGGCGTAGCCGCGGCCACGGTGGTGTGCGTCGGTGCAGACGTTGAAGACGAAGCCGAAGAGCCCGTCCGGATGCGGGGGAGCGGCCAGCCGCTCCTCCACGGTCCCCACGGCACATGCGGCCAGCCGCGGCCCCATGGCCCCGCCCCCGTCCTCGTCCGCGTCCACGACGAACGCGCCGAACCGCCGCTCCCCCTCCGGCTCCGAGAGAAAGCGCCGCAACGCCTTCTCCGCCGCACGCTCCCAGTCCCCGGGCTCGTCCCTGCCCCTCATCGCCGCGAACATCAGCCGCCGCAGCCGCACCAGCTCGGGCGCGTCATCGGAACGGGCGGGCCGCACGTGTCGCTCACTGATCATGCCCGGACGCTAACGCGGCACCCCGGGCTCCGGCACGGGGTTTACGCGCGGGCCGAAGACGGCCCGGTCCGACCGGCGGGCCTGCGCTGACAGGCGGTCTTGACGGCCGGTGCCGAAGTGGAACTACGGGACGCGTATGGAACCGCCGCTGAGGCAGAGGAGTTTCCGGTGACGCCTGGCGGTGCACACACGCCTTGGCTGGACTTCCCGGGCCAGCCTGTTCCGGCGCTGGGCCCCCATTCGTGACCCGGCGCGGCTCAGCCCAGGCGGGGGATCTCGATCGCCGGGCAGCGGTTCATCACCATGTCCAGGCCCGCCGCGCGCGTACGCGCGTACGCGGACTCGTCGATCACGTCGAGCTGGAACCAGACCGCCTTGGCGCCCACGGCCACCGCCTCGTCGGCGACGGCCCCCGCCAGGTCCGCGTTGACGAAGACGTCCACGACGTCGACGGGGAAGGGGATGTCGGCCAGGGAGGCGTAGCCCCGTTCGCCGTGGACCGGCTCCGCCTTCGGATGCACCGGTACCACGCGCTTGCCGAAGCGCTGGAGTACCCCCGCCACGCCGTACGCGGCACGCGCCTGGTTGTTGGAGAGGCCGACCACCGCCCAGGTGTCGCCCGACTCCGTCAGGATCCTGCGGACCGTTTCCTGGTCGCCGTACGTCTCGCCGTATGTGTCACCGTGTGTCGCTGCCATGGCTGATCCAACCCCTGGCACGGGCGGAGCATTCCCGCCCGCACCGGCCCCGCACCGGTCCCGCACAGCCCCCGTACCGGCCCGCATAGGGTGGCGGGATGCAGCAGGAGCAGTATGTGACCGTCGCGGGCGAGGGTGTCCACGAGACCGAGATCAGCCGTTCGCGCTTCCTCTGCGCCCTCGCGCCCGCCGCCACGGAGCGGGAGGCGCAGGACTTCATCGCGGGCGTGCGCAAGCGGCACCCGGCCGCCAACCACAACTGCTGGGCCTACGTCATCGGCGCCGACGGCGCGGTCCAGAAGGCCAGCGACGACGGTGAGCCGGGCGGCACGGCCGGGGTGCCCATGCTCCAGATGCTGACCCGTCGCGAGATCCGCTACGCGGTCGCCGTCGTGACCCGCTACTTCGGCGGCACCAAACTGGGCGCGGGCGGTCTGATCCGCGCCTACGGGGGCGCGGTCGGCGAGGCGCTGGACGCGGTGGGAACCGTCGTGAGGCAGCGCTTCCGGCTCGTCACGGTCACCACGGACCATCAGCGTGCGGGGAAGCTGGAGAACGAGCTGCGTGCGACGGGGCACGCGGTGCGGGAGGTGACCTACGGGGCAGAGGTGGCCATCGAGGTCGGTCTGCCCGAGGCCGGTCTCGACGCCTTCCGCTCCTGGCTGGCCGACGCCACGGCGGGCACCGCACGGCTGGAGCTGGGCGGAGAGGTCTACGGGTCGGTCTGAGCCGGCCGTCCCCGCGGAGGCGGGGGCCCGGCCTCCGGACGGGACGTGTGGGTACCGCCCCCTATTCCTGGCGCTGCCTGGGTATGAGGGAGCGTGCGTGGTCCATGGCGCGGCGCAGCGCGTGACCGCTCAGGACCACGGTCTCGTCGCGGTCGACGATGTCACGGGGGAAGAGGTCCCCCCGTTCGTAGTGCTGTCTCAGATAACGCACGGCCTCCAGCAACGAGGAGCAGCGCTGCTCGCCTGCTTCCTCATAGCGGTAGTAACGGGCCGTAAAAGCGTCCTCGCTCACCCCTCGCCTCCTGTACGCCGGATCACTTGTCACCGCGCTGTCGTCTTTCCGCGAGGTGGCGTTCCTACACGTAGGCAAAATGCCCGCGAACAGGGCGTGAAATCAATGGCCGCGCCCGGGCCGCTTGCCCGGACAGTCTCCCTCGCGCCTCCTTCCGTCGGTCCTCACTGTGACCGGGTTCACCACTCGGGGCCTTCGAAAACGAGGCGCGGACGCATTCCGTGTGTTGTCCGGGGCGGCTCCTCCGGTCTTGTCCCGCCTCCTCTCTTCTCGCCTCTTCTCGCCCTCGCCTTCCCGGTCCGCGCCCGTAGGGAGAGCCGTGACGAGGCGTGTGCGCAGCGGGGCTAGTGTGGTGCGTGCCCACCGGCGGGGACCGGTGGCGGTGAAGTACCGGCTCCAGGGCGTAGAGGGCGGGAGAGGGTGGACGTGCGGGTGGGGTGCCTGTCGTGAGAGTGCTGCACACATCGGACTGGCACCTGGGGCGCGGCCTCCACCGGGTGAGCCTGCTCGACGCGCAGCGGGCCTTCCTCGACCACCTCGTCGCCACGGTGGAGGCCAGGGAGGTCGAGGCCGTCGTCGTCGCCGGGGACATCTACGACCGGGCGGTGCCGCCCCTCGCGGCCGTCGAGCTGTTCGACACGGCGCTGCACCGGCTCGCCGCGCTCGGCGTCCCCACCGTCATGACCTCGGGCAACCACGACTCGGCACGCAGGCTCGGCGTCGGCTCCGGGCTCATGGAGGGCGCGGGCATCCATCTGCGCACCGACCCCGCCTCCTGCGGCACCCCCGTGCTGCTCTCCGACGCGCACGGCGACGTGGCCTTCTACGGGCTGCCGTATCTGGAGCCCTCCCTCGTGCGCGAGGAGCTGGGCGCCGAGACGCGCAGCCACACCGCCGTGCTGGGCGCCGCCATGGACCGGGTGCGCGCCGACTTGGCCGGGCGCGCCCCGGGCACCCGCTCCGTCGTCCTGGCCCACGCCTTCGTCACGGGGGGCGAGGTCTCCGACAGTGAACGGGACCTCACCGTCGGCGGCGTCGCCTCCGTCCCCGCCTCGGTCTTCGACGGCGTGGACTACGCGGCACTGGGCCACCTCCACGGCTGCCAGACCCTCACCGAGCGGGTGCGCTACTCGGGCTCGCCGCTGGCCTACTCCTTCTCCGAGAGCGGGCACCGCAAGTCCATGTGGCTCGTCGACCTGGACGCCGCAGGCTCCGTTGCGGCCGAGCGGATCGACTGCCCCGTGCCGCGCCCGCTGGCCAGGATCAGGGGCACGCTGGAGGAGCTGCTGGCCGACCCGGCACATGCGCGGCACGAGGATTCGTGGGTCGAGGCGACCCTCACCGACGCGGCGCGCCCGTACGAGCCGATGGCCCGCCTGGAGACCCGCTTCCCGCACATCCTCGCCCTCGCCTTCCAGCCCGAGCGCGAGGAGGAGGACGCGCACGCCTCGTACGCGCGGAAGCTGCGCGGCCGCAGCGACCAGCAGATCGCCGAGGACTTCGTCGGACATGTGCGCGCTGGCCGCGACGCCGACACGGATGAGCGGGACATGCTGAGCGCCGCGCTCGACGCCGTACGGGCCGACGAGGCGGCCGAGACGGGGCACGCGGTGCCCGACACCGGGACCGGAGCGGGGGCGAGTGCGGGGGCGGGGCACACGGTGACCGAGGGGGCACGATGAGGCTGCACCGGCTGACGATGACCGCGTTCGGGCCCTTCGGCGGCACCCACGAGGTCGACTTCGACACGCTCTCGGCCGCCGGACTCTTCCTGCTGCACGGCGCGACGGGCGCGGGCAAGACCTCCGTGCTCGACGCGGTGTGCTTCGCGCTCTACGGGGGCGTGCCGGGGGCCCGCCAGCAGCCGGGCGGCACGCTGCGCAGCCACCACGCGGAGCCGCACACCCTGACCGAGGTCGTGCTCGACCTGACCGTCGGCGAGCGGCGGCTGGAGATCACCCGCAGGCCGGAGCAGGAGCGGCCCAAGCTCCGGGGGAGCGGCACCACCAGGGAGAAGGCGCAGTCGTGGCTGCGCGAGTACGACACGGGGACGGGCGACTGGAAGGCGCTCAGCCGCTCCCACCAGGAGATCGGCGAGGAGATCACCCAGCTCACGGGCATGAGCCGCGACCAGTTCTGCCAGGTCGTGCTGCTCCCGCAGGGAGACTTCGCGCGCTTCTTGCGCGCCGGGGCCGAGGAGCGCGCCAAGCTGCTGGGCCGCCTCTTCGACACCGGGCGCTTCGCCGCCGTCGAGGACCACCTGGCGAAGATGCGCAGGAGCGCGCAGGAGGAAGTACGGGCCGGGGACGAGGCGTTGCTCGGCCTCGCCCACCGCATGCGCCAGGCGGCGGGGGAGGCCGCACCGTCCGCGGGAGCCTTCGCGGATACGGATGCGGACGCGGAAGCACCGGGGGGCGGCACCCCGCGCGCCGTGCCCGACCAGCGCCGGCAGGCCGCCGCCCCCGCCCCCGCGCGCGGACGCCGCCCCGCCACGACGGGACCGGGTACACGCACAGGCGCGGGCCAGGACGACGCCGCGCCGCTGTCGCCCGGCGACCCCGGGCTGGCCGACGCGGTGCTGGAATGGGCGGCCCTCGCCCGTACGGAGGCCCGCGAGCGCCGCGACATCGCGGCCCTCGCCGCGCGCGCCGCCGAGGACGCGCACACACGCGCGACACGCCGACAGGACGACGTACGCGAACTGGCCCGGCGTCAGCGGCGCCACGCCGAGGCCCGTCGGCGCGCCGCCGAACTGGAGGCCACGGCGCCGCGTCGCGACGCCGAACGGGAGCGGCTGGAGCGCGCCCGCGCCGCCGAGTCCGTCGCCCCGGCCGTAGCGCTGCGCGAGTCGGCCGAGGCCGAGCACCGGCGGGCCGCAGCCGAGGAGAGCCGCAGCCGCGCACCGCTGCCGCAGGACATCGCCGACGCGGCCCCGGCGCGCCTCGCCGAACTGGAGGGCGAGGCCCGCGAGGAACTGGGCTCCCTGAGCGCGGCGCGCCGCGCCGAGGCCCGCGAGGGCGCCATCGCCGCCGAACTCGGGGCGCTGGAGCGCGAGTCGCGCGCCGACGAGGAGGCGCTGCGCGAGGCCGAGGAGTGGCTGGCGGGCTGGGAGCGCACACGCGAGGAGCACCAGCGGCGCGTCGACGCCGCGCAGGAGGCACTCGCCCGCACCGAACACCTCGCAGGACAGCTCGAACCGGCACGCCGCCGCCTGGAGGCGGCCCGGCGCAGGGACCGGCTCGCCGGGGAGACCGAGGCGGCGCGGGAGACGTCGCTGCGCGCCCGTGAGGCGGCGTCCGCCGCACGCGAGCGCTGGCTCGACCTCAAGGACAGGCGGCTGCGCGGCTTCGCGGCCGAGCTGGCCGCCGGGCTGCGCGACGGCGAGCCGTGCGCCGTCTGCGGCTCGCCCGAACACCCCGAGCCCGCGCGCCTGGACGCCGAGCACGTCGGGCAGGAGGCCGAGGACGGCGCGTTCGCGGCCAGCGGGCGGGCGGAGTCGGCGCGGGAGTCGGCGGAGGAGACCTTCGGACGGCTGCGCGAGGAACTGGCCGCCGCGCGCGCCGAGTCCGGCGAGGAGGAGACCGGGGAACTCGCGGAGGTCGCGGCCCGCCTGGAGCGCGAACACGCCGAGGCCCACGGCCTGGCGGCCGGGGCACACGCGGCGAAGGAGGCGCTGGCCAGGGCCGAGGGCGAGTACGAGCGGCGCCGCGCCCAGCAGCAGGACGCGGCCCGGCGCGGCGCGGCACGCACCTCGCAGCGCGAGGCGCTCCAGCGCGAACAGGCGTCGCTGGCCGAGGAGTTGCGGCAGGCGCGCGGCGAGGCACGCAGCGTCGCCGAGCGCGCTGCCTCCCTGGAGCGGCGTGTCGCGCTGCTGACCGGCGCAGCCGAGGCGGCCCGTACCGCGCAGGGCACGGCGCAGCGGCTCAAGGAGGCCGACGCGCGACTCGCCGACGCCGCCTACCGCGCGCACTTCGACACGCCCGGGGCCGCAGCCGAAGCGGTGCTCGGCGAGGCCGAACAGGCCGCCCTGCGCGAGCGGCTGGAGGCGCGGCAGGCCGAAGAGGCGGCCGTCGCGGCGGAGCTGGCGGACCCGGAGCTGGCAGAGGCCGCGGGCGAGGCCCCGGCCGACACCGAGGAGGCCGAGCGCGCGGTGCGGGAGGCGACCGCGCGGCTGCGCGCGGCGTCGGCCGCCGACGAGGCGGCCCGGCACCGCTGCGACGAGCTGGACCGGCTCACGGCCCGCGCGCTCGCGGAGGCGCGCCGGGTGGCGCCGCTGCGCGAGAGCTACGAGCGCGTCGCGCGCCTCGCCGGACTCGCGGCGGGCACGTCGGCCGAGAACGAGCGCAAGATGCGGCTGGAGTCGTACGTGCTGGCAGCGCGCCTTGAGCAGGTGGCAGCGGCGGCGAGCGCCCGGCTGTCCCACATGTCGGGCGGGCGCTACACGCTCGTGCACTCCGACGCGCGCGCCTCGGGCCGCGGCCGTTCGGGGCTCGGGCTGCACGTCATCGACGCGTGGACCGGCGTCGAACGGGACACGGCGACGCTCTCGGGCGGCGAGACCTTCTCCGCCTCGCTGGCCCTGGCGCTCGGCCTGGCCGACGTCGTCACCGAGGAGGCGGGCGGCACCCGGCTGGAGACCCTCTTCATCGACGAGGGCTTCGGCAGCCTGGACGAGCAGACCCTGGATGAGGTGCTGGACGTCCTCGACTCACTCCGCGAGCGCGACCGCTGCGTCGGGATCGTCAGCCACGTCGCCGACCTGCGGCAGCGTGTCCCGGTGCAACTGGAGGTCGCCAAGTCCCGCAAGGGCTCGTCGCTGCGGCTCCGGTCCGCGCCCGTACGGGCGTGAGGGACGCCCGTACGGGCTGCGTGAGGGACGCCCGCCACGGGCGCCCCGCACGGGCTCAGGGGGTCAGGGTTCAGGAACCGGGGCAGGTGTCGCGGTACTCGCTGATCGTCGAGGAGGGCCGCGGGGGCGGGCAGAGGAACTGCTCGTAGCGGGTGTCGTCGTCCACGTACCGCTTGAGCCACGAGATGGCGTACTTCGCCACCGTCACATTGGGCGCCACGGGCGCCAGATGGTCGGCGCCCTCCAGCTCCAGGTACGCCTTCTCGGGCGCGGCGCTCAGGCTACTGTAGAAGGGCTCGGCGTGCTCGGCCACGGGCGCGACGGTGTCGTTCTCCGCGCCGACGACGAGCGTGGGCACGGGGTCCTTCTCCCACGTCTTGTCGGTGTGCCAGGGCGTGAGGGGCACGGCGGCCTGGAGCGTCGGCCGCTTCTCGGAGGCGCGGAGGCTGGCGCCGCCGCCCATGGAGTGGCCCGCGACCGCGAGCCGGGAGGCGTCGATCCGCTCGCGTACGTCGCTCGACGTGGTGAGCCAGTCCAGCGCGCCGAGCAACTGGTCGGCGCGCTGGTCGGGGAAGTCGAGCGGCGTGTTCGTCTCCAGCGTCATGACGACGAAGCCCTGGGAGGCCAGCCGCGGCCCGAGCCAGCCGACGGCGGCCTCGGGGGAGACGAACCCCGGGCTGATCGCGACGGCGCCGAACGTGCCCTGCGAGGTGTCGGTGGGGTAGTAGACGGTGCCCTTGTTGAAGCGGCCGTCCGCGCTCTCGGGTACCGCCTTCTGGGAGACGGCGAAGGGACCGCGCTCCGCTGTGACGCTCGCCTCCGTGGGTGCGGGGCCGCGCTCGTAAGGGTTGCCGGGGCCCGCCTGCGCCTGCTGGGGCACGAGCGTCGCGGCGCCCGCGAGCGCGGCGACGGCCGTCACCAGCGCGACTCTGTGCTGCGTTCTCGCCGTGCCCGTCGTTCTCGTCGTTCTCGTGGGGGTGCTCTTCGGTCTCATGCGCCGACAGTGTGTCCACGTCCCCGCCGCCGTTCTTCGCTTCGACGGGACATCTTGCGGCGCCGCGTTGTCATCGCGGCACGGACGCCCGCCGGACGGCGCGTCCGGCCGGCACGCGGAGCCGGACCGGAACCGACAGGGCCGCTGTGGTGAACGGGGTGGGTGTTCGGGGGATTTTCGGGGGTTCTTCGGGGGACTTCGGCGGGTCTTGGGTGGCCTCGGTGACAGGAGCGGCCGGGTGAGTCGGTAATGTGCCGCTGGCTACTGGTTCTGACGCGATGACCGAACGGAGGTGCGGTGCCCCCAGAGTCCAGCCATGTGCGCATCACCGCTCTCGCGGCCTGTGACGGCTGTGCGGTGGTACGGGTGAGCGGCGACCTCGACTATGTGTCCGAGCGGCAGTTCCTCACCTCGCTCGGTGCCGCGGCGGCGGCCGGCTACCGCTATCTGATCCTGGATGTGACCGCGCTGTCCTTCTGCGACTCGCGGGGCCTGTACTGCATGCTGAGCCTGCGCTGGCTGCTGCACCGCCGTGACGGCGCGCTCCTGCTCGCCGGTGTGGGGCGCAGGCTCGCCGATCTGCTGCACCAGACCAGCAGCGACACCCTGCTGCGCGCCTTCGACACCGTCCGCCAGGCGCTGGACACGGTGCCCGAGCACCACCGTCCCGTCTGGCCGCCGCAGGTGCCCTGCGGCCTCTTCGAGACCCCCGAGGTACGTGCCGAGCTGGCCTCGTCCGACCTGTCCGAGCGCATTCCCCCGCCGCCCGCGCCGCCCTCGGGCCTCGCCTGAGCGCGCCCCGCGCAGAGCCGGGGAAGAGCGCTCCCGTACCGGAAGGGGTAGGGGTACGGGAGCGCTCGTCAATGGCGCTGGGCCGACGGCGGTCTACCAGATCTCGCCGACCCACTCCGGGTGGTCGATGAACGGGTTCCTGTTGTGCTGGAACTGGTCGAATATCACCTGGTTGCGGTTCTTCTCGAAGTCGTCCGGCGGGTCCTGCGTGCTCCACTCCTTGAGGACCGAGAGGCGGCCGATGTTCGGCTTCGAGCCGTTGTCCACCTCGTCGTTCGGCTCCAGGTCGGCGAAGCCGTCGTCGCCGTCGTAGCGGACGGCCATGTAGAGGATCATCCGGGCGACATCGCCCTTGACCGCGTCGCGCGGCTCGTAGGAGTCGTCGTCGGTGAAGTTGCCCGGGGCCTCGTCGACCTCCGTGCCGCCCTCGTCGAAGTCCTTGTTGCCTCGGGTGCTGTTGACCGACACGTCGGTGGGCCGCAGATGGTGGACGTCGGTGCCGGGGCCCGTGCTGGTGCCGAAGTCGCCGTGCGACTTGGCCCAGACGTGCTCGCGGTTCCAGTCGTCCGCGTCGCCGCCGTTGCTGTCCTTGGACTGGGAACGGCCGCTGTAGAGGAGGATGACGTTGGACGAGTTGTCGGGGTCCTGGTCGGTGACCTTGAGCGCGTCCCACACCTCGTCGTACGAGAGCTGGGTGGTGTTGCTGCTGATGATCTCGTGCAGCGCGGACTTGAGTTCGTCGCCGGTCTTGCCCTCCGCGTCCTTGTAGTACGCGTCGTCCGCGGCGGAACCGGCCCGGGCGGCGGCCGAGTGGGCCGCGGGCGACGCGGGTTCGGGCGTCGCCTGCGCCGTGGTCACGGTGGCGGCGGCGAGCGCGACGAGTACGGCTCCGGTGAGCCCGGTCAGGGTTCTACGGCGCGCGGTGGAACGTTTCGTCTGGTCCACGAAGCTGTCCTCTCCCCGAGGATGTGGCACCGCGCCGCCGAACGTGGGGGTGCGGAGCGGCACCGGCCGACGGGTCATCAGCCGCGGTGAAGCCTTCCACCGCCGCATCTCCTCGGTGCGACGGTGACGGAAGGGATCTGCGGAGAAACGGTGAACACCTGTTCCCGTTGGGCGGGAATGGCGGGCATGTCCCGACCCGTCGGCCCTCCGGTCCCGCCGCTCCCCCTGGGGGTGCGGGGACCGTCGCCGTCACTCCCCTGAGGCGGCGGACCGTCCCGCGAGGGCGGGGGTGCCCGTGACACGGACGGGTGAGTCCTGGCCCGTCGCGTTGTGCTGCTCGGCCCAGTTGTCCAGCGCGGTGCGGCAGGCGTGGTCCAGGTGCCGCAGCCCGGTCAGATCCAGCTCGACGGGCCTCGAAGGGGGCAGCGCCTCCAGCGTGTCCAGGATCTTGGGCAGCCGCAGGAACGTCGCGTTGCCGCCGACCGACACCACGAGCCGCCCGCCCGTCAGCTCGCGCACGTCCACGTGGACGTGGGAGGTCTCCCACGCGGTCTTCACGACGGCCAGCAGCAGCCCGAGCAGCACGCCCTCGAACATGTTGGTCACCACGATCGCGACCGCGGTCACCCCGAGGACGACCGCCTCGCCCCGGTGCTCGCGCCACAGCGGCGCCAACTGCCGTACGGGCACCAGCTTCGCGCCCGCGTGCACCAGCACGCCCGCGAGCGCGGCGACGGGGATGACGCCGAGCGCGGAGGGGAACAGCGCGGCGAACAGCAGCAGCCAGAAGCCGTGCAGCACACGGGAGAGCTTGGTCCGCGCGCCCGCCTGGACATTGGCGGCGCTGCGCACGATCACGGCGGTCATCGGGAGCGCGCCCAGCGCGCCGCAGACCAGGTTGCCGGCGCCCTGTGCCATCAGCTCCTTGTCGTAGTCCGTACGCGCCCCCTCCCGCATGCGGTCCACGGCCGCCGCGCTGAAGAGACTCTCGGCGGACGCGATGAGGGCGAAGGCGAGGACGGTACCGAGGAAGGAGAGCTGTGCCAGCGAGCCGAGTTCGCCCAGCCCCGGCGGCTGGACCGACGCGATCAGCCCGTGGACCTCGACCTTGGCCACGGGGAGCCCGGCCACCGCGGTCACCGCTGTGGCGAGGGCGACGGCCACGAGGGGGCCCGGCACGAGACGGACCTTGGCGGGCAGCCGCTGCCACAGGACGAGGACGGCGAGGGTGCCCACGCCGACGCAGAAGGCCGGGAGCGCGGCCGGGCCGCTGACGATGTCGGCGGCGAGCCCCGGCAGCCCCGCCAGCTTGCCGAGGCCGCTGCTGGGCTGCTCGGCGTCGGCCATCGCGTAGACCTGCCCGAGAACGAGGACGAGGCCGATCCCGGCCAGCATCCCCTGCACCACGGCGACGGAGATCGCGCGGAACCAGCGGCCGAAGCGCAGGGCGCCGAGCGCGACCTGGAGCAGTCCGGCCGCGAGCACGATGAGGCCGAGCGCGGGAAGCCCGAACTCGCGGACGGCCTCGTAGACGAGGACGGTGAGCCCGGCGGCCGGACCGCTCACCTGGAGCGAGCTGCCGGGCAGACAGCCGACGACGAGCCCGCCGACGATGCCGGTGATGAGGCCCAGTTCGGCCGGAACGCCCGAGGCGACGGCCACGCCGACGCACAGGGGGACGGCGACGAGGAAGACGACCAGGGACGCGAGGACGTCGCGCCTGATCACGGGGGGAGTGAGGGGGGAGAACGCGGGGATCCGGTTCCTCATGCTGGCCTGCCTCCTACGCGCTGCGCAGTGCTGCCGCGGCGCGCGTGGTGTGGTCGGGTCATGTCAGGGAACGGTGCGACGGCCGCCACGTCGGCGTTGACGCGGCAGGGGAGCGGGCACGGCGGAGCGGGCCCCGCCGCGATCTTTCCGGGCACCGTGCGCCACACGATGGCGCACGCTTCCTGAAGGCAGCCTGAAGAGAAAAGCCCAGCGCACGAGGGCGCGGGGCGGGTTCCTGAACGCGCGCGGCCCGCACCCCGCCGGTGAGGAACGCGGGATACGGGCCGGGCGCGCGGACTGTGGGCCAGTGGCCAGGGGCCGGGGACCGAGGGCGGGTCAGAGTGCGGAGAGTTCCGCCACCAGGTCGTCCAGGCCCAGCGAGCCCTGGGACAGCGCGGCCATGTGCCACTTCTTCGCGTCGAAGGCGTCACCGTGTGCCTCGCGGGCCGCCGCACGGCCCGTCAGCCAGGCGCGCTCGCCCAGTTTGTAGCCGATGGCCTGGCCCGGAATGCCCAGATAGCGCACCAGCTCGCTCTCGACGAAGTCGGCGGGACGGCCGCTGTGCATCCCGAAGAACTCCTGCGCCAGCTCGGGCGTCCACCGCTCGCCGGGGTGGAAGGGCGAGTCGGCCGGGATCTCCAGCTCCAGGTGCATGCCGATGTCCACGATCACGCGCGTCGCGCGCATCATCTGCGCGTCCAGATAGCCGAGGCGCCGCTCCGCGTTGTGCAGGAAGCCCAGCTCGTCCATCAGCCGCTCGGCGTAGAGCGCCCAGCCCTCCGCGTTGGCGCTGACCATGCCGACCGTTGTCTGGTAGCGCGACAGCTCGTCCGCGACGTGCGCCCACTGGGCCAACTGGAGGTGGTGGCCTGGAACGCCCTCGTGGTACCACGTCGAGACCAGGTCGTAGACGGGGAAGCGGGTCTCGCCCATCGTCGGCAGCCAGGTGCGGCCAGGGCGGGAGAAGTCCAGCGACGGCTGCGTGTAGTACGGGGCGGCGGCGCTGCCGGGCGGCGCGATGCGGGACTCGACGCGCTTGACGCGCTCGGCCAGCTCGAAGTGGGTGCCGTCCAGCTTCTCGATGGCCTCGTCCATGATGCTCTGGAGCCAGTCGCGCACCTCGTCCACGCCCTCGACGGCCTCGCCGTGCGTGTCCAGGTGGCGCAGCGCCTCCCAGGGGGTGCGGGCGCCCGGCAGGATCTTCTCCGCCTCGACGCGCATCTCGGCGAGCAGCCGGTGGAACTCGGACCAGCCGTACGCGTACGCCTCGTCCAGGTCCAGATCGGCGCCGTTCCAGAAGCGGGCCCAGCGCGCGTAGCGCTCACGGCCCACGGTCTCCGGGGCGCCCTCGACGGCGGGCGCGTAGACGTCGCGCAGCCAGTCGCGCAGCTCTCCGATGGCGCGTGTGGCCGCTCCGGCGGCCTCGGTCAGCTCCGCGCGCAGCGACTCGGGGCCCTCGCCAGCGAAGGAGACGAACCAGCCCTTGCCGTCCCCCTGCTCGTCCTCGCCGATCCACTCGCTGAGCTGGCCGGTCACCGTGGACACCTGGCGCGGGCCCGCGTACAGCTTCTTGGCGAGCCCGGCCTCCAGCGACGCGCGGTACCCCTCCATCGCCGCGGGCACCGCACGCAGCCGCGCGGCCACGTTCGTCCAGTCCTCCGCGGACTCGGACGGCATCACGGTGAAGATGCCGCGCACGGAGTGCGCCGGAGAGTTGAGGTTGCTGACGGCGCGCAGGCCCTCGTCCGCCTCGTGCACGGCCAGCTCGGCGGTCAGCCGCTCGCGCAGCAGCCGCGCGCAGCGCCGCTCCGCCTCGCTGTCCCCGCCGGGCCGTGCCTCCGCCTCGGCCAGCCGCTGGAGCGTCACCCGGCTCAGCTCCGCCAGCGCCTCCTGGCCCGCGGGGGAGAAGTCGGGCAGCTTGCCATGGCTCTCGGGCACTCCGAGATAGGTGCCGGTGATCGGGTCGAGTTCGACGAGCGCGTCGACATAGGCGTCGGCGACCTGGCGCGGCAGGGGCGCGGCATTCATTGCATCGGACATGCGCCCATCCTGGTACGGGGAGGCGCCCCGCGTCACCAGCATTGCGCCGTGAGCTGACGGATCGGCGCCGCGCCGTGGGCGGGGGCGTCGCGGGGGCGCGTACGTACGGGACGCGGCCGGGAGCGGGACGTACCCCAGGGGCCCCTGGGGTACGTCCCGCTCCGGTGCGTTCTCAGCCCTCGGCGCCCTTCGTCGCGGGGGCCACGGGTTCAGCCGACGGCGCGGACGCGGGGGCGGGAGCCAGCCGCGCCGTGATGACGAGCGTGCCCTCCTCCACCTGGTAGTCGAGCGGGAGCCCGAGGCCCCGCATCGCCGCGACCATGGCGGTGTTGGACGACTGGGTGACGGCGTAGACGCACTCGGAGCGCGCCTCACCGGCCAGCGCGACCAGCCGCCGCAGCAGCTCCTCGCCGATGCCCCTGCGCTGCCAGGCGTCCTCGACCAGGAGGGCCACCTCGGTCTCGTCGCCGTCCCACAGCAGGTGCCCCAGCGCCACCAGCTTGCCCGAGGCCGTCTCCACGGCGAGGGTCCGCCCGAAGCGCGGCGAGAGCAGGTGGCCCAGATAGCGGTCGGCGTCCTTGACGGGGCCGTGGTAGCGCAGCGCGAGGGTCCGCTGCGAGCAGCGTTCGTGCATCGCGCGGGCCGCGTCGAGGTCGCTGGTGTCCGCCCTGCGTACGGTGATCTCCTGCCCCTCCGGCAGGGTCAGCGCGTCACGGCTGCGCGGCATGCGGTGCCCCAGCCTGGCGTCCAGCTCGACGAGCGCGCGGGCGCGCGCGAACTCCGTCGGGGTGAAGGGCAGATGGGGCCGTTCGACGACGATGGCCCCGCCCGCCGGGTCGGGCAGCCGCAGCGTGTACTCCTCCATCACACCCTCCGGCGGCACCTCACCGGCCGCCCTGTGTCCGAACACGGGGACCGGGGGCAGCGACTGGATGGCGCAGCGCCCCAGCAACTGGCGCAGCGCGAGCGGGAGTTCCGCCGCGTCCAGCGCCGTACGGGTGGCCAGGCCGAGCACCCTGGCCGGGGCGTCCACCAGGTCGTGCGCGTCGGCGCGCTCCAGCCAGGTGTCGCTGCCGCCCGCGCGGGAGACGAACCGGGACAGCTCGTCGCCCTCCAGCGCCTCCGGGGCGCGCAGCAGGAACTCGTCCACGGTGCGGTCGCCGAGCGGGTGCGTCTGGAGGGAGAGGACGTCCACCCGGTGCTCCGCCATCGCCGTGCACAGCGCGGCGAGGGAGCCCGGCGCCTCCTCGACGGTCGTGCGCATCCGCCACAGCGAGGTCACCCCGCGCGTCGCGGAGTCCTCGCCGTCCGCCGGGGTGCGGGTGTGCGCCGGTACGCGCGTCGTGTGCGGACCGTCCGTATCGGAGCCCGGCGGCGCGTGCGTGTGACGTCGTGACCACCATGCGTGGAACCCGGCCGTGGCCAGCAGCGCCGCCGCGGCGACACTCAGCGTGACGGGTCCCTCGGGGGCGTGCACCACGGTCTTGGCCGCGGTGTCGGCGACGGCGACGGCGGTGAACAGGGCGGCCAGCTCGACCACGTCACGGCGCCAGTGGTGGGGACGGTGCGGTTTCCTGCGCTTCGGGTTGTGAGCCATGAAACCACCCTCACGCACGGGTATTGCGTGATCAAGAACGCTCTGTGACCGATGGGTTAAGGGTGCGTCTGGGTGCTTAGCGCCCTATTGATACCCCTTTTACGTGCCCTGCTCAGCCCCGCCCGTCCCGCCCGCCCCGTACGCTCCCGTCGCCCCCTGCGACGCGCCGGAGCACCTGCCCGCAGCGTCGCGCGTACGCGCGCTGGAACCACCGGAGCAACGGTCCCGCCGCGCGGGTCCACCAGGTGCGGGGCCTGCTGAACGCGCGCACCGTCAGCACCACGGCGGCGTCCGGGCCCGCGCCGTCGCGGCTGACGAGGAACGCCTCCTCGCCGGAGACCGGGTGGCCCGGCAGCGTCCCGTAGGCCCACCCCGCCAGGCGTTCGCCCTCCGCCGTCCACACCACCCGGCACGGCCCGTACACCCGCAGCGGCCCCACGCCCAGACCCACGGTGACCTCGGCGCCCGGCGCGGCGCGCCCCGCCCGCGTGGCCCCCTTGGTTACGCGTACCCCCATCGCGCGGTGCATCCGCCACTCCATGAGGGCCGCTGCGGCGGCGCGGAAGACGGCGTCGCCGGAGCCGAGCACCGTGCTCACGCGCAGCGCGCGGTAGCCGGGCGGCGGAGCCGTGTCCTCCCAGGTCGCGCCGGTCTCCGCGTAGGTGAGGCCCGTGAGGTCCGGGGCGCGCCGCACGGCGGGGCGCCCCGGCGGGCCCGGAGGGGGCGGCGGAGCGGAGCCTTCCGTCATACGGACAGGGTGCCGCACTCCCGGCCCGTACCCCTCACTGGCCTACGCGCCCCGGCTGGAGCACCTTCGTATAGAGAACCTCGCCGCCCTCCTCGCGCAGCCGGACCGTCATCTCGCCGCTCGACCCGTCGATGTCGACCTGCCCGTAGAACTGGCCGCCCTCGGACGGCGGCACGTTCGCCGTGCTCGGTGCCTTCGCGAACGCCTGCTTCGGGCCGAACGTGCCGTCCAGCTTCAGCGCGGGGAAGCCGCCCGCGTTCAGCGGGCCCGAGATGAACTCCCAGAACGGGGCGAAGTCGTCGAACGCCGCCTCCGACGGCTCGTAGTGCTGCGCGCAGGTGTAGTGCACGTCCGTGGTGAACCAGACCGTGCCGGTGATCCGCTGCCGCTTGATGTGCCGCAGCAACTCCGCGATCTGGAGTTCCCTGCCCAGCGGCGCGCCCGGATCACCCTGCGCCACCGCCTCGAAGTCCGTCTTGCCGTCCGGGACCACGAGGCCGACCGGCATGTCCGACGCGATGACCTTCCACACCGCGCGCGAGCGCGACAGCTCCCGCTTGAGCCACTTGAGCTGCGTCGCGCCGAGGATGCCCTGTGTGTCGTCGGCCTGACGGCCCGGCGAGTTGGCGTTGCGGTACGAGCGCATGTCCAGCACGAACACGTCCAGCAGGGGACCGTGGTGCACCACGCGGTAGACCCTGCCCTCGTCGTCACCCGGGGGCAGGGTGGAGAGGGGGAAGTATTCGCTGAAGGCCCGCAGGGAGCGGGCGGCGAGGGTGTCCACGTCCTTCACGGTGTAGCGCGCGTCGTCCAGGATCTCGCCCGGGTACCAGTTGTTCAGCACCTCGTGGTCGTCCCACTGCACGACGGAGGGGACCTGCGCGTTGAAGCGGCGCAGGTTCTCGTCAAGGAGGTTGTAGCGGAAGTTCCCGCGGAACTCGTCCAGCGTCTCGGCGACCTTCGCCTTCTCCGGCGTGGTGACGTTCCGCCACACGCCGCCCCCCGGCAGCTCGACCTTCTCCACGATGGGGGAGTCGGCGTAGATGGTGTCGCCGCTGTTGAGGAAGAAGTCCGGGTCCAGACGGCGCATCTCCTCGAAGATCGGATAGCCGCCCCGGTCCGGGTTGATCCCCCAGCCCTGCCCCGCCAGGTCGCCCGACCACAGGAAGCGCACGTCCTCGCGCCTGCGGTCAGGGGCCGTACGGAAGGTGCCGTACACGGGCTCGCCCGTGCGGCGCGGGTCGTCGGGGTCGGCGAGGAGCACGCGGTAGTGGATCTGCTCGCCCGCGGGCAGGCCGCGCAGCGCGGTGCGCCCCGTGAAGTCCGTCTCCGGGCCCACGACGGGGCCGTGCCAGCGCTTCGCGTTCCGGAACGACTCCGTCGCCGACGTCTCCACCACCATCCGCGCCCTGCGGTCGGCACGCGCCCACACCAGCCCGGACGACGTGGTCACGTCACCCGCCTGGACGCCCCACTTGGCGCTCGGCCGCCCCGCGAGGGCCTGCGCGGGCGCCGCGCCGGAGAGCGCGGGCAGCGAGAGCGCGGCGGAAGCGGCGAGCGAGCCGCGCAGCACCGCACGCCGCCCCGGAGCCGGAGCCGGGGCCGGGGTTCTGCCGGTGGTCGGATCGTCTTGCGCCATGGGACGGGCCTCCTGGTGGTGGTCAAAGGGTCGGCGGCTCACGTATAGCCGTTTCGTGTGCCCCACACACGACGCCCCAGTCAACTACTCGGCCCTGATGGGTCGGGCTTGCAGGCAGAGTACGGTGGTCTTGATGCCGTGCTGTGGTCCCCTGCATCCGGTACCGCTAGGCGGTACTGGGGCGGTTGACTGCGCCCCGCTGCCACGCAGCATCGGCCCGGTGGGCGATGTTGCGGGAGCCGTTGTAGTCCGCGTGCAGCACGATCCCGCAGGAGCGGCAGGCGAACTTCGCTCGGGTCACCCGGTTGGTGCGGTGGGTGTGCCAGCACTCGGAGCACTGACGGGAGGTGTTGCGCGGGTCCACGTGGACCATGGGCACCCCCGCCCGTCGTGCCTTGTACCCGACGAACGCGCCGAGCTGGGCGAAGGCCCAGGAGTGCAGTCGTGCCCGCTGGTCTTTCCTGGCCGTAACCCTCTGCCGGATACCGGTCAGATCTTCCAGACCGATACCTCGGGAGGTGCGTTCAGCGGTGTGCACGAGCTTCTTGGCGATGATGTGGTTGCGTTGGGTGGCGTACCGCGACTCGCGGCGCCGGATACCGGCAAGGCGGCGCTGTGCGGACTTGGTGCGCTTCTTCTGCAACTTCTTGCGCAGGTCGCGGTGCCGCTTGCGGTAGCGGTTGACCTGCCGCCCGGACATGATCTGTCCGTCGGACGTGGTGGCGATGTTGACGATGCCCAGGTCCACGCCGAGGAACCCGGTCGGCTCATACGGCTCGGGTTCGGGCACCTCGATGGTGGCGATGAGGAAGAACATCCCCTCGCGCATCATCAGATCCGACTCGCCCTTGCGGGAGGCGAGCAGCTTGAGCGACTGAGGGGAGCAGACGAACGGGATGCCTTTCAGGCGTCCGGCCACCGTCCAGAGGGACACGGTCTGCTCGTCGAGGTTCCACGTCAGCATCCGGTCGTCGAACGGCTGAGCGGCATCCTCGCGGAAGACGACCGGCTGAGACTCGACCCTGCCCCGGCGCTTGGAACCCTCGGGGCCGTAGTTCCCCGCCCGGATGTTGCCCTTGAGCGTGGCGTACGCGTCGCACACCTTCTTGACGGTCCGCACCGCGGCCTGCGCCCCGAGGTCAAAATCAGCCTTGATCCGGTGGTACACGGCCTCTTGCAGCACGTTCCGCCGCTTGAGGTCCTTGGCGAACGCCACCTCACTGGCCGCGTTCGCGGCCCGGTTGCAGGCACGCAGGGTCGCCGCCAGAGCGTCCGCGTCATACGCAGAAGCAGGCAGCAATTTCACCTGCGCAACAATCTTCACGCAGAACAACCTAGTACGACCAGGCCATCAGAAACCACCTTTCCGCCCAGACGCCACGAAACGAACTCCGCCGCTGCACGGCTCTGCCCCGAAGAAGCCATTCCTCCCGGGGTTGAAGTTCCGGGCTTCCTGGCTGGATCAAGGTGAACACCGACGCCACAGCGGACATAAGGGTTCCCGCCGAACGGCGTGGTCCAGCGGCGTGGCCGAACGGCGTGGTGCGGTGTCGGACCGCCGCTCTAGGATTCCGCGCAATGACTGCCGAACGGATACCGCACATACCGCACACCTTCCAGGTCGACCTGCGCGGGCTCGTGGACCTCCTCTCCCACCACCTCTACTCCAGCCCCAAGGTGTATCTGCGCGAACTGCTCCAGAACGGCGTGGACGCCATCACCGCGCGCCGCGCCGAGGAGCCCGAAGCGCCCGCGACGGTCCGCCTGTACGCGGCGGACGGTGCTCTCCGCGTCGAGGACAGCGGGATCGGCCTCACCGAGAGCGATGTGCACAGTCTCCTGGCCACCATCGGGCGCAGCTCCAAACGGGGCGACGAGGCCGGTCTGGAGACGGCGCGCGCCGAGTTCCTGGGACAGTTCGGCATCGGCCTCCTCGCCTGCTTCGTCGTCGCGGAGCGGATACGCGTCGTCTCCCGCTCGGCACGCCGCCCCGAGGCCCCGCCCGTCGAGTGGCTGGCCCGTGACGACGGCTCGTACACCGTGCGCACCCTGCCCGACGAGGCCCGTGCCGAGCCCGGCACCACCGTGCACCTCACCGCGCGCCCCGGCGCCGAGGAGTGGCTGACGGAGGAGCGGGTCGCCGAGCTGGCCCGCCACTTCGGGGCGCTGCTGCCCTATGACGTGAGCGTCGCCGACAAGCCCGTCACCGACAGGCCCCCCGTCTGGGAGCGCCGCCACTCCGGGCCCTCCGCGCGGCGTGCGGCGCTCGCGGCGCACTGCCACGAGACGTTCGGCTTCGCGCCGCTGGACGTCATCGAGCTGGAGGTGCCGCTCGCCGGGGTGCGCGGTGTGGCGTACGTGCTGCCCTCGGCCGTCAGCCCGGCGCGGCGCGGCGCCCACCGCGTCCACCTCAAGGGCATGCTGCTGACGGAGCGCGCCGACGAACTCCTGCCCGACTGGGCCTTCTTCGTCCGCTGCGTCATCGACACGGACAGCCTCCGGCCCACAGCGTCGCGCGAGAACCTGTACGCCGACGGGACGCTGGAGGCCGTGCGCGAGGCGCTGGGCGGGCGCATCCGCGAGTGGCTCGCGGGCCTCGCGGCGGGCGACCAGGAGCGGCTGGGCCGCTTCCTCGCCGTGCACCACCTGGGCGTCAAGTCCCTGGCCAGGCACGACGAGGACATGCTCAGGCTGATGCTGCCCTGGCTGCCGTTCGAGACCACCGACGGGCAGCTCTCCCTGGAGGAGTTCGCCAAGCGGCACCCCGTCGTCCACTTCACCCGTGGCGTCGAGGAGTACCGCCAGGTCGCCGCCATCGCCTCGGCCCAGGGCATCGGCGTCGTCAACGGCGGCTACACGTACGACAGCGAGCTGGTCGAGCTGCTGCCCAGGGCGCGCCCCGGCACCGCCGTCGCCGAGCTGGACACGGACACGGTCACCGCACACCTCGACACCGTGGACCCGGGCGAGGAACTGGCCCTCGCGCCGTTCCTCGCCGTCGCCCGCGCCACCCTGGACCCGCTGGGCTGCGACCCCGTGCTGCGCGCCTTCCACCCCGTCACCGTCCCAGCTCTCCACCTGGAGGACAGGGGCAGCCGCCACGAGGCGGCGCGCGCCGAAGAGGAGGAGGCGGCCGACGGGCTGTGGGCGGGCATCCTCGGCTCGCTGCGCGGCAGCGCGCCCCGCGCCCGGCTCGTCCTCAACCACCTCAACCCGCTGGTGCGCCGGATGGCCTCCGTCGCGGACGAACGGCTGGCGGGCACCGCCGTGGAGGCGCTCTACGGGCAGGCGCTGCTCATGTCCCAGCGCCCCCTGCGCCCCACGGACTCCGCGCTGCTCAACCGCACCTTCCTCGGCCTCCTGGACTGGGCCGTCCACCCGGCGGAGCCGCCGGGGCACGAGGGCGGCCCGCGCGACGAGAGCGCCGGCCGGCGCGACCAGGGCACCGCGAGCAACGAGAGCAACGAGAGCGAGGAGGGCCGATGACGGCACCGTCCGCCGACCCGTCGATCGAGGAGATCCGCACCGCGCTGCGCGAGAACGACGCGGAGCCGGAGGGGCGCGTACGCAACGCCCGCGCCGAGAAGCTGCTCGCCGAAGCCGAGGCCACCGGCGACCGCCCCCTCCTCATCGACGCGCTCTTCAACCTCGTCTCCGCCTACAACTTCAGCTCCGAGTCGGACAAGTCGTTCGTGCCGTTCGCACGCCTGCTGCGCATGTGGGACGAGCGTCCGGGCGACTTCGGCGAGTGGGCCACCCACCATCTGCACTGGATCTTCAAGTGGGTCTCCAGCGGCATGGTCGACCAGCCGCACATCCCGCTGGAGTCCATCGAGCGCTGGCAGTCCGAGATGGAGCACCGCTACCGCGTCGCGGGCCACTCCGAACGCGCCGTGCGGCAGGGCGACTTCACCATCGCGCGGCACATCGGCGACACGGACCGCGCCGAGCGCGCGTACGCCGCGTGGCTGGCCGCAGAGCGCGATGAGATGAGCGACTGCCATGCCTGCGAGCTGCACCAGCAGGGAAGCTGGCGCCAGGAGCGCGGGGACGACGAGGAGGCCCTGCGGCTGTGGCGGCCCGTACTGGACCGCACCCACACCTGTCTGCACGAGCCGCACGGCGTCCTCGCCTCCTCCCTGCTGCCCCTCGTGCGCCTCGGCCGCCTGGAGGAGGCACGCTCCCACCACGTGCGCGGCTACCGCATGGTGCGGAACCTGGAGAGCATGCGGGACGCGGTGGCCGAACACCTCGCGTTCTGCGCCCGTACGGGAAACGAGCCGCGCGGACTGGAGATCCTGGCCGAGCAGCCCGGCCACTGGGACCCCTCGGGCGACCCCGACACCTACCTCGACTGGACCGTCTCGGCAGCGCTGCTGACGCGGCGCCTGGTGGACCTCGGCCACGCGCGGCAGCCCGTCCCGGGGCCTCCGGGGCGCGAGTGGACCGCCGAGTCCCTGCACGCGCACGCGTCGGACGAGGCCCTGTCGGTTGCGGCCCGCTTCGACAAGCGCAACGGCACGACGGTGGTCAGCGACGAGGCACGCGCCCGCATGGCGGGCCTGCCGCTGGTGGAGCGGCTGCCGCTGGGGGTGCGCGGCGCGGTGCTGGGCGCGGGGTCCGCGGTGTCCGGGCACGTCCCGTCGACGGGGGCCGACGTGGGGGCTTCGAGCGATGGCAGGGGCAACGGTACGGAGGCGTCCGGCCCCCGCACACCGGCCGACTCCGCGACCGGGCCCGCAGCCGCGACCGACCCCGCGACCGACGACCCCCGCGCCCTGCTCGCCGAGGCACGCCGCCTCAGCGGCGCGGGCCACCCCTCGGCCCTCGACGCCTGGCGGCGGCTGGAGCGACGCGTCGCGGACGACGGCGCTGCGGACGACGGCGCCCCGCTCAGCCCGCTCAGCCCCGTCGAGCGCGCCGAACTGCTCGACCACCGCGCCATGGAGCTGGCCCGTACCGACCCGTCCGAGGGCGCCGCGCGCTTCCAGGAGGCAGCCGACGCCTTCGCGGCCGAGGGCGAGGAGGGGCACGCGCTGGCGTGCCGGGCCCGCGCCGCGCTGGCCACCGCCTTCGCGGGCCGCCCGGACGAGGCGCTGGACCTCCTGGAGCCGCTGTGCGACCAGGCGCTCGCCGCCCACTCCGACGGCCGGGCCAGCACCCAGCACGCCACGGCCGTGCTCCTCTCCCGCGCGCGGATAAGGGGCGGGCTGCTCGGCGAGGCCGAGGATCCGCACCGGGCCGCGGCAGAGCTGGACACCGAACTGGCCGACCTGATCGCCCTGGCGGAGCCCGACCGCGCCGAGCCCGCCGTCCTGGCCCGTATCGCGGACGCCACCGAGTCGCGAGGCCGGCTCGCGGGCCAGACAGGCGACGCGCGAGGCGCCGCCGGACTCTTCGCCGAGGCCGCAGCGCTCTACCACTCCGCCGGGCGCCCCTGGCAGGCGACGGGCTCCGAACTGGCCCTCGCGCAGGCACTCCTGAGTCTGGCGGAGGCCGACGAGGCGGAGGGCGTGCTGCGCGGCGCCCTCGACGACGTGGAGCGCGCGGCCCTGCTGGCCCCCGAGGAGACGGCACGCGTCCACCTCGCGCTCGCCGACGTCCTGGCCTTCCAGGACCGCGCGGGTGAGGAGTCGCTGCACCTGCTCGAAGCCGCCCACTGGGCCGACGCGGCGGGCGACAGCGCCGGACTCGGCGGCCACGCACGGCTGCGCCTGGGCGGCACCTACCTCGCGCTCGACCGCTGGGAGGAGGCGGCGACGGTACTGGAGGCCGTACTGCCCGACCTGCTCGCCGAGCACACCGAGGGCGACGTGGTGCAGGCCCGCTGGTGGCTGGGCCAGGCGCACTCCCGGATGGGCGAGTCCCGCGAGGCGGCCGAGCAGTTCCTGCTCGCGGCCGACACCGCCAAGGAGTGGGAGGACCAGCGCGACCACGCGATGCTCGCGCACCTCGCCGCCGACGCGCTCAAGAACGCCGACCTGCGCGCGGAGGCCACCCGCGCCTACGAGCGCGCCGAGGAACTGTGGCGCCCGCTCGGCGAGACCTACGCCGTCGTACGGTCGCTGCGCTCCCGCGCCTGGATCGCCCTCGGCGACGACGGGGACGTGGAGACCACCGCGGTCACCAAGGCCATCGAGCTGATGGCCCAAGCGCTGGGCGAGGTCGAGCGGGGGTTGCAGAGCGAGCAGGACCAGCGGGCCAGGACGCGCCTCCAACTGGAACTGGGCCAGACCTACCGGCAGACGGCCGAGCTGCTGCTCCAGACCACCGAAGGGCCGCCCGACGAGGACGGGGACACGCCCGAGCAGTACGCGATGAACCTCGCCGCCTACCGCGAGGCCGTGGTCTACACGGACCACGCCATCGCCGTCTTCCGCTCCTGCGGCGAGACGGGGCTCGCGGACCGTACGGGGGCCGAACTCATGGCCGCCTGGCTGGAGACCGACCTCGGCCGCGTCGAGGCGGCGGCCTCCCGCGCCCGCGACGTGCTGGACGCGTACCCGGAGCAGTCCGCCGCCGACGGGGACGGGGACGGGGACCCCACGCCCGCAGCGCGCCGCCGCGAGGCGCGGGCGGTCCTCAGCCATGCGCGGGTGGAGGGCGAGGGGGCGTAGCGGGGGCCTGGCGGGGCGGGTCCGGGTACGCGCGCACGCCCCCGGTGCGACGAGGGGCCTAGGCACCGGGACGGAGCGAGGCTCGGGCAGCGGGCCGATGCCGCGGTGCGGAGGCCCGGCGTACGGTCCTGGTACGGGGCACCGCCCCGCCGCGCGGGCCGCCCGCCTGATGCGGCGCCCCGGACCACGCGCACGCGCACCCCCTCCGTACTCCCGACTCCCGCAGACGAGGAGACCCCATGCCCCTGAACGGCAGCGCCCCGGTCCGTATCGCCCGCCCCTCCCGCGACCTCGCGGCGGCCGAGCGGTTCTGGACCCGGGGGCTCGGACTGGAGGTGCTGTTCCGCAAGGAGGCGGCGGCCGCCGAGGACGGGCCGGGCGCCGAGTACGGGCTGCTGATGCTGGGCTGGCGCGACGCGGGCTGGCATCTGGAACTGGCCGACTGCCCGGACGACCCCGTGCGGCCCAGCCCCACGGACGAGGACCTGCTCGTCGTCTACCTCGACGGGCCCGTGTCACCGGAACTCCTCCGCGCACTGGAGGAGAACGGCGGCAAGCGCGTGGCGGCGCGCAACGCCTACTGGGACACCTGGGGCGTCACCGTCGAGGACCCCGACGGCTACCGGCTGGTGCTCTGCACCCGCCAGTGGTCCAACGCCGGGGAGTGAGAGGTCCGGCGGGCCGGTGGCCTCACGCCACCGTCACCGCCACATGGGCCAGCGTCTGGGTGAACCACAGGGCGCCCTCGACACGCAGGGGCCGCAGCCCCGTGGCCTCGCCGTCGCCCGCCAGCTCCGCCTCCAGCGCGCGCGTGATCCGCTCCGCTGCGGCGGACGGCGTACGGGCCTGCTCCAGCCAGGGGAGCAGTGGCCGTGGCATGTCGAAGACCTCGCGCCGCTCGGGCGTGCCGCCGGCGGCGGCGAGCAGTTCCTCGATCCTGTCGGCCGTCAGCAGCGTGCCGTGCGAGGGGTCGCGCAGCCGCTCCCACAGGTCGGGCTCGCCCGGCGCCGTCGGATCGAGCACCATGTCAGCGACCACGACCCGGCTGCCCCGTCGGCACACCCGCACCAGCTCGGCCGCAACCCGGCCCGGCTCGGGGACGTGGTGCAGCGCGTAGCGGGAGACGACGAGGGTGAACGAGCCGTCCAGGAAGGGCAGCCGTTCCGCTTCCCCGCGCTGGAAGACGAGGTTGCGCAGCCCGAGGCCGTCCGCCTCCGCCTTGCCGGAGGCCAGCATCTCGGGCGTGAGGTCGAGCGCCGTGACATGCCGGGTACGGGCCGCCAGCGCCCTGGCGACGATGCCCGTGCCGCACGCCGAGTCCAGGCAGACGTCCTCCGGACCGGCGCCGGTGAAGTCCGCCAGCCGTTCCAGATGCCGGGTGAAGGCCCCGTTGAGTGCACTGTTCTCGAAGGTCTCCGACTGCCGCGCGAACTCCCGCAGGGTCAGCGCGTGCTGCCGCGTGCGCTCCTCGGGTACGGGGTGCTCCCGCCGTTCACCGTCCGCTTCCGCTTCCGTTTCCGCCATCCCCGTGCCGCTCTCCCCGTGCGCTCGCCCGTGCCAGGTCCCGGTTACGGGCCCGGCTCGCGGGCCCGCGTGCTGAGGCTCCGTCAGGCGGCCCGTGGACGTCAACCGCCGCGCGCCGACGGCCTGCGGTGGGCTGTTAGTCGTTATCTGTTATCTGATACTTGTCAGCCGTCAGCCGTCAGCCGTCAGCCGGACTTCACCGTGTCCGCGATGACCCGGGCCACGACGGCGGGGTCGTCGTTCATCGGCACATGGCCGCAGCCCCGCAGCCGCACCAGGCGCGCGCCGGGTATCACCTTCTTGGCCCGTACGCCCTGACGGCGCAGCAGCAGCCGGTCCTTGTCGCCCCAGGCGATGGTCACCGGCACGTCCGGTATGTCGTGCGTGAACCTCGCCTCCGGCAGCTTCCCGGCCTCCAGCGTCGCCGTGAAGGCCGTGGCCTCCCGCAGCGCCCGCGTCTCCGCGACGACGGCCTCGGGTGAACGCCGCCCGGGCCGGGCGTATATCGAGCTGGTGAGCGCGAAGCGCCCTGCGGCCGTGCGCGCGAGCTGCCGCACCAGCGCGTCCGGCATGGCGCGGGCGCCCGCGCGCATCCCGAGCAGCACCCCGAACGCCCAACGGCGTTCCCACTCCGCCCAGAACCCGGCGGGGGAGAGCGCCGTCACCGAGCGCGCCTGGCCGTGCAGCGCGAGTTCCAGTGCGAGCAGCCCGCCCAGCGAGTTCCCCACCACGTGCGGGCGTTCCAGGCCGAGCGCCCGGAAGGTCTCGGCGAGCAGCGGAACGACGCCCGCCGTGTCGTACGGCTGCCCCTCGGCCAGCGCGGGCGAGGTGCCGAACCCCGGCAGGTCGAGCGCCACGACCTCGTGCGAGGCCGCCAGGACACTCAGCACCGGCTCCCACGCCTGCCAGTGGTGGCCGATGCCGTGGAGCAGGACGACGGGCTCGCCGCTGCCCCGGCGCTCGTACGCGACGTCGAAGGCCGGACGCCCCACGGGCGACACGCGCACGACGGACTCGGAGACGCGGACGGGAGGGTGCGGAGAGGCGATGGCGGGCATGGTCCACTCCTCGTGGAGGTCGGGCGCCGTGGCGCGGCCGGACGGACGGCCGGACGGGCTGATCGGTCGGCTGGCTGGCAGATGTTCGTAGACACGATGTCAGCAAGTCGTCCGGCGCGGAACCCTGTTCGCGCACACGTCCGGGGGTCGTCTGTGCCCTTTCCGCGGGGGTGTCATGATGACCTGGTGACAGCAGACGACGCCGCCGCGGTCGATCTCTTCGAGGAGCACAGGGCCGTGCTCGAAGGCGTGGCCTACCGCATGCTGGGGCGCGTGGCCGACGCCGAGGACGTGGTCCAGGAGGCGTGGCTGCGCTGGTCGGCCGCAGACCGCTCGGCCGTGCGGGAACCGCGCGCCTACCTCGTCCGCGTCACGACGCGGCTCGCCATCGACAGGCTGCGCCAGGTCCAGGCGCGCCGCGAGACGTATGTGGGGTCCTGGCTGCCCGAGCCGCTGCCCACCGACACCAGTTCCTTCGCCACGCGCACCGCACCCGAGGGCGCCTCGCGCGCGGTGCTCACCGAGTCCGTCTCGCTCGCCATGCTGGTGGTGCTGGAGTCGCTGACGCCGCTGGAGCGCGCGGTGTTCGTGCTGCGCGAGGCGTTCGGCTTCCCGTTCGCCGAGATCGCCGCCGCGCTGGACCGGGGCGAGCCCGCCGTGCGCCAGCTCGCGACGCGGGCCCGTCAGCACGTGGAGGAGCGCAGGCCGCGCTTCGAGGTGGACCCCGCGCAGCAGCGCGACGTCACCGAGCGCTTCCTCGCGGCGGCCACCGGGGGAGACCTCGACGGGCTGCTGGCCCTCCTCGCCCCCGACGTGCGCCTCGTGAGCGACGCGGGCGGCAAGGCGAAGGCCCCGGTGCGGATCATCACCTCGGCGGACAAGGTCGGCCGCTTCCTGGCCGCGATCGGCCCGCAGGGCGAGGAGTACGTCTCCGTCTTCATCGAGGTCAACGGCGGCCCGGCGCTGCTCCTCCACCAGGACGGACGGCCCTACGCGGTCTTCGTGCTCGACGTGGTGGACGGGGTGGTCCACAGCGTCTACCTGCTCGCGAACCCCGACAAGATCGCGCACTTGCCGGTGACCGGGTGAGTGGATGAGGTACGGGAGACCCCGGCGAGATTGATCCTGCCGGGGCCCGTCTGCCCGGCGCCCCCGCCCCCCGGGCCCCGTCAGAGCCCGCCCGCGACCCGCAGCACCGCGCCCGAGGTGAACGACGCCTCGTCGGAGATCAGCCAGGCGACCGCGTTCGCGATCTCCTCGGGGGTGCCGGGCCGCCTGGCCGGGGTGATCCCGGCCTTCTTCCAGGGCCGGTCAGGGTCCCCCATGGCGGCGTGCATGTCCGTGAGGACGGAGCCGGGCTGCACGGAGTTGACCCGTACGCCCTCGGGCCCGAACTCCTTGGCCAGGCCCACCGTCATCGCGTCGACGGCGGCCTTCGTGGCGGCGTAGTGCACATACTCGCCGGGGGAGCCCAGAGTGGCGGCCGACGAGGAGATGTTGACGATGCTGCCGCCCGCGCCGCCGCGCGCGGTGGACATCTCGCGCAGCGCCCGCCGCGCGCACAGCAGCGTGCCGGTCACATTGACGTCGACGACGCGGCGCATCACCTCGGGCGAGGTCTCGGTGAAGCGGCCGAGCGGACCGGAGATCCCGGCGTTGTTGACGAGCCCGGTGAGCGGGCCGAACGCCTCGGTGACCTGGTCGAAGAGGGCGTCGACCTGCTCCTCGACGCTGGTGTCCAGCCGTACGGTCAGCGCCTCGCCCCCCTCGGCGCGCACGGCGTCGGCTGTGCGCTCGGCGCTCTCCCGCGCGCGCTCGTAGCCGATGCCGACGCGGTGCCCGGCGCGTGCCAGCCGCACCGCTACGGCAGCGCCGATGCCGCGGCCCCCGCCGGTGACGACGGTGACCTGTCGTGGTGTCGCCATCGCTGCTTCCTTCCGCCGTTAGGTGATCGATGATCGATCATGACACGGTGGAGCCCCGTGGGACAGCCTTCTGCGGCTCCGACGGATCCCTGATTGGTCTTGACCAAGGGTGAGGCCCGCCCTATGGTCGGGCATACGCAACAACCTTTAAAAAACAAGCACGCATAAACCCGGTGGGTACGCGGCGATTGCGGAGGCAAGGGTGGGGACCACGCAGCTGGAAACGGTGCCGGAGCCGAAGTACTGGCACTTGAAGACCGTGCTGTCCGACGCGCTCGACTCGGAGTTCGCGGTCGGCGAGATCCTGCCGAACGAGCGCGATCTGGCGGCTCGTTTCGGCGTCGCCCGTGCCACGCTCCGGCAGGCGCTCGAACAGCTTGAGCTGGAGGGCCGCCTCCAGCGCCGCCGTGGTGTGGGCACCACGGTGGCACCGCCCCGCGTCGGGGTGGACGTCGGCCGCGCCGAGCACGCCTGGCCGGGCGCGCCGGGTGACGCCTGGCGGACGGACGACGCGGAGCACACCGCGCCGCCCGTGCCCGTCGCGCGGCTGCTCGACCTCCCCGAGGGCTCCCCGGTCCACGTGCTGCGGCGCACCCGTATGACCAATGGGCAGCCGGTCGCGGCGGAATTGCTGTATGTGCCGGACGCGTCCGTTCCGGGCGCCTCCAGCGCTGCCGGTGCTTCCGGTTCCTCCGACGGGGAGGCGGCCGCGGGAGCCTCCGACGCGGGTGCGGTCCTGCGTGAGCTGCACCGGCTCGAACTGGAGGGCCAGGAGCGGACGGTGGAGCTGGGCTCCGCGCGCGCGGACGACGCGCGCCAGCTCGACCGGCTCCCGGGCGCACCCGTGCTGGTCGTCACCACCCGCTATGTCGCGCGGGGACGCACCGCGGCGGTCGCGGTCTCCACCTACCGCGCCGACACCTGCCGCCTCACCTTCGCGGACAGCGGAGCGGAGCCCGTGCTGGCGAGCTAGACGAGCCGTACCGGGGAGCGGCACCGGGGTGGGAGCGGCGGCCCGTAGCGCTGTTGACGCGATTCAGCGGCCACCTCCCGCCTCCCCCCCCCGCTGTGGCCGTCCAGCGCCGCCAACGGCCGTCGCACCCGCGGGCCTCGGCGGGTCACCGGGCCTCGCATAGGCTCATGCCCATGGATGCGTTCCTGCCGTTCCTGCCCTTCCTGTTCCTGGCCGGTGGCCTTGCCGCGGTCCTGGGTTTCTTCACCTGGCTGGCCGCGCGGGTACGCCGCCGTGGTCTCGCGGGCGGGGCCATGAGCGCGGCCCTGGCCTCCTACGAGGAGGCGTTCCGCACCACCGCTCACGCATCCCACGTGGAGATCCGCGCCCAGGCGGAACGCAAGGCGCCGCTGCTGTCGCCCGACGGGCACTGGGGGCGAAGCCCCGGGGAAACCGGAGCAGGAGCCGTTCGGGCGGAAGCGGAAGCGGACGGCCGTCGGCTGGGCCGGTACCGCACTCGCCGGTCGCGGCGGGCCCTGAGCCGCTGGGCGGCCCGCCTGGGCAGGCCCGGTCGCTGAACTCCCACGGGGCGAGGGCCAACTGTCCGCCGCGCGGCGGACGTTCCGTTCAGGCTGTCCGCCGGTGGAAGGCGAGCACGGCACTGAGCGCGGCGGCCCCGTCGAGAAGGGCCTCGGACCGGGCGGTGATGCCGGCGTCCCTGGCGGCCAGCGCCGCAAGGACATTCTCCGGTCGGCGGCTGCGCCGCAACTCCGGCATGAGGGCCCGCAGGGGCGTGATGCGGTATCCGGCCCTGCGCAGTTGGTGGACGATCCGCGCGTCCCGCACCTGAGCCGGTGTGTACCGTCGCGTTCCGCGCACGGGGTCGCGGTCCGGGACGACGAGAGCCTCCGCATGCCAGTGCCGCAACGTCGAAGGGCGCACCCCGAGGGCGGCGGCGAGTTCGGAGATGCTCATCGAGTCCGACGTGCGCACATCGTCGACCGGCTCGCCGGAGATCGCGTGGGCGGCCTCCCTGGCCTGTCTCAACTCCGTGCGCTCTGTGGCGAGCCGGGCGTGTGCCGCGTCGAGCAGGGCGAGCGCCCGCGAGGCGGGGGACTGGTGGAAGGCCCGAACGATCTTCTTGGCCTCGACCGGCCCCACGCCCGCGGCGAGCGCCCTGTAGGCCAGCGCGGACTGGAGATGCACCTCCCCGTAGCTGCGGTAGCCCGTGGCCGTGCGCGTCGCGGGCGGAAGCACTCCGTCGCGCTCAAGATTGCGAACCTGCTGTACGGAGTACCCGGCGCGGCGTGCGACATCAGCGGTGCGCATACCCCCTGAATTGAGACCTGGCATCCCGTCACCTCCCATCTCGGCCTCGAAGTCTCCACAAGCACTTCAATGCAACGCTAGAGCACATGACCATCGACGAGATCATCGGCTTCGTGGGCGGCCTCGACGGCGTCCTGACCATCAGGCCCGCACCCGGCGACGGCACGCCGGAGCTGAGCTGGGGCGACACGTTCTTCTACTACGCGCCCGACGGCACCGCTCCGGCGACGGCCCAGCCGTTCGCCACTGTCGTGACCAAGAACTACCCCGGCGACGAGGCATCGCGCCTGGACCGCCCCGACACCTTCCGCGTGAACATCGCCGCCGGAAAGGAAGCGTTCATCCGGTGGACCGGTCACGCACCACGCGAACCGGCCTCCGCCGAGACCGACCCCGGCGCCACCGACACCGTGATCGCGCACCCCGTCTACGGCACCGTCGGCTGGCTGGCCGTGGTGAACCCGGGGGAGCGCACCGAAGCGCCGACACGTGAACTGCTGCGCGCGGCCCACCGCTTGGCGCGCTCACGCCATGAGCGACGCGCCGACTCAACAAGGTGACGAAGGATCCGCACACTCGTGGCGAAGGCGGGCGAGGCGGCGGTGGCGACGGGTGCGCTGCGGCTCTGGCTGACCTGCTGCTCCCCGAGGCCCAGCTCGTTCTCGACGTGGTCCAGCGCGAGCCGCAGCGCACCCGTCGCCACCGCCGCCTCGCCCAGGACGGAGAGCGCCACGCGCGGCGGGCGCAGGCAGTAGCGCTCCAGCTCCTGGCGCAGTGGTTCCAGCACGTCGTCCAGGCCCGACGCCCAGCCGCCGACCACGACGAGTTCGGGGTCCAGGGCCAGCACCAGCGCGGCCACGTCGTGGACCAGCCGCTGCATGAAGCGGTCCATGGCCGCCCGCGCCCGTGCGTCCCCCTGCCGCGCGAGGCTGAAGACCCGGGCGACCGCCGCCTCGTCCAGCGGGTGCAGCGGCTCGTCCGTGGTCGACAGCAGATGCTCGGGAGTGGCCTCGCGCCCCAGCAGGTGCAGGGCGCCGATCTCACCGGCCGCGCCCCCGAACCCCCGGTGCAGCCGCCCGCCGATCAGTGAACCGGCGCCCGGACTCAGCCCGACCAGCACCATCACCACGTCCTGGGAGCCGGTCGCCGCGCCCTTCCAGCGTTCGGCGAGCACCCCCGCGTTGGCGTCGTTCTCCACCAGCACCGGGCAGCGGAACGAGCGCCGCAGCCGCTCGCCGAGCGGCAGCCCCGTCCACCCCGGGAGCGCGGTGCCGAGCCGTACGGTCCCGTCCGCCTCCACGATGCCCGGCGTGCCGACGCCCACGGCCCGCAGATTGCTCCGCTGCACCTCGGTCCTGCGCAGCAGCTCGGCGACGGTGCCCCTGGCCCGCTCCAGGCGCTCGTCGGCGGTGGCCTTCTCGTCGACCTCGTGCGAGACCGTGCCGGTGAACCGGCCCGTCAGGTCCGCGAGGACGGCGGCGATGCGGTGCGGTCCGATCTCGATGCCGAGCAGATGACCGGCCTCGGCGCGGAAGCGGAACCGGCGCGCCGGACGCCCCCTGCGCGCCCCGCCGCCCTCGCCGCCCGGCTCCTCCCCGGCCTCCTCGACGAGCCCAGCGCCGATGAGCTGCTCGACCACGCCCTCGACGGTCGGCCTGGACAGTTCGGTGGCGCGGACGAGGTCCGTCAGTGTCGGTGCCGCGCCCCTGGCCTCCGCTCGCAGCGCGCGCAGGACGACGGTGGAGTTGATCCGTCGCAGCAGGGACGGATCCCTGCCGGTGAGCCTCTCCAACGTCCGCCTCCCTGCTGGTGCGTGTGTGGCGGATCGTAGCTGGTGTGTTCGGTCACGGCGAGTGCCCGGCGCCTGGTCCGGCGCGGGGAGGTCCGGGCCGTGCGCGGCGCGTCGACGGGCCCGACATACCTGCTACGCGATGCCTCACCCCGCACGAGGCGCGGACCCGCCCCATCCAGTCCCGTCCGGGCAGGGCTACCCCTCCGCGTCGGCCGCCTCCCGCAGCCGCCCGTACTCCTCGGCCATCGTCTCCAGCGTCCAGTGGGCGTTCAGCCCGCTGGGGTTGGGCAGGGCCCACACGCGGGTGTCGCCGATCACGCGCTCCTGCGGGCCGATCCGTGCGTGCCGGTCGCCGAAGGCGGTGCGGTAGGCGGTGACGCCGACGACCGCGAGCCAGCGTGGCCGCAGCCTCTCCACCTTCGCGGTGAGGATGCGCCCGCCCTCGCGGTACTCCTCGTCGCTCAGCTCGTCCGCCCTGGTGCTTGCCCGCGCCACGACGTTGGTGATGCCCAGCCCGTACGACAGCAGCTCCCGCTCCTCGTCGGGGCGCAGCCGCCTCGGGGTGAAGCCCGAGGCGTGCAGCACCGGCCAGAAGCGGTTGCCCGGGCGGGCGAAGTGGTGCCCTGTGGCGGCCGACATCAGCCCGGGGTTGATGCCGCAGAACAGGACGCGCAGACCCTCCGCGGCCACGTCGGGTACGAGGCGGTCGCGGGCCGCTTCCAGCTCATCCCGGCTGGGACGGGCGCCCGGCGGGGTCAGAGGATCGACCCCGGTACGTAGGCGGCGGCCTCCGGGTGCCGCTTCGCGATCTCCTCGATACGGGCGAGCACAGCGCCGACCTGCGCGGACGCGGCTCCGGTGAAGGAGAGCCGGTCGGCCATCAGCGCCTCAAGTTCGGCCTGGCCCAGCGGCATCCGGTCGTCGGCCGCGAGCCGCTCCAGCAGCTCGTTGCGCTCGGCGCCCCCGCGCATCGCGAGCGCCGAGGCGACCGCGTGCTCCTTGATGACCTCGTGCGCCGTCTCCCTGCCGACCCCGGCGCGCACCGCGGCCATCAGCACCTTCGTCGTGGCCAGGAACGGGAGGTAGCGGTCCAGCTCGCGCGCCACCACGGCGGGGAAGGCGCCGAACTCGTCCAGCACCGTCAGGAAGGTCTCCACCAGGCCGTCGAACGCGAAGAACGCGTCCGGGAGCGCGACGCGGCGCACGACCGAGCAGGACACGTCGCCCTCGTTCCACTGGTCGCCCGCCAGCTCGCCCGTCATCGAGGCGTAGCCGCGCAGGATGACCATCAGGCCGTTGACGCGCTCGCAGGAGCGGGTGTTCATCTTGTGCGGCATCGCGGACGAGCCGACCTGGCCCTCCTTGAAGCCCTCGGTCACCAGCTCCTGGCCCGCCATCAGCCGGATCGTCTTCGCCAGCGACGAGGGCGCTCCGGCGAGCTGCACGAGGCCGCTGACCACGTCGTAGTCCAGGGAGCGCGGGTAGACCTGGCCGACGGAGGTGAAGACGTGCGCGAACCCGAGGTGGTGCGCGATGCGCTCCTCCAGCGCCGCCAGCTTCTCCTCGTCGCCGCCGAGCAGGTCCAGCATGTCCTGGGCCGTGCCGACCGGGCCCTTCACGCCGCGCAGCGGGTAGCGCGAGAGCAGGTCCTCAAGGCGGCCGTAGGCGACGAGCAACTCGTCGGCGCCGGTCGCGAAGCGCTTGCCGAGGGTGGTGGCCTGCGCCGCGACGTTGTGCGAGCGGCCCGCCATCACCAGCTCGGCGTGCTCGCCCGCCAGCTTCCCGAGCCGGGCGAGGAGGGCCACCGTGCGGTCGCGCACCAGCTCCAGGGAGAGCCGGATCTGGAGCTGCTCGACGTTCTCTGTCAGGTCACGGGAGGTCATGCCCTTGTGGACGTGCTCGTGCCCCGCGAGCGCGTTGAACTCCTCGATGCGGGCCTTCACGTCGTGCCGCGTGACCTTCTCGCGCTCCGCGATGGAGGCCAGATCGACCTGCTCCAGCACCCGCTCGTAGTCGGCGACGGCCTCGTCCGGCACCTCGATGCCCAGGTCCCGCTGCGCCTTCAGCACGGCGAGCCACAGCCTCCGCTCCAGCACCACCTTGTGCTCCGGGGACCACAGACGGGCCAGGTCGAGGGAGGCGTAGCGGCCTGCGAGGACGTTCGGGATGCGCGGCTTGTCAGTCACGCCTGGAGATTCTACGGGGTGTCCTCGCAGGCCAGGGGCGCCAGGTCGGGGCGCTTGGGGAGCCGTCCGTCGCCGGTGGAGCGGCCCGTCAGCCGCCTGCCTATCCAGGGCAGCAGGTGGACGCGCGCGAAGCGGGCGTCGGCGAGGCGCCGCGCGGGCCACGACGGGGGTACGGCCGCGGGGAGCGCCGCCTGCCAGTCCGACTCGGGCGGCAGGCCCAGCTTCTGCCACACGGCCTCGGCCACCCGCTGGTGTCCCTCGTACGTCAGGTGCAGGCGGTCGTCGGCCCACAGGCGCGGGTCGCCCAGCGAGGCGGTGCCGCCGCCGTAGAGGTCCACCACGAGGGCGCCGTGCCGCTCGGCCAGCTCGTCGACGAAGTCGAAGAGCTGCTCGATGCGCGGCCGGTAGCGCTCCATGACGGGCCCGTTCCTGCCGGGGCTGCGCATCAGGACGAGCTGCCCGCAGTTCGGGGCCAGCTTCGTCACCGACTCCTCCAGCAGCCCGCACACTCGGCCCATGTCGCACTTGGGGCGCAGGGTGTCGTTCAGGCCGCCCACCAGGGTCACCAGGTCGGCGCCCATGGACGCCGCGGTGTCCACCTGGTCGGCGGCGATCTGGCCGATGAGCTTGCCGCGCACGGCGAGGTTCGCGTAGCGGAAGTCCTCGGTGCGGGCGGCGAGGCGGCCCGCCAGCAGATCGGCCCAGCCGCGGTACGTGCCGTCCGGGAGGAGGTCCGACATGCCCTCGGTGAAGGAGTCGCCCAGGGCGACGAAACTGCGGATGCTGGTCGTGGTGGTCACGTCCAGCGATTCTAACCGTTGCCCGGGGCAACCGGTCGTTGCCCCGGCCTGACCAGGAGTGTTCCCTGGCCCGGGCGGGGAGCGGCCGGGCCCCGCCCGGCCACCGGCGTCAGCGGGGAGGACGACGGCGCCCCCGCCCGCCGGGGAGACCGGGGGAGGGGGCGCCGGAAAAGCGGCCGGGCGAGCGGTGACGAGCTGCTACGGAGCCCGCTCACCGGGCGGCTACGCGGCGGGCTGGCGGCCCACCAGCTCGCGCAGGACGTCCTCCATCGTGACGACGCCCGCGGCGCGCCCGTCCTCGCCGATCACCGCGGCGAGGTGGGTGCCGCTGGAGCGCATCGCGCCCAGCACGTCGTCCAGCGGCATCGTGGCCCGCACCAGCGCGATCGGCCGCATCGCCGTGGCGGGGAAGGGCGCCTCGCGCGGGGACGCGTCCAGCGCGTCCTTCACATGCAGATAGCCCATCGCGCGCCCGTCGCCGTCGACCACGGGGAAGCGGGAGAAGCCCGAGCTGGCCGACAGCCGCTCCAGCTCCTCGGGGGTCACCCCGAGCCGGGCCGCGACGACCCGGTCCGTGGGCCGTGCCACGTCGCCGACCGGGCGGCGGCCCAGCTCCAGCGCGTCGCGCAGCCGCTCCGTCGAGCGGTCGTCCAGCAGCCCCGCCTCACTGGAGTCGGCGACCATCTGGGCCAGCTCGTCGTCCGAGAACGCCGACTCGACCTCGTCCTTCGGCTCCACCTTGAGCAGCTTCAGCAGGCTGTTGGCGAAGGCGTTGATCGTGAAGATCACCGGGCGCAGGGCACGCGAGAGCGCGACCAGCGGGGGGCCCAGCCACAGCGCGGTGCGCTCGGGCTCGGCCAGCGCGATGTTCTTCGGGACCATCTCGCCCAGCAGCATGTGCAGATACGTGGCCAGCGTCAGCGCGATCACGAAGGAGATCGGGTGCGTCAGCCCGTCGGGCACGCCGACCGCGTGGAAGACCGGCTCCAGGAGATGCGCGATCGCGGGCTCCGCGACCACACCCAGCACCAGGGTGCACAGGGTGATGCCGAGCTGCGCCGCGGCCAGCAGCGCCGACACGTGCTCCAGGCCCCACAGGACGCTGCGCGCCCTGCGGTCGCCCGCCTCGACGCGCGGTTCGATCTGGCTGCGCCGGACCGAGATCAGGGCGAACTCGGCGCCGACGAAGAACGCGTTGACGACCAGCGTCAGCAGGCCGATGAACAACTGCACGGCGGTCATCGGTGCGCCTCCCCGGCGTCGGCGTGCGCCTTGTCAGCGTGCGCCTTGTCGGCGTGCGCCTTGGTGGAGCCCGTGGGCCCCTCCTCGTCCGGCGGCTCCTCAAGGGGCGCCGTCAGCCGGACCTGGGCTGCCCGGCGGCCCGTCGCGTCCACGACGTCCAGGCGCCACTCCGCGACCTCGACGGTGTCGCCCTCGGCCGGGATGCGGCCCAGCTCGGTGGCGATGAGCCCGGCCAGCGTCTCGTACGGGCCCTCGGGGGCGCGCAGGCCGATGGACTCCAGCTGGTCGGTGCGGGCCGCGCCGTCCGCGTCGTAGATCTTCCGGCCGTCCGGGTCCTCACCGGCCGGGGCCAGATCGGGCGTCTCCAGCGGATCGTGCTCGTCGCGGACCTCGCCCACGACCTCCTCGATGATGTCCTCCAGGGTGACCACCCCGGCCGTGCCTCCGTACTCGTCGATGACGACCGCGATGCTGCGGTCGCCGCCCGGCATCCGGTCCAGCAGCCTGTCGACCGTCAGCGACTCCGGTACGAGGAGCGCCTCGCGCATCAGCTCGGTCACCGGATAGCGGGGGCGCTGCTCGGCGGGGACCGCCAGCACGTCCTTGATCCGCACGATGCCGACGACGGTGTCCAGGCTGCCGCGGTAGACGGGGAAGCGGGACAGGCCCGTGGCGCGGGTCGCGTTCGCGACGTCCTCCGCCGTGGTCTGCACCTCCAGCGCCGTGACCTGCACGCGCGGCGTCATCACGTTCTCGGCCGTCAGCTCGGCCAGGTGCAGGGTGCGCACGAAGAGATCGGCGGTGTCCGCCTCCAGCGACCCCTCCTTCGCCGAGTGCCTGGCCAGCGCGACCAGCTCCTGCGGCGAGCGGGCCGAGGCCAGCTCCTCGGTGGGCTCCAGGCCCATCCTGCGCAGTATGCGGTTCGCGGTGTTGTTGAGGTGCCGGATCAGCGGGCGGAAGAGCGCCGAGAAGGCACGCTGCGGGGTGGCCACGTGTCGCGCGATGGGCAGCGGCTTGGAGATCGCCCAGTTCTTGGGGACCAGCTCGCCGACGACCATCAGCACGACGGTGGAGATGGCCGTACCGAGCACGAGGGCGACCGAGGACGAGGCGGACGCGGGGATGCCCACGTCCTCCAGGGGCCCCGCGATCAGCTTGGAGACGGACGGCTCGGCGAGCATGCCGACCACCAGATTGGTCACGGTGATGCCGAGCTGGGCACCCGAGAGCTGGAAGGTGAGGGAGCGGACGGCCTTCATGGCGCTGTCAGCGCCGCGCTCGCCGCGCTGGACGGCACGCTCCAGATCGGCGCGCTCCACCGTCGTCAGCGAGAATTCGGCCGCGACGAAGGCGCCGCACGCCAGAGCGAGCAGGAGGGCCACGAGCAGCAGAAGCACTTCGGTCATCGGTTCACCTCCGTCCCATGGTCGGGGAGAGAGGGGAGGTTCGCTCGATGTCTGCTACTGGGAGGGTCGCCCATGGGCGGACGCTCACACCTTTCGTCGGAGCGCCCCGGCGTGGGGGCCGGTGGCGGGAAGCGGAATGTTCATCGTAAACGGACACGGTCCGCTCCGTGTTCCCAGGCGAGGGCCCCTCATACGCCGTGCGCCCCGCCTCGCACCGGGTCCCTCGCACGGGTCCCTCACACGAGGCGCTTCACACGAGGTGCTTCACACGAGGTGCTTGACCCAGCGGCTCCACTGCGGCTCGGGAGCGTAGTCGGCCGCTTCCCACGCGTGCCTGCCCAGCGCGTTGTCGTCCAGCACCATGGCGTCGGCGCGGCGCCCGCCCAGCGAGGCGAACCGGTCCTCGGCCGCGCGCAGCAGCGCCGTGGCCACGCCCCGGCGACGGTGCTCCGGGTGCACCGCGAGCCGGTACAGATGGCAGCGCCAGCCGTCGAAGCCCGCGATCACCGTCCCGGCCAGCTCCCCGTCCCGCTCCGCGAGCAGCAGCGCCTCGGGGTCCCGCGCGATCAGCCGGGCGACGCCCTCGGAGTCGTCGCTGATGCTCGTGCCCTCGGCCGCCTCCTTCCAGAAGGCGAGCACGTGCTCGGCGTCGGCGGGGGAGGCGGTACGGATGCGAAGATCGTTCATGGCGGTATCCCAGCAGGTCGGACGGGGCGGCGCCAGGAAGTTTTCCGCGGAATCCCCGGGCCTGGGGCTCCGGTGGACCGACCGGCTCAGGCGGTCTGACGGCTGGGCTTGCGCGCGGTCACGATCAGCGTGCCGATATGGCCTTCGACCGGGGCGTCGACGACTTCCGTACGCACAGTGCCGAAGCCGGCACCCAGCAGCAGGTCTCCCCACGTCTCAGGCTCGAAGCTGTACCGGTAGGTGTACATGGCCCGCCCGGCGAACCCGCCTTTGTACATGCCCTGGGGCCCGTAGGCCCCGGGGATGGCCGGGGGCTGCGAGAAGGCCAGCACGCCACCGGGACTGAGCCGTTGGAGGACCAGCGGGAACAGCTTCTCGGGGTCGGTGAACCACACGGCACCGAACATGGAGTAGACGGCGTCGTAGGTGTCCTCGTTCTGTGACAGGTGTTCCAGTACCTCGGCGGCGAAGAACCGGACACCGGGCCAGCGTCGGCTGACCTGCTCGACCATCACGGGGGACAGGTCCACGCCGCTCACCTTCACGCCCCGCTCCGACAGGTAGCCCGCCATGCGGGCCGTGCCGCATCCGATCTCCAGCGCGGTGCCGGGGTCACCGAGGAGTTCCACGCCGGGCCCGTGCCCCTCGTACTGCGTCCAGCGGAAAGCGGGCGGACCGGACACGGCCTGTTCCCTGACCTTCTCGCTTCGCGCGTAGGTGTCCCAGAGTTCGCGTTCGTCGTCGATGCTGTGCTGAACGGGCAAGTGTTCTGATCCTTCGGTGGCCTGGCCGGTGACGGAAGCCCCCGCCGAGGTCTGGCGGGGGCCGGTGGTGCTCAGTGGCTGTCGGGGACCTTGTCGTTGCACGGCATGGTCAGCCTGGAGCTCCCGGGCACGTGACCGAACCAGGGTCAGCGCCAGTACGTGGACAGGTCGGCAGACGGCGGGTATTGCGTGCCGTCGTCGACGGGGGCGGGCTGCTTCACTCACTGGGGGTCGTAGCTCGACAGCCAGGAAACTGGTGGCCCGGAGATGTACGTGTGGTGTGCCGTCTCAGGACGATTCATGGTTCCCTTCCGGGCTGTGGTCATGAGACCAAGCTAGGGAGCGAGAACGGCTGTCCGTTAACGAGTTCTACGCAGTTGCACGCGAGTTTCAGAACAGTCCGTCGAGGGCCCGAGCGATGAGCTGACGGGCCTCAGCGCCGTAGACAGCCAGCTCCCGCATCTCCATGAACGCCCTCACGTACATCGACACCTCGCCGGGTGCCGTCAACGTCACCTGGGCCGTCAGCAGCTCCACATGGACGCGTGTGTCATCGAAGATGTTGAAGGACTCCAGCGTCCACATGTTCCGCTCCTGGGCCGAGAACGGGATCACCCCGAGTGACACCGCTGGCAAAGACATCACGGACAGCAGATGCCCGAGCTGCCCGGCCATGGCGGCAGAGTCACCGATTTGATGGCGCAGGACCGACTCTTCAACGAGGAATGCGAAGCGGTGGTCGCCTTCGCGCAGCACCCGAGCCCGAGCCATGCGGGCATCGACAGCGCTCTCGGTGTCGTCAGGGGAGCCATGGAAGCGACTGATGGAGCGGAGCAGCGCTGTCGCGTAGGCCGGGGTCTGGAACAGGCCGGGAATGATGTGTGAGGCGTAGCTGCGATGGAGCTTGGTCCGCTCGTACAGCGGCACTCGGGATTCTTGGAGTCGAGTCAGCCCGGCGCGCTGGAGCCGTTTCCACTCCAGGTACATCGAGTCCGCGTCGCGGGACGCGGCGATGATGTCGGGCGCTTGCTCCTCGGCACCGCAGGCGTCGCACCAGGCGCGGATGTCCGCGTCGGCTGGCGGCGTCACCGCGTTCTCAAGGCGGGACACCTTGGACTTGTTCCACCCGCACAGGTCGGCCAGCTCGTACCCCAGCAGGCCCGAATCAAGGCGCAGCTCACGCAGTCGTGTGGCCACGGCCTTGCGCGCGTTCTCGACGCTGGACGAGCGGTACTGGGGCATGGGCTGGTTCGGTCTCGCGCTGACTTAGAAGGAGAACTCCTCGTGCGGAGTCGCGAGGTCCCATACGGACTCGAAAGCCGTCGAGCACAGCTTCACCACGGCTGGATCGTCGGTCTCCTCATCCACCCAGACCGTTGGGCAGTCGTCGCCGTTGGTGTTCGGGTCCTTGCCGAAGAACAGCAGAGCCACAGCAATGCCCCCTCGCTAGCGGGTTCTATCCGGTTCCACGACCATCCACCCACCGGGGAGCGGAACCGTCAAGACCGCGTTTCTGCCCGGCCCCGCGCCCCCGGCGCACCCCCTACGTCCCGCGAAGCTCCTCGATGACCGGCGCGAAGGTCTCCATGGCGAGGTCGAGGACCGTGACGTAGGAGAAGCCGTACCGCTCGCGGTGGGCGCGGAGCTGTTCGGCGATCTCCTTCACCGTGCCCGCCAGCAGGGCCGGGTGGTGCAGCAGGTCGTCCTCGGTCATGGCGGTTCCGTAGGCGCCCCAGTCGCGGGCTGTGGCGCGGCGGTCGTCCGTGACGACGACCTGCTGGACGAGGATGTTCAGCTCGGCGGGCTCGGGGCGTGCCGTGGCGAACCCCCGGTAGGCCGTCACCCGCTCCTCCAGCCCGTCGGGCGAGAGCAGCGCGAGCGTCCCCTCCGGCTTGCCCGGCACCTGCCCGCCCCCGGTGAAGGCGGCGACCTGCGCGTGCTCGGCCGCCAGCCGCAGCACGCGGTTGCCGTTGCCGCCGATCAGCAGCGGCACGGGGCGCTGCGCGGGCCGCGGTACGTGTTCCTCGTCGGCCAGCAGCCGGTTCAGCTCCTCCACCGTGTGCCGGAGGCGGTCCACCCGCTCCCGGGGCGCGTCCCACGGCAGCCCGGCGCGGTCGTGTTCCGCCTTCACATAGCCCGTGCCGAGCCCCAGCTCCAGCCGTCCGCCCGAGATCTGGTCGCAGGTCGCGACCTCGCGGGCCAGCAGCGCGGGGTTCCAGAAGCCCACGTTGAGCACGAACGTGCCCAGCCGTACCCGCGAGGTCGTCTCCGCTGCCGAGGCCAGGGCCGTGAAGGGCGCGGGCATGCCCAGATGGTCGGCGACGTGCAGGGTGTCGTAGCCCAGCTCCTCGGCGCGGCGGCAGCGCTGCCGCCACTCCTCGCCCGTGCTGAACGTGACCATGTTGACGCCGAAGCGGAAGGGACGGGTCATCGGCTGGTCTCCTCCGTGTGCCGTAAGAGGTCGAACTGCTTCATGCGCTCCAGTACGCCGTCGGCCGTCGGTCGCGCCATCTCGTCCACGATGCGTCCGTCGCCGAGGAAGAGCACGTTGTCCGAGTGGGCCGCGGCGCCCGGGTCGTGGGTGACCATGACGACCGTCTGGTCCAGCCTGTCGACGGCCTCGCGCAGGAAGCCGAGCAGCTCGGCGCCGGAGCGGGAGTCCAGGTTGCCCGTCGGCTCGTCGGCGAAGATCAGCTCGGGCCGGGAGGCGAGCGCGCGGGCGCACGCCACGCGCTGCTGCTGGCCGCCGGAGAGCTGCGCCGGCCGGTGCCCCAGCCTGTCCTCCAGGCGGAGGGTCGCGACGACCCGGTCCACCCAGGCCCGGTCCGGGCGTCGGCCCGCGATGTCCATGGGCAGCGTGATGTTCTCGGCTGCCGTCAGGGTGGGCAGCAGGTTGAAGGACTGGAAGACGAAGCCGACCTGGTCGCGGCGCAGCCGCGTGAGCTGTCGTTCGTTCAGCTTGGTGATCTCGGTGCCGCCCAGCCACACCTCGCCGGAGGTGACCGAGTCGAGCCCGGCCAGGCAGTGCATCAGCGTGGACTTCCCGGAGCCCGAGGGCCCCATCACGGCCGTGAACCGGCCGCGCGGGATCTCCACGTCCACTCTGTCGAGCGCGAGCACGGCGGTCTCGCCCGCGCCGTATGCCTTGGTCAGCGCACGGGCGCGGGCGGCCGGAGCGCCGCCCTCCGCCATGCCGTTCGTCGTCTCCGTCGCCGGTATGGACACGGTGCCTCCCCGGGCTCTGGTGCCGTGAGGTGGCCGAGGGTAGGGGCGGGGACGCGTCGTGGCATCCGCCCGTGGAGCCATCCCGGCGGCGGGTCTCGTACCTGGGGATGACGCGGGGGAGGAGGGGAGCCGGGCAGCAGAGGAGCCGGGGAGCGGCGGGGGCTCTGCCCGGCCCGCGTGCCCGTACCCGTACAGTGGCACGCTGGCCATGCTAGCGGGTGAGTGCTAGCGTGAAAGTGTGCCGAAGACCCAGTTGAACGTCCGCGTGGACGAGACGACAGCGGAGACCGCCAGGGAGCGGGCTCTCCAGAGGGGCATGAGTGTGAACCGGTATATCGAGGAACTCGTCCAGCGCGACGCGGGCGAGGTCGGTCACACCTTCGTCGAAGCCGCTGCGGACTTCATGAAGAGTTACGAATCGGTGTTCGCCGAGGAGTTCGGCACCGGGACCCTGGAGAGCGAGGGCCGTCCGCGTACGTGACACTCCGCATCGACCTCGCCTGGCTGCTCATCGTCGCCGACGAGAACACCCCTGGAGATCCCCGGGTCACGGATTACGGCGCGCTCGTCGCCGCCGTCAGCCGCCACGAGGCGGCCATCTTCGACCGGCCCGTATACGCCGAACCCCACGACCGCGCCGCCGCGCTCCTCCAACTGCTGCTGCACGTGCCCGCGCTGGAGCGCTCCAACGCGCTCTTCGCCTCCGCCGTCGCCTACGCCTATCTCGTCGCGAGCGGGCTCAAGGTGGCCACGTCACCCGAGCAGATCCGCGATCTCGCCCGCCTCGTCAAGGACGGCACGACGAGCGTTCGCGCCATCGCGGACGAGCTGCGCACCTGGACGCTCTGAGCGGAGTGTCGCAGGGGCCTCGACGGGCCGACGTGGCCGTCCCCTGGGGTTGGGGTCAGTTCCGGCCGGTGTCGATGACGCAGAACCTGTTGCCTTCGGGATCGGCGAGTACGCGGAAGTCCGCGTCACGCGGATAGTCCCAGTCGACGTGCCGGGCGCCGAGGGACACCAGCCGCTCGACCTCGGCCGCCTGGTCGGCCGCGTTCCCGGCGTACAGGTCCAGATGCACCCGCGGACGCTCCTGCACCGGTGTCTCGCTGAGGCCGAGAGAGAGCTGCGCCCCGGCGGCCCCGTCGGCGGGCACCAGCACCACCCAGTCGTCCTCCATCTCCTCGCGGGGGACGTATCCCAGGGCCGCGCACCAGAACCGCGCCGCACGCGGCACGTCCGACACCCCCAGCACGACGGATCCGATGCTCAGCATCGCTCTTCCTCCCACTCGACGGGGCCGACGGCGCCCTCACCGTGTACGGCGTGCAGCGTACGGCGCTACGGGCGGCGCGCGCTCCCCAGCACGTGGAACGACGCCGGGAGCGCGGGCCCGCCCTCCGGGACGCGCACCCGGCGGAAGGCGACGTCCGTGAAGCCCGCCGCCTCGACGGCCGCCACCGGACGGCGCGCCGTGTGGCAGCCGCCGAACATCAGCGGCCACACGGTGCCGTCCAGCGCCCGCTGCACCGTCGCCATCGCGCGGCCCTCGGCGCGCCCGTGTTCGTAGAAGCGCAGTTCCCCGCCGGGGCGCAGCACCCTGCGGGCCTCGGCCAGCGCGCGCCGCACGTCGAGCGGTCGCGCCAGCGAGCACAGCACCAGGGAGAAGACGGCCGCGTCGAAGGACTCGCTCTTGACCGGAAGCGCGTCGGCCATGCCCGGCACGACGTCCACCGGCACCTCGGCGCGCAGCGCGCTCCGCGCGGCCAGCCGCCGCATGTGCGGCTCGGGCTCGATGGCCACGACCTCGGAGACGGCGCCCGGATAGTGCGCGAAGTTCAGGCCGTTGCCCGCGCCGATCTCGATGACGCGGCCCGACAGCCCCGCGACCAGTTCCTCGCGGTGGGCCGCCACTCCCGCGCGGGCGTCGCCCGCCACGCTGAGGCGCGCGTAGAAGCGTGCGAAGAGCGGGTGCCGTACGGCGTCCCGCTGCGGTCTGCCGCGCGGTGCGGACATGGGAACCCCTCCCCGGAGCACGGGCGGTCGCCCCGATTCTTCCCCGCCGCGCCCCGTAGCCCACCTCCGACGCGCGGCGGTCGCCGTTGCGGAGCCGCACACGCCCGCCCCGTCCGCCCCGCCCGACGAGCGCCGCTCGTGCCCGTACTCCTTCAGCGCTCAGACCACGGGCTCGGGTTCGGCCCCCGCTGCGCCCCGTAGCCCACCTTCGACGCGTGGCGGTCGCGGTTGCGGGGCCGTAGCGCGCCCGGCCCGCCCGACGAGCGCCGCTCGTGCCCGTACCCCCTCAGCGCTCAGACCACGGGCTCGGGTTCCGCCTCTGCCGCGCCCCTGACCCCGCCCAGCTCGGGCGCCAGCCACCTCCGCGCCGCGGCGCGGAACGCGGCGGGCTCCATCGCCCCGGCCCCCTCCGGAAGCACGCCCAGCAGCGGCGCCCCGGCCGCCCGCGGGAGGTCGGTGAGGTTGCAGCGCGACGCCAGGTCGGGTGCCGTGGGCCAGCTCCCCACCACCACGCCCGCGCACCGCAGCCCACGCGTGCGCAGGGCCTCGGCCGTCAGCGCGGTGGCGTTGAGCGTGCCAAGACCCGCCGCCGCGACCACCAGCACCGGCGCGTCCAGCAGCTTCGCCACGTCGGCGAGGGTCCCGCCCTCGGCGTCGAACCGCACCAGCAGCCCGCCCGCGCCCTCGACGAGCACCAGATCGTGCCCGGCGGCGAGCTTCCCTGCGCGCTCGGCGACGTCCTCGGCGCGCACACAGGGCAGCCCGGCCCGCAGCGCCGCTGTCGCGGGTGCCAGCGGCTCGGGGTACCGGGCCAGTTCGGCGCCGGTCACCTCGCCGCCCGCGAGCGCGCGCACCTCGGCCACGTCGCCCGGCTCGCCCTCGGCGACCCCGGTCTGCGCGGGCTTGAGCACGGCCACCGTACGGCCGTGTGCCAGCGCGGTCGCGGCGAGCGCCGCTGTGGTCACCGTCTTGCCGATCCCGGTGCACGTGCCCGTCACCAGCACGATCCCGTCCACGGCCCTCACGCTCCTGTCCATGGTCCCCACGCTTCCGTCCACGGCCCTCACCCCCGCGCCGCCGCGGCGTGCATCGCCGCGCAGATCCGGGCCAGGTCCTCGTCCCCCGTGACGAAGGGCGGCATCGCGTACACCATGTCGCGGAAGGGCCGCAGCCACACGCCCTCGCCCACGGCTGCCCGGGTCGCGGCCGCCATGTCGACGGGGCGCTCCAGTTGGACGACCCCGATCGCGCCCAGCACCCGGACCTCCCGCACCCCGGGCAGCGACGCGGTCTCCGCCAGCCCCTCCCGCAGCCCCTGCTCGATCCGGGTGACCTCACCGGCCCAGTCCTGGGTGAGCAGCAGCCCGACGGAGGCGTCGGCGACGGCGGCGGCGAGGGGGTTGCCCATGAAGGTCGGCCCGTGTGCCAGCACGGGGACCGGGCCCTGGGAGATCCCCTCGGCGATCCGTGCGGTGCACAGCGTCGCCGCCATCGTCAGATAGCCGCCCGTGAGGGCCTTGCCCAGGCACAGCACGTCCGGTGTGATCCCGGCGTGCTCGGCGGCGAAGAGCGCGCCCGTGCGCCCGAAGCCGGTGGCGATCTCGTCCAGTACCAGCAGCACACCGTGCTCGTCGCACGCTTCGCGCAGCGCGCGGACGTACGCGGGGGAGTGGAAGCGCATCCCGCCCGCGCCCTGCACCACAGGTTCGACGATCACGGCGGCCAGCTCGTCCGCGTGCCGTGCGATCAGCTCGCGCAGATGCCGTACGTAGTGCTCGTCGGGCTCGGCCTCGAAGCCCGCAGGGGGCGCGTCCGCGAAGACCTGCCGGGGGAGCACCCCCGACCACAGGTCGTGCATCCCGCCGTCGGGATCGCACACGGACATGGGCTGCCAGGTGTCGCCGTGGTAGCCGCCGCGCCAGGTCAGCAGCCGACGCTTCTCGGGCCTGCCCACGGAACGCCAGTACTGGAGGCACATCTTGAGCGCGACCTCGACGGAGACCGAGCCCGAGTCGGCGAGGAAAACGTGTTCCAGGCCCTCGGGTGTGATGTCCACGAGCCGCTTCGCGAGCCGGACGGCGGGCTCGTGGGTGAGCCCGCCGAACATCACATGGCTCATTCGCGCGAGCTGCTCCCGTACGGCCTCGTTCAGCACGGGGTGGTTGTAGCCGTGGACGGCCGACCACCACGACGACATGCCGTCGATCAGCTCGCGCCTGCCCTGTGTCTCCTCGGCCAGCCGCAGCCGTACCCCGGAGGCCGACTCCACGACGAGGGGCGCTTCCCTGCCCGGCATGGGCCCGTACGGGTGCCACACGTGCTGCCGGTCGAGGGCGAGCAGTTCGCCGGGGGCCGGCGGCCCCTCCGGGGAGAGCGTGCACGCGGATGGCGGTGCCGGCGGGGGTGCCGTTGCCGCTCCTGGCGGCAGGGTGCGCTCAGGCATTGGGCGGCAGCTCCGTACCCGCGCCCCTGCGCCGCACCGAGACCAGTTCGTCGACGCGGTGCTCCGGCAGCGTGGTGGTGTCCGTGCCCTCCACCTCGAAGCCCGCGTCCGCGATCATGTCGAGGTCGGCCTTGCCCGCCTGGCCCTCGCTGGTGAGGTAGTCGCCCAGGAAGATGGAGTTGGCCAGGTGCAGGGCGAGCGGCTGGAGCGAGCGCAGATGCACCTCACGGCCGCCCGCGAGCCGTACCTCCGCGTCGGGGCACACGAAGCGGACCATCGCCAGGATGCGCAGCGCGTGCTGCTGCGTCAGGTTCCACTCCTTCTCCAGCGGCGTCCCCTCGAAGGGGATGAGGAAGTTGACGGGCACGGAGTCGGGGTTCAGCTCGCGCAGCGCGAAGGCCACGTCGACCAGGTCCTTGTGGCTCTCGCCCATGCCCGCGATCAGCCCCGAGCAGGCCGAGAGGCCCGCTCCCCGCGCCTGGCGCACGGTCGCCACGCGGTCCTCGTAGCCGTGGGTGGTGCAGATGTCCCCGTAGGTGGCCTCGGAGGTGTTGAGGTTGTGGTTGTACGCATCGGCCCCCGCCTCGCGCAGCCTCTCCGCCTGCCCGTCCGAGAGCAGCCCGAGGCAGGCGCACACCTCTACGTCGCCGCTGTGCTCCTTGATGGCCGAGATGGTCTCGGAGACGCGGGTGATGTCGCGGTCGGTCGGCCCGCGCCCGCTGGCGACCAGGCACACGCGCTTGGCGCCGCCCTGGACGCCGGCCTCCGCCGCCTGGACGGCCTCGTCCTTCTTCAGCCACGTGTACTTGAGGATCCCGGCGTCGGAGCCGAGGCGCTGCGAGCAGTACGAGCAGTCCTCGGGGCACAGCCCCGACTTGAGATTGACCAGGTAGTTGAGCTTCACGCGTCGCCCGAACCACTGGCGGCGCACCTTTCCGGCCGCGGCCACCACGTCGAGCAGTTCGTCGTCGGAGGTCTCCAATACGGCGAGCGCTTCCTCGCGCGTCGGCAGCTCGCGCCGAAGTCCCTTGTCCACCAGCGTGTTCAGCAGGTCCATGGCGCCGATCCTTGCCTATGCCTGCGTTTTCGGTAAAGGAGGGAACCGACAAGACGGGCCGCGAAGGGTGTGGGTATTGCCACATCCTGCCCGGCTCCGTCAGGCACTACCTTCTATGCAAACCCTACAGATCACGAGGGACGGCGCACCGATGTCCGAGCCCATGCCCGAACCGACGTCCGAGCCCATGTCCGAGCACTCCGGAGGCCCCTCCTCCTGTTTCTCCTGGATCGACGAGGCCCGTGCGACGCGCGCCAGGGCCGGGCTCGTACGCGCGCTGCGCCCCCGGCCCGCCGCGGCCCCGCTCCTGGACCTGGCGAGCAACGACTACCTCGGTCTCGCGCGCCACCCCCTGATCACCGAAGCCGCGGCGCGGGCCGCGCGCCGCTGGGGCGCGGGCTCGACGGGCTCGCGGCTGGTCACCGGGTCCACGCGGCTGCACGCCGAACTGGAAGCGGAACTCGCCGACTTCTGCGGCTTCGAGGCGGCCCTCGTCCTCTCCTCCGGCTACGCGGCCAACCTGGCCGCCGTCACCGCGCTCACCGGCGAGGGCACCCTCATCGCCTCCGACGCGTACAACCACGCCTCGCTCATCGACGGCTGCCGCCTGTCCAGGGCGGGGACGGTGGTCGTCCCGCACGCGGAGCCCGAGGCCGTGCACAAGGCGTTCGACGGGCACCGGGGGCGCGCGGTGGCCGTCACCGACTCGGTGTTCTCCGTCGACGGGGACGCCGCCCCGCTCACCGCGCTCTCCGCCGTCTGCCGCGAGGCGGGGGCCGCGCTGCTGGTCGACGACGCGCACGGGCTCGGCGTGCTGGGCGAGGGCGGCAGGGGAGCCCCGCACGCGGCGGGCCTGGCCGGGGCCGCCGACACGGTGGCCACGGTGACGCTGTCCAAGTCGCTGGGCAGCCAGGGCGGCGCGGTCCTCGGCCCCGCCCGCGTCATCGAGCACCTGGTCAACACGGCCCGCACCTTCATCTTCGACACCGGCCTCGCGCCCGCTGCCACCGGCGCCGCGCTGGCCGCGCTGGGCCTGCTGCGCCGGGAACCGGAACGCGCGGCGCGGGCCCGCGCCGTGGCCGCCAGGCTGCACGGGCTGCTGGCAGGCGCCGGGCTGGAGGCGGTCGCGCCGGACGCCTCGGTGGTCTCCGTGCGGGCGCCCTCGCCCGCGGCGGCCGTGCGCTGGGCGGCCGACTGCCGTGCGGCGGGACTCCACGTGGGGTGCTTCAGGCCGCCGTCGGTGCCCGACGGGATCTCCCGGCTACGCCTGACGGCCAGGGGCGACCTGAGCGACGCGCAGATCGAGACGGCGGCCGGTACGGTCACCAGGACCGCGCCGGCCGCCGCCGAATGACCGATCAGTACGATCCGTTGGGGGCCTGCCCCTGGACCGAGGTGAGGAAGGACTCCCACGCTGCGTCTGCGAACAGCAGCGCGGCTCCACCCGTGTCCTTCGAGTCACGTACGGCCAGACGTCCAGCGCCGAGCCGTGCCGTTTCCACACAGTTGTTCATGCCCGTGCTGTAGCTGCTGCGGACCCATAACGGGTCCCCTGGCAGCTCGCCGCACGGTGCCTCCTCAGACATTGCCGACATGGTGGTCTCTCCTCACGTGAGCGGCTCACCCGCCTTCACCCGCGGTGGCGATGAAGGCCAGCGATTCCTCATACGACAGGGCGTGAGCCCGCAGAGTGTCGAACGCGGCGCTGTACACCCGCAGTTCGTCCTGCCCCTCCAGATAGAGGCTACTCGTCAGGTGGTCAAGAACCACCACATCTAGGTCAGCAATGCGCGGAAAAGAAAAGATTACGAAAGGACCCGTAACACCAATGTGCACTCCGCTGACAAAAGGCAGGACTTGCAGCCGCACATGCGGCTGCCGTCCCTGCTCCGCCAGCCGCCGCAACTGCTCCCGCATGACCTCGGGCCCGCCGACCTCGCGCCGCAGCACGGCCTCGTCGAGCACGACGTCCAGCTCCATCGGTGCCTCGGCCCGCAGCACGCGCTGCCGGGCGACGCGCACCTCGACCAGTTCCTCGATGCGCTCGGGGGGCACCCGCCCGCCCAGGGTGGTGCGGGTGACCTCCCGCGCGTACGCCTCGGTCTGGAGCAGTCCGGGCACCACCGTCGTCTCCAGGGTCCTGGCCCGCACGGCCTCCGCCTCCAGCGAGATGAAGTCCCGGTAGGCGGGCGGCAGCAGATCACGGTAGGCGTTCCACCAGCCGCGCCGTACGCCGCTGCCCGCGCCCTCGGTCTCCCCCGCGTCGTAGTCGGCGGCGTCCGCGCCCGAGAGCGCCGCCAGGAGGGCGCGCAGTCCTGGATCGCGGACGCCGTAGGCGTCGAGCAGGAGCGTCAGGTCGGTCGGCTTGATTCCGCTGCGGCCCGTCTCGATGCGGCTCACCTTCGACTGGTGCCATCCCACGAGCCGCGCCGCCTCGCCGCTGGTGACGCCCGCGGCGTCGCGCAGCCTGCGCAGTTCGGAGCCGAGCTTCTTGCGCCGTACCGCCGGAGCGTGGTGCATGGCTGGTTCCCTCCGTTCACTGCCGCCCCGGCCGTCCCGGCGGGGTGCTCTCGCTCTGCTGACACGGGCTCCCGAACCGATACGCCAGTAGGGCGTGCAAATGCGGTCTGTCGCCGCAGAGTTCACCGCTTTGAGGGACAGATATATGCACATGCTGGGGGTTCGGCCGCATTGCGGCCAGCATGATGGCACTCTGGCGCGAAGCCTCCGCTCATGGACGGCTCCACCCGTAATCCCCACACACGTCACGCGACCCGCAACGCATCACGCAACGCGACGGAGCGCCAGCCCCGCTGAAAGGGACAGCGTCGCCATGGCAGACCAACAGGAAACGTCCGTCACCCTGCCGAGCGTCCCCGCTTCGGTCGCCGCGGCGCGCAGATATGTGACCGGCGTCCTCCTGGACTGGGGCATGCCGGACGGTGCCGACGCGGTGGACACCGTCCGGCTGATCATCTCGGAGCTGGCGACCAACGCGGTCCAGCACACCAGGGGCCAGTCCCCGACGTTCACCATCGACGTCCGCCTGGAGCGCGGCGAGGAACTGTGTCTCGGCGTCACCGACAGCCATCCCCGCATGCCGCGCCGCCTCCCGGCCGCCGTGCAGCAGGACAACGGGCGCGGCCTGGTCATCATCCGCACGCTCACCGCCGAGTCCGGCGGCAGCCTGACCGTCACCCCCACCGACAGCGGCGGCAAGACCATCTGGGTCGCCCTGCCCTGGTCACCCGTGCTGGCCCCTTGACGCGAGGCGCCGCGCCGTCGTCGGACGCCTTTCATGCGGCGTTTCCTACGGTGTTTCATGCGGCGGCCGTCAGGAAGGGCGCCCGAAACCGCCGCGCAGCAGCGCCCTGAGCGTCTCCGCGGCCGGAGCCGCCTCCTCCGCCCGGTACGCGACGGAGATCGTACGGCGCAGCCCCGCCGGATCCAGCCGCCGCACCCCGAGCGGGGTCACCGCCACCCTGGCCACCATCTCCGGGACCACGGCCACCCCGAGCCCCGCGCTCACCAGCGCGCACACCAGCACATAGCCCGGCGTCTCACAGCGCACCGCCACGCTCGCCCCCTCACCGGCGAGCACGGCCTCCACCTGGCGCCGGTTCGCGTTGTCGGGCGCGCTGCTCACCAGCGGCTGACCCGCCAGCTCGGCGCGCGGCAGCCGTCCCGCACCCGCCGACAGCGCGTGCCCCGGCGCCGTCACCAGCACCAGCTCCTCCGTCATCAGCGGCTCCAGCGCCACCCCGGCGGGCGGGTCGACGACGGGCCCCGGCTCGTAGGTGTGCGTCAGCGCGAGGTCCGTCTCGCCGCGCGCCACGGCGGCGACCCCGTGCGGAGGCTCGTACTCCGCGACGACCAGCTCCACATCCGGATGGGCGCGGCGGAAGGCGCTCAGCACCGGGGGCAGCAACTGGGTGCCCGCCGTCATGAACGTGCCGACGCGCAGTCTGCCGCCCGAGAGGCCGCCCAGGGAGGCCAGCTCGTGCCGGGCCCGCTCCAGCTCGTCCAGCACCCGCCGCGCCCTGGCCACCAGCAGCTCTCCGGCCGCCGTCAGGCGCGTGCCCCTGTGGTGGCGCACCAGCAGGGCCGCTCCCGCCTCCCGCTCCAGCTTCGCCAACTGCTGGGACAGGGCGGGCGGCGTATAGCCGAGCCGTTCGGCGGCCCGTGTGATCGAGCCCGCCTCTGCGACGGCCACCAGCGCGGCCAGCCGCGTCGGGTCGTACATCCCGCACCGCCCTTCACGGGTCTCAGCCAGGCTGTGCTTCAAGCATTAAGCAATGCTTTACGCAGACCCTCAAGATACCCAATACCCACGAAAGGCTCTCCTGGTCCAGGCTGGGGGCATGGACGGACAACTGCTCGCCTTCACCGGCGTCGCCGCTGGCATGGTCGCCATGCCGGGCGCCGACTTCGCCGTGGTCGTACGCAACGCGCTCGACTCGCGCCGCTCCGGGGTCGCCACGGCCGTCGGCGTGGCGGGCGGGCTCCTCATCCACACCGCGCTCGCCGTCGCCGGACTCGCCGCCGTGCTGGTCGCCGTCCCCGGGCTCTTCCGCGCCGTGCAGCTCGCGGGCGGCGGCTATCTCCTCTACCTCGGCGCCCGCGCCCTCGCCGGGGTCGTACGGGTCTGGCACGCAGGGGGTGCCGGAGGCGCCGAGGAGGTCACCGAGGCCGGGGCGGCAGCGCCCGAGCGGGCGGTGCGCGGGCTGCGGCAGGGGTTCCTCACCAACGCGCTCAACCCCAAGGCGCCCGTCCTCTTCCTCGCCCTCCTCCCGCAGTTCGTGCCCGACGGCGTACCGGCCCTGCCCCGGACCGCGCTGCTGGCCGCGATGGTCGTGGTGATGGCGCTCATCTGGTTCCCGGCCGTGGCGCTGCTCGTCGACCGCCTCGGGGTGTGGCTGCGCCGCCCGCGCACGGCACGGATTCTCGAAGCACTCACCGGGGCGCTGCTGCTGGGGCTCGGCTGCGCGCTGCTGGTGGAGTCGCTGGTCGGCTGAGGGCCGTCGACGGAGGGGGCTCGGCCGAGGGTTACCGCTCGTCGTCCGTACCGCGTGGTGCGTCGGCCTGGCCGAACGCGCCGCGCCGCCGCAGCAGCCAGGGCAGCCCCAGCCAGGTGACCCCGCACACGAGCAGCGCCCCGGCCCCGATGGCCACCCCCGCGCCGCGCCCCAGCACCACGTCCGCCACCAGCAGCACAGCGCCCGTCAGCGCCAGCGCGAGCACCGCGAGTCCGGCGGCTGCCAGCCGTGAGGAGACGTCCACGATCTTCCGCTTGGCCCCGCGCCGGAACAGCGCTCTGTGCAGCGCCGCCGGTGCGGTGAAGAGCACGGCGGCGAGCACGGCCAGCAGCAGCGTGGCCATGTAGGTGCCGCGCTGCACCGCGTCCAGGCCGGGGAAACGCGGCGTGAACGCGAGGGTCAGCAGGAAGGCGAAGAGGATCTGCACCCCGGTCTGGATGACGCGCAGCTCCTGCAACAGCTCGGAGAAATTGCGATCATCGCGCTCAAGAGGCGTCTCGTTCCGGTCATTCATGGTTACGCAGGTTGCCCGGTTCCTACGCCTCAGTCACGTGTTCCCGTCAGTCGTTCCCGCGCGCCGCCGCTACGGGCTGTGCCCGCTCGGGGGAGTGGTGCCCGGGGGCAGCGTGACGAGGGAGGCGCGGCGTTCCCCGTCCAGGACGCGCAGCGCGCGGGCGAGGGTGGGCGCGTGCACCTCGTTCTCGCCGCGCTCGTGCATCAGGGTCAGCGCGTCCCGCAGCGCGGTGGCCCTGCCGACGAGCGCCTGAGCGGCCCGCAGCCCTCGGTAGGTGTCCTGCCCGCGTGCCGGGTTGATCCGGCCGAGGAGGTCGAGCACCTCCAGATACCGGTCGACGAACTCCCCCTCGGCGCGGGTGAGCGCGGGCAGCGGCGGAAGATCGGGGGTCGGCACCGTGCCTCACCCCGCGAGGCGGGGCGCGCCGGGCCGCTTGCGGCTCACGGTGACGCGGTCGATGAGCCCGTAGGCGACGGCCCCCTCCGCGTCGAGGATCTTGTCCCGCTCGATGTCGGCGTGGACCCGCTCGCGCGACTGGCCCGTGTGGCGTACGTACAGCTCCTCCAGCATGTCCCGGGTGCGCAGCATCTCCTTCGCGTGGATCTCCAGATCGTCCGCCTGGCCCCGCACGGGCTCGGCGAGGGACGGCTGGTGGATGAGCACGCGGGCGCCCGGCAGTGCCATGCGCCTGCCCGGCGTCCCGGCCGCGAGCAGCACCGAGGCGGCGGAGGCAGCCTGGCCCAGGCAGACCGTCTCCACCTCGCAGGTCACGAAGGCCATCGTGTCGTAGATGGCGGTCATGGCGGTGAAGGAGCCGCCGGGGGAGTTGATGTAGAGCGAGAGCGGCTGTTCGGGCGCGGCGTGTTCGAGGTGGATGAGCTGCGCCATCACGTCGTTGGCCGAGGTGTCGTCGATCTGGGTGCCGAGGAAGATGATCCGCTCGTCGAGGAGCTTGGAGTAGGGGTCCATGGAGCGGGTCCCCGAGCTGGTGCGCTCGGTGAACTCCGGCAGGACGTAACGGGCGGCCGGCTCGTACAGCATCTCTCCACCACTCCCACTGCTGTCTCTTGTTGTCTCTGTCAAAAATGTACAGGACGTACATGACGTTATGCTGGGGAGCATGGCTTACGAGATTCCGGTGACGCAAGCCCGTGCCGAGCTTGCCGATCTGATCAACCGTGTCGTGTACGGCGGCGAGCGCGTGGTCGTCACGCGCCACGGGAAGCCCCTGGTGGCGCTCGTCTCCGCCGCTGACCTGGAGCGACTTGAGGGCGCGAGCGGTCCGGCCGACGACGAGGTGATCAGCACGGTGTCCTCCGTGCGGCAGCTCCCGTCCGCTGCGGGCGAACGCCGCCGCTTCGGGATCGCCGCGGAGTACCGCGACCACGCGCCGGGCGACCGCCGTCCAGAGCGGGACGGCTGAGCGCGCCGCCGCCGTATACGAGCCGCGTATACGAAGGGCGCGGCACGGCACCGGGGCGACGCACGTGCGGCGGTACGGTGCCGGGCACGGCCATCGGGTTCCGCGTCCCCGGTGCCGGGTGCCGGGTGCCGGGTTCCGGTTGCGGGTTTCCGGCGCCAACTGTCAGTGCCCGGGCCTACCTTGTCCGCGTGACATTCGAAGAGCTACGTGAGCGACTGACCCGCTTCCGCGACGAGGCGGTTGAGCGAGAGATCCCGGCCGAAGAGGTCGATCGGTGGATCGGCATGGTGCGGCCCTGCGCGGTCCTGTCGGAGCGCGAGGACGGCCCCGTCGCGGCCAGGTTCGGCGGCCCCGCGCTGCTGCCTGCCGGTACCCCGCACCCTCCGTTCCCGTACGTCGCCTCCGTCGACCTCGCGGCGCTGCCGCCGGGCTCGACGGACCTGCCCCTGCCGTCGGACGGCAACCTGCTCCTCTTCGCCTGGCCGCGTGACAGGGGCGATCTCACCAGCCACGGCGCTGCCGTGCACGTCCCCGCGGGGACGCCCGTGGAGGAGCGGGACGCGTACGCCTGGGATCCGGACGGCGTCCCGGAAGAGCGGGAGATAGCCGACGCCTTCCCGCGGGGCGAGTTGCGGGTGCGGACCGAGCCGTCGCTGCCGTACCACTACGCGGTCGAACTGCCCGACGGCGATCTGGAACCGCTGCCCGGTTTCCCCAACGCCGAGGAACTGGCCGACGAGTGGGAGATGGCCTGCCGCTATCTCGATCTCCGGGGCCCCCTGCACATAGGCGGGTACGCCGACGAGGAGATGGTGGACCTCGACCCGCTGGAGGGTCTGGTGAGCTGCGCCGTTGAGCAGGCGGCGCAGGGCGGATGGGGCGGCGGGGAACCGGTGTCGGAGAACGTCGGGGACTGGGTGCTGCTCGCGAGCTGGAGCCCCGACCTCGGGAATGTGGAGGCCGGGTCCAGCGTCCACTGGGCGATCCAGCGCAAGGATCTGGAAGCGGGGCGCTTCGAGCGCACGTTCACCGACGTGTACTGGAACCCCTGAGCTGGCAGGCTCGCGCCGCGTGCCACGCGAGGCACGCGGCGCGAGCCTGCCGGGCCCGCCCTCCCGCTGCCCGTGCGAGTGGGCGGGCCCGGCCGCTCAGCCGGCGGCCATCGGCTCGCGCGCCCTCTCGGGCCGCTCCGCCACGGGAGCCCGGCCGCGCAGCCCGCCGATGGTCACCAGGGTGAGCCCGGCGACGGCCCAGACCGTCAGCACCAGCACGGGGGTGTCCGCGCCGTGCCCGTCGAAGAAGGACACCGACCTGAGCAGCGTGCCGCCCGCGCCAGGGGGCAGCCACTGGCCGATCGCGCCCACGGGCCCCGGCAGCATCTCGGGCGCCGAGGTGACCCCGGAGAACGGGTTGCCCAGCAGCACCGAGAGCAGCGCCCCGACGCCGATGCCCGCGTTGCCCAGCACCGCCGCGAGCCCGGCCACGCTCGCGCTCACGGCGAGCGCCGTCAGGCCGATGGCGCCCGCCTGCCCCCACCAGTCGCCCGTCAGCACGCCGAGCCAGCTCCCCGCGAGGGCGCCCGCCACCACGCCGGTGAGCGCCGCGGCGCCCAGCAGCGCGAACACGGCGCGGCTGCCGCGCAGTCCGAACGCGGTGACCAGCGCGCCGGCGGCCACTCCGCCGATCGCCAGCGGGAGCACGCTGGAGCTGAGCGCCGCGCCCCGCGGGTCATCCTCGGGCGCCGCGACCACGTCCGTCGCCACCGGGCCCGCCTGGCCCGGGTCCGCCGCGCTCCCGCCCTGGCGCGCCGCCGCCTGCTGCGCGACGGCCTGCTCCAGCAGTTGGGCGACGACGGGGCTCGCCGCGCTCGCGGTCAGCGCGTGCGGCCCCTTCGGGGTGACGACGACGGCGCCGTAGATCTCGCGCTTCTCGATGGCGGTGCGGGCGGAGGCCGCGTCGTCGTAGCGGTGGATCTCGAAGGCGCCGTCGCGCTTCTCCAGTTGCTGCTGGACCGGTGCGGCGGCGGCCGAAGGCCCGGCGACCCCGATCGGCAGGTCGCGGGGTGCGGTGCGCGCCGCGGGCCAGGCGAAGGCCCACAGTGCGAGGGCGACGATCACCGGCACCAGGACCAGCACGGCGAGGAGGCCGCGCGCGGACGACGGCGCGCTTCGTGTCCCGGACGGCGCGGGCGGGGTGGACGGAGCGGATGGCGCGGTGTACGGCGGAGACGACGGAGAAGGCACAGTGAGCCCCCGGTTCACAGAGAAGGATCGTTCGTTTTTCGTGGGGCCACGGTCCCGCCGTCGTGCTTCCTTGTCAAGAATGAACGTTCGTTTTACGCTCTGGTCATGGCCCGCGTATCCCAGGAACACCTCGAAGCGCGCCGCCGTCAGATCCTCGACGGCGCCCGTCGCTGCTTCACCCGCAACGGCTTCCACGCCACCTCCATGCAGGACGTGTTCCGGGAGGCGGACCTGTCGGCGGGGGCCGTGTACCGGTACTTCCGCAGCAAGGACGAGATCGTCGCGGCCATCGCGGCCGAGGCGCTGGAGACGGTCCGGGGCTCCTACGCGTCCGCCGTCGCCGTCGATCCGCCGCCCACCCCGGACGAACTGTTCGGCGCGGTACTGGGCCACCTGCGGAAGGCGCTGGGGGAGTCGGGCGACGACGGTCGTGAGCTGCCGCAACTGCTCGTCCAGGTGTGGGGCGAGACCCTCCGCAATCCGCAGCTCGCGCAGGCGCTGACGGAGGGGTACGAGGGACTGCGCGCGGAGTGGGTGAAGCTCGTCGAGGAGTACCAGCGGCTCGGGTGGGTGGACCCGGACGCCAATGCCGACTTCCTCTCCCGCGCGCTGATCGGGACGGTCCAGGGCTACTTCGTCCAGCAGGCACTCTTCGGCGGCGTACGGCCCGACGAGTTCCAGGAGGGGCTGCGCGCGCTGGTGCGCATGTCGGTGCCGCGCGTCGACGACGATGCGCGTTAACGAGGGGGAAACGTCGCAGAACCGCGCCGAAACGCCGCGGAACTAATGTGCGGGCCCCTGGCGGGCACGCGTGAAACGCATGTGTGATACATCTACTTCGTGAGTGCGTCGCCGTTGGTGACCGCGCGTCCCGCGCCGACGCGACGAGTGTGAAGTGGGAGACCATGCATCTGACTCCGCATGAGCAGGAGCGCCTGCTCATCCATGTCGCCGCGGACGTGGCGGCCAAGCGCCGAGAGCGCGGCGTACGGCTCAACCACCCCGAGGCGGTCGCGCTGATCACCTCGCACGTGCTGGAGGGCGCCCGCGACGGGCGCGGCGTCGCCGAGCTGATGGAGTCCGGGCGCACCGTGCTCACCAGAGACGAGGTCATGGAGGGCGTGCCCGAGATGATCCACGACGTACAGGTCGAGGCCACCTTCCCGGACGGCACCAAGCTGGTCACCGTCCACGAACCCATCGCCTGACCCGCACTCGTGACTGGAGCGTGCCCCCGATGATCCCCGGAGAGATCCTGTACGCCGACGAGCCCGTACGCCTGAACGAGGGCGCGGACGTCACCAGGCTCACCGTTCTCAACGCCGCCGACCGGCCCGTCCAGGTCGGCTCCCACTACCACTTCGCCGAGGCCAACCCCGGCCTCGACTTCGACCGCGCCGCCGCCCGCGGCAAGCGGCTCGCCGTGGCCGCCGGAACCGCCGTCCGCTTCGAGCCCGGTATCCCGGTCGAGGTCGCCCTCGTCCCCCTCCGCGGCAAGCGCGTCGTCGCCGGACTCCGCGGCCAGATCGCAGGAGCCCTGGATGACTGAGCTGTCCCGTCCCGCCTACGCCGACCTGTTCGGCCCCACCACGGGGGACCGCGTACGGCTCGCCGACACCGACCTCGTCGTCGAGATCGAGCGCGACCTGTCAGGCGGCCCCGGACACGCGGGCGACGAGGCCGTGTTCGGCGGCGGCAAGGTCATCCGCGAGTCCATGGGCCAGGCCCGCACCACACGGGCCGAAGGCACGCCCGACACGGTGATCACCGGCGCGCTCGTCCTCGACCACTGGGGCATCGTCAAGGCCGACGTCGGCCTGCGCGACGGGCGCATCACGGCGCTGGGCAAGGCCGGTAACCCGGACACCATGGACGGGGTGCACCCCGATCTGGTCATCGGCCCAGAGACCGAGATCATCGCGGGCAACGGCAAGATACTCACCGCCGGCGCCATCGACGCGCACGTCCACTTCATCTCCCCGACGACCGTCGAGCAGGGCCTGGCCACCGGCGTCACCACGCTGGTCGGCGGCGGCACGGGACCGGCCGAGGGAAGCAAGGCGACCACGGTCACCCCTGGCCCCTGGCACCTGGAGCGGATGTTCGCCGCGCTGGAGGGCTACCCCGTCAACATCGGGCTGCTCGGCAAGGGCAACACCATGTCGCGCGAGGCGATGCACAGTCAGCTCCGGGGCGGCGCCGTCGGGTTCAAGATCCATGAGGACTGGGGCGCGACCCCGGCCGTCATCGACGCCTGCCTCGGCGTCTGCGCGGAGAGCGGGGCGCAGCTCGCCATCCACACGGACACCCTCAACGAGGCGGGCTTCGTCGAGGACACCCTCGCCGCCATCGCGGGACGCGGCATCCACGCGTACCACACGGAGGGTGCGGGAGGCGGGCACGCGCCGGACATCATCACGGTCGTCTCGCAGCCGCACGTGCTGCCCTCCTCGACCAATCCGACGAGGCCGCACACCGTCAACACGATCGAGGAACACCTCGACATGCTGATGGTCTGTCACCACCTCAACCCCGCCGTGCCCGAGGACCTCGCCTTCGCCGAGTCCCGCATCCGGCCCTCCACCATCGCCGCCGAGGACGTCCTGCACGACCTGGGCGCCATCTCGATCATCTCCTCGGACTCGCAGGCCATGGGCCGCATCGGCGAGGTCGTGATGCGCACCTGGCAGACCGCGCACGCGATGAAGAAGCGCCGCGGCGCGCTCCCAGGGGACGGCCGCGCGGACAACCTCAGGGCGCGGCGCTACGTCGCCAAGTACACGATCAACCCGGCCGTGGCGCAGGGCATGGACGACGAGGTGGGCTCCGTCGAGGCGGGCAAGCTCGCCGACCTCGTGCTGTGGGACCCCAAGTTCTTCGGGGTGAAGCCCCAGCTCGTCATCAAGGGCGGCCAGATCGCCTGGGCGCAGATGGGCGACGCCAACGCCTCCATACCCACGCCCCAGCCCATCCTGCCCCGCCCCATGTTCGGCTCCACCGGCAGCGCCCCGCAGGCGAACTCCCTCAACTTCGTCACCGGCACGGCACTGGAGGACGGGCTGCCGGAGCGCCTCGGCCTCGGCAAGCGGTTCGCCGCGATCCGCGACACCCGCCCGGTGACCAAGGCCGACATGCGCGAGAACGACGCCCTCCCGGACGTCAAGGTCGATCCCGATACCTTCACCGTCACCATCGACGGCGAGAGCGTGGCACCGGCCCCGGTCGCCGAACTGCCCATGGCCCAGCGGTACTTCCTCTTCTGATGGGACACGGGACACTTCAGACGGCGCCTGTTGCGCCTGTCGCGCCCGGAAGGGCCGAGCGGTGAGCGCCGCCGCACTGCTCGTCCTCGCCGACGGCCGCTTCCCCGCCGGGGGGCACGCGCACTCCGGCGGCGCGGAAGCCGCCGTCAAGGCGGGCCGCATCACCGGCGCCGCCGACCTCGGCACCTTCTGCCGGGGGCGGCTGCACACCTCCGGGCTCGTCGCGGCGGCCCTCGCCGCCGCGTCCTGCGCGGGTGTGCTCGACCCGCTGACGCTCGACGAGGCTGCCGACGCGCGCACGCCCTCCCCGGCGCTTCGCGCCACCGCGCGCAAGCTCGGCCGCCAGATGACGCGTGCTGCCCGCGCCGCCTGGCCCAGCCCCGAGCTGGAAGCCCTCGCGGCGGCCCGCCCGCGCGGCGCCCACCAGCCCGTCGTGCTCGGCCTCGCCGCGCGGGCCGCGGGGCTGCGGCCCCTGGACGCGGCGTACGCCGCCGCGTACGAGAGCGTCTCGGGGCCCGCCACGGCGGCCGTGCGCCTCCTCAGCCTCGACCCGTTCGACGCGACGGGCGTACTGGCCCGGCTCGCGCCCGAGCTGGACGAGGTGGCCGGGCAAGCGGCGGCGACGGCCCGCACCGATGACACGGACACCCTCCCCGCCGCCTCCGCGCCCCTGCTCGACATCGCGGCCGAAGACCACGCGACCTGGCACATGCGCCTGTTCGCCTCCTGAGAGCGGGCGGCGGCCCGGCGCGCCCCGTCCCGACCCTGCGGCACCCGGCCCGGCCCGGTCTGCCCGCCCCGCTCACCGAACCGACCCTCCCGACCCGCACCACACCGGAGGACCCCATGCACCTCGACCACACCACGGACTTCCCCGAACGGCACACCCACAGCGCCGCGCCCACCCGCGCCGACGGCAGCCGCCGCGCGCTGCGCATCGGCCTGGGCGGGCCCGTCGGCTCCGGCAAGACCGCCACCGTCGCGGCGCTGTGCCGCACGCTGCGCGAGCGGTACTCCCTCGCGGTCGTCACCAACGACATCTACACCCGCGAGGACGCCGAGTACCTGCTGCGCGAGGCCGTGCTGCCGCCCGAGCGCATCACGGCGGTCGAGACCGGCGCCTGCCCGCACACCGCGATCCGCGACGACATCTCCGCCAACCTCGAAGCGGTCGAGGACCTGGAGGAGGCCACGGGCCCCCTCGACCTCATCCTCGTCGAGTCCGGCGGCGACAACCTGACCGCCACCTTCTCCAAGGGCCTCGTCGACGCCCAGATCTTCGTCATCGACGTCGCGGGCGGCGACGACATACCCCGCAAGGGCGGCCCCGGCGTCTCCACGGCCGACCTCCTCGTCGTCAACAAGACCGACCTCGCCCCCTACGTCGGCTCCGACCTGGAGGGCATGGCCCGCGACGCCAAGGCGCAGCGCGGCGAACTGCCCGTCGCCTTCACCTCGCTGACCTCGGAGAACGGGGTCGGGCCCGTCGCCGACTGGGTACGCGAGAGGCTCGCCGCCTGGTCGCAGGCCCCCGTCCCGGCATGAGCGTCCCGCAGGCCGAGGCGCAGGCCCGGGTCCCCGTGCGCCGGACCGGGCCGACGGGCGGGCCGGTCCCGGTACCAGGTGCCGGCGCTTCCGGTGCCGCCGGTGCCGGTGCCGCCGGTGCCGGTGTGCGGGCCACCGCGCGGATCACCGCCGAGCCCGACGGGCGCGGCGGCACCCGGCTGCCGCTGCTCAGCGGCGAGGGCCCCCTCGCGCCCCGCCGCACCCGCGCGGCCGGGCCCGAGGCCCGCGTCACCCTCGTCGGCGCCATGAGCGCGCCCCTCGGCGGCGACCGGCTCGCCATCGAGGCCCGCGTGGCGGACGGGGCACGGCTGCGCTTCGACGGGAGCGCGGCCACCATCGCGCTCCCCGGCAGGGGCGGCGAGCAGGCCACGTACGACACCCGGCTGAGCGTCGGCGAGGGGGCGTGCGCGCACTGGCTGCCCGAGCCGCTGATCTCGGCGGCCGGGAGCGACCTGCGCCAGACCCTCCGCGTCGACCTCGCCCGCACGGCGCGCCTCGTGTTGCGCGACGAGCAGGTACTGGGCCGCAGCAACGAGGAGCCCGGACGGCTCGTCACCCGCCTCACCGTTCACCGGAACGGCCGAGTGCTGCTCGACCAGCAGCTCTCCTACGGCCCCGGCATCCCCGGCTGGGACAGCGCGGCCGTCCTCGGCGGCAACCGGGCCGTGGGCCAGCTCCTCGTCGTCGACCCGGACTTCGAGGACGACCCGCCCGAGGCCCGCGTCCTGGGCCCCGGCGCCGCCGTCACCCCGCTGGCCGGTCCCGCGCTCCTGGTGACGGCCCTCGCACCGGACGCGCTGCGGGTGCGGCGGCTCTTGGAGAGTGCGGGCACCGTCACTTCTTGGTAAAGAACATCTGTACGCACTGTCCCGCGCTGCCCCTGAGGCGGAAGGATCCGTCCAACAGCCATGTGATCACGCAGTGATCGCCGTTCACCGCCGCCACCAGCGGCGTCAGCCCCAGGGGGGACACACCGTGAACAGACGGAAAGCAGCGGCCGGGGTCGCCGGGACCCTCGCGGTCGGGGCGCTCCTCGCGGGCGCCGTGGCCGCGCCGTCGGCCTTCGCCGGTACGACGGGGACGGCCGGGACGGCCGCCGAGGGCGCCGCGAGCGCGCGGGACCAGGCGCGGCACGCCGGCGGCGCGGCCGAGGCCAAGGGCGTCGCGAAGGCCGCCGCACGCGCGGCGAAGAAGGGCGTCGACTGGAAGGACTGCCCCGCCGACTGGGGCCTGGCGAAGCCCATCCAGTGCGGCTACGTCACCGTGCCGGTCGACTACGCCAAGCCCGACGGCAAGACGATCGACATCGCCGTCGACCGCGCCCGCAGCACGGGCGGCAAGGACGAGCGGCAGGGCTCCCTCGTCTACAACCCGGGCGGACCCGGCGGTTCCGGCATGCGGTTCCCCGCACGAATAACCAGCAAGAACCCGCTGTGGACCAAGACGGCCAAGGCGTACGACTTCGTCGGCTTCGACCCGCGCGGCGTCGGCCACTCGGCCCCCATCTCCTGCATGGATCCGCAGGAGTTCGTGAAGGCGCCGAAGATGGACCCCGTCCCCGACGACGAGGCCGACAAGCGCGCGCAGCGCAAGCTGGCCCGCGAGTACGCGGAGGGCTGCGCCGAGCGCAGCGGTGATCTGCTGCCGCACATGACGACGCCGAACACGGCCCGCGACCTGGACGTCATCCGCGCGGCGCTGGGCGACAAGAAGCTCAACTACCTCGGTGTCTCCTACGGCACCTACCTGGGCGCCGTCTACGGCACCCTCTTCCCCGACCACGTCCGCCGCATGGTCGTGGACAGCGTGGTCAACCCCTCCCGCGAGAAGATCTGGTACGAGGCCAACCTCGACCAGGACGTCGCCTTCGAGACGCGCTGGCAGGACTGGACGAAGTGGGTCGCCCAGCACGATGACGTCTACGGCATCGGCGACACCCCCGCGAAGGTCCAGCGGCAGTGGGAGAAGCTGCGCGCGACGGCCAAGAAGCAGCCCGTCGGCGGCGTCGTCGGCCCGGCCGAGCTGACCGGCTTCTTCCAGAACGCGCCGTACTACGACCAGATGTGGGCCGAGGTAGCCTCCGTGTGGTCCGCCTACCTCAAGGGCGACGAGCAGGCACTCGTCGACGCGGCGGGCCCCGACATGTCCGACACCGAGGGCAACAAGTCCTCGGAGAACGGCAACGCCGTCTACACGGCCGTCGAGTGCACCGACGCCAAGTGGCCCACCAGTTGGCGCAAGTGGGACCGGGACAACTCCCGGCTGCACGAGAAGTACCCCTTCCTCACCTGGTCCAACGCGTGGATGAACCTGCCGTGCGCCACCTGGCCGGAGAAGCAGCAGACGCCGGTCGAGGTCGGCACGGGCAAGGGACTGCCGCCCGTCCTCATCGCGCAGGCCACGCGTGACGCGGCGACGCCGTACGCGGGCGGGGTCGAGCTGCACAAGCGGTTCAAGGGCTCGCGCCTGATCACCGAGCGCGACGCGGGCTCGCACGGCATCACCAACGTCGAGAACGCCTGCATCAACGAGCGGGTCGACGCCTACCTCCTCAAGGGCACCGTCGACGCGCAGGACGTGACCTGCGCCCCGCACGCCACGCCCGAGCCGGAGAAGGCGAGCGCGAAGAAGGCGGGCACGGCCGCGGCGGCGAAGGCCGCCGAGCTGCCCGGCGCCGCCGCGCGCCCGTAGCGCGGGAGCTGGTGCGATGGACGCGTCGGTGTGACGGGCGCGTCAGCGTGACGGAAGAGTTGGCGTGACGGAGGGGCGGCCGGAGAATCCGGCCGCCCCTCTCGCGTGTGCGCTCACGGTGCCGGTGGCGTCCTCGGGCCCGTGGGGCCCGTGGGGCCCGTGGGGAAGGCCGCAGCGAAGGCCGCCCGTACCGGGGACGGTTCGTGGCGGTCCAGCACGGCGAAGACGACGTGCCCGAACGCGCCCCCCAGCCGCCCCTCGCCGAGCAGATGCGCGGCGAAGGCGCCCGCTACGTCAGCGGGGCGGTTCTGGAACACGCCGCAGCCCCAGGCGCCCAGCACCAGCCGCCGGTAGCCCTCGGCCGCCGCCGTCTCGAGCACCCGCCCGGCGCGCCGGACCAGTGCGGCGAGCACCTCGGCCGCACGCTCGGGCGTCTGCCGCGCGATGACACCGGCGTTGGGGGCAGGGGACGTGAGGAAGCCCGCCTCGAACGGCTCGTCCAGCAGCCTCCCCGCGTCGTCGCGGAACACGGGCACGCCGGGGGAGTGGATGACGCGGTCGGTGTAGAAGGGGTCGCGTTCCGCGCGGTGCGCCGCGTAGTAGTCGGGGGCCGTGAGGAGACAGGTGTGGAGCGCGGAGGCGCGGCACAGCGCCTCCTCCTGCGCCTGCGCACCGTTGAGATAGCCGCCGCCGGGGTTGCGCGCCGAGGCGAAGTTGAGCACGGCCACGGGCCCCTCGCCCAGGGGCGGCGCGTCCGACGGGGCCCGCTCCGGTGCCTGCCCGTGCGTCCCCGTGACGAGCCGCCGTGCCGCCTCGAAGCTGCTCTCCGCCGTCACCTCGAACACCGCGTGCCGCGACGGCTCCGGCAGCCCGAGCCCGTTCTCCGGGAGGGGCACGGGCTCCGGACCGTAGAGCCGGGTTCCCGCACGCGCGCGCCCGACCGCCTCCGCGAGCCGCACCTCGTGGCCGCCCGGCGCCGTGTAGCGCCCGGCGGCGACGATGGCCTCGGTCTCCTTGGCGATCCCCCGCAGCCGCGCGCTCATCGCAGTCCCCTCGTCATACGCGCACGCTACGGTGCCGAAGGGCGCGCCGGACAACGCTTTTCGTCCTGCGGCCGCCCGTGGTCACGGGTGCGGTCAGCTCGCCTTGCGCCGACGCGTCGGCCCCGTACCCCGGCCGAGGCCCTTCTCCCGGTCCCGCTCCTTCTCGCGCTCCTTCTCCAGCTCGCGTTCCTTCGCCTGCTGGGCCTTGGCGTCGGGCGCGTACAGGTCCACGTACTCCTGGCCCGACAGCCGAAGGATCTCGGTCATGATCTCGTCGGTGACCGCGCGCAGCGCCGTGCGTTCCTCGTCCATGCCCTCGTAGCGCGAGAAGTCCAGCGGCTTCCCGAACCGGATCGTCACCCGCCCGAGACGCGGGAACCGCCGCCCGGGCGGCTGGAGTTCGAAGGTGCCGACCATGGCGCAGGGGATCACGGGAACCCCCGCCTTGAGCGCCATCGCCGCGACGCCCACCCGCCCCTTGTAGAGCCGCCCGTCGTGCGAGCGGGTGCCCTCCGGGTAGATGCCCAGGAGTTCGTCCTTGCGCAGCACGCCCAGCCCTTCCTTGATGGCTGCCTGCCCGGCGCCCTTGCCCGAGCGGTCCACGGGGATCTGGCCGATGCTGCGGAAGAACGTGGCGGTGAGCCTGCCCTTGATGCCAGGGCCCGTGAAGTACTCGGACTTCGCGAGGAAGGTGATGCGGCGCCGGAGCATGGCGGGCATCAGGAAGTGGTCGGAGAAGGACAGATGGTTCCCGGCGACGATGGCGGCGCCCTCCTCCGGGATGTGCTCAAGTCCTTCGATGCGGGGACGGAAACACAGCCGCAGAAGCGGTCCCAGGACGACGTACTTCAGCAGGTAATAGAACACGGGGAGCTCCTCGCTCTACTGTCTCGGCTCCGGGGCCGCGTCGTACCAGGTCATTGGGCGTCTCCGGGGACGCAGTGTATGTGCAAGCACCGGCCCGTGTAACCGTTCACGATCGGCGGCGGCCCTTCGCCGTACCCGCGAGCCGTGTTCCTCGGCCGACCGCTCTCACACCCGACGGGGGCACGGCACGACCGTGATGCCAACCGTGGCAATAGGGGTGCATACGGGGTGTCAGCCGCCTTTCCCCGCCATCCCGTGAGAAGTTGCCGCGTGCCGGCACATGAGTCCGAGGCCGCGCGTGCACCCCCCCGTGCCCGAGGGAGCGCACAGGAAGCGGGAAGCGGGAAGCAGGAAGGGAGCCGCCGAGTGTCCGTGGAGGACCAGCCTCCGGCGCGCGGGGAGGCGCCGCCGCCCTCCCGGCTGGACGAGGCCGACGACTCGCTGCTGGCCGTGCGCGCGGGCGAGGGGGACGAGGAGGCGTTCGAGGTGCTCGTCAGACGCCATGCCCCGGTGCTCGTCCAGATGGCGCACCGTCTGCTGGGTGGCAAGGGGGACGCGGAGGACGCCGTTCAGGAGGCGTTCGTGAACGCCTGGCGCAGGCTGCCGGAGTTCCGTGGCGATGCCGCGTTCCGGACGTGGATGTACCGGATCGTCACCAACAAGTGCCTCAGCGCGCTGCGTTCGCACCGTCCCAGCGCCCCGCTGGACGCGGTCGCCGAACCGGTGGCCCCCGACCACGCGTCCTCGCCCACGCGGGCGGCCGAGGGCGCCGCCGCGGTCGAGGAACTGGCCCGTGCGCTGGGGGAGCTGACCCCGCGGACCCGCGCGTGCTGGGTGCTGAGGGAGCTGCACGGACTGTCGTACGCGGACATCGCGGAGGCCGTCGGCGTCAGCCCGCAGTCCGTAAGAGGCCGGATCTTCCGGGCACGCCGCTATCTGACGGAGGCGATGGGCGCATGGCGATGAACGCGAACCCGGGCGGTCCTGACGACGAGGGGCCCTGGGGTGAGGGCGAAGGTGACGGCGCCGAAGAGGTGCTGGCCTGCGGACGTCCCCTCAGCAGCGTCTGGGCGGAGTGGGACGCCGAGGAGGGCGGGGACGGCGGGGCTGCGGCGGACCCCTCCGCTCCGGCGGAGGCACCGCACCCGCGCGACTGCCCCTACTGCCAGGCGGCCCGCGAACGGCTGCTGCTCCTGAACGGCTATGTGAGCAGGCTGCGAACGGCGGACGCGGAGGAGGAGGCGCGGGGCACGGACGTCGCCGCCTCGGTGACCGCGCGGGTGATGGACATGGTGCGCGCGGAACTGCGCCCAGGGCGCACCCTCCCGCTGGGGACGGACGAGGAGGACGTCTGGATGATCGAGACCGTCGCGGCCAGGACCTTCCGGAGCGCCGCCGAGGCGCTGCCCGGCGTCCGCGCGGGCAGTTGCCGCGTCGAACCCTGGTCCCCGACGGGAGAGGCCGAGGCAGGGGAGGCCGGGCCCCGACGCGGCCCGGTCCGGGTCAGGCTGGAGGTCGCAGCCGCCTTCTCCTGGACGGTGCCCGAGCTGGCGGAGGCCGTGCGCGCACGCGTCCTCGGCGCGGCGGACGAGGAGCTGGGCATGGACGTCAGCGCGGTGGACGTACGCGTCGTGGACCTCTACGACTACGACGCACCCACCGACCCCGACCCCGACCCCGACCCCGACCCCGATCCCGGAGCCGCGACGCGTGAGGGAGGCGAGCGCTGATGGCGGGCGACGTACCGGCCGCCGCCGGTTCAGGGGAGCGCGGCGACGCGGAGGTGGCGCAGGCCGCGGCACGTGCGGCGAACGCGGTTCCGGGCGTGGCCTATCTGCGCCCCGGCTTCGCGGAGCTGCTGCGCGGCGGCCGGAGCACCCTGGCCCCGCGCGGCGCCCTCGGCGACCGCGGAGCGCCAGGCGTCAAGGCGCACCGGCAGGGCGACGGAAGCTGGCGGGTGCGGGTGCATCTCGCGGTGCGCCGCGGTCACCGCGCGGTGGACGTGGCACGCGCGGTGCGCACGGCCGTGGAGGCGGCGGTGCGCGAGACGGCGGGCACGGGGACGGGCACGGACACGGGCGCCGTCCCGGCTGTGGCGGTCAGCGTCAGCGTCACTGTCACCGACACCGCCTGCCCGCCGCCCGCCGCCCGCCGCCCGCCGCCCGCCGCCCGCCGCCCGCCGCCGAAGACACCCGGACGCACCACACACCGAAAAGGTTGAGCGCCCCACGAGGTTCAGCCAACAGCGATCTGCGCGCTCTTTGCCCGGACTTGGGCGTGCTGAGAGCGGTCATCACCGAAAATGGGGGCCGCTCTTCTCCGGTCTCGTCCCCTTTGAGGTAATTGGTGTGCTGATACGCCTGCTCCGTTCTCATCTCATCCCGTACAAACGCCCCATCGTTCTGCTCGTCCTGCTCCAGCTCGTCCAGACGTCGGCGATGCTCTATCTGCCCACCCTCAACGCCGACATCATCGACAACGGTGTCGTCCTCGGGGACACGGGCTACATCCTCCGCTTCGGCGGCCTCATGCTCGCGGTCTCCGTCGTCCAGGTCGTCTGCAACATCGGCGCCGTCTTCTACGGCGCCCGCACCGCCGCGGCGCTCGGCAGGGACATCCGCGCGGGCATCTTCGACCGGGTGCAGTCCTTCTCCTCGCGCGAGGTCGGGCACTTCGGCGCCCCCTCTCTCATCACCCGCACGACCAACGACGTCCAGCAGGTCCAGATGCTGACCCTGATGGCGTTCACGCTCGTGGTCGCGGCGCCCATCATGTGCTTTGGCGGCATCTTCATGGCCCTCGGCCTGGACGTGCCGCTCTCCTCCGTGCTGCTGGCCGTGGTGCCGGTGCTCGGGGTGGCGGTCATGATGATCGTGCGCCGGATGCGCCCGCTGTTCCGCACCATGCAGGAGCGCCTCGACGGGGTGAACCGCGTGCTGCGCGAGCAGATCACCGGCATCCGCGTCATCCGCGCCTTCGTCAAGGACGACTACGAGCAGCGCCGCTTCCACGAGGGCAACACAGCCCTGACCGACGTCCAGATACGCACCGGCCGGCTGATGGCGCTGATGTTCCCCACGGTCATGACGGTCGTGAACGTCTCCGGCGTCGCCGTCGTCTGGTTCGGCGCGCACCGCATCGACAGCGGCGGCATGGAGATCGGCGCGCTGACCGCGTTCCTGGCCTATCTGATGCAGATCGTCATGTCCGTGATGATGGCCACCTTCATGTTCATGATGATGCCCCGCGCCGAGGTCTGCGCCGAGCGGATCGAGGAGGTACTGGGCACCGCGTCGAGCGTGGTCCCGCCCTCCGCGCCCGTACGCACCCTGCGCAGGCACGGCCAACTGGAGCTGCGCGGCGCCGGGTTCCGCTACCCGGGCGCCGAAGCACCCGTACTCCAGGGCATCGATCTGCTGGCCCGCCCCGGCGAGACGACGGCGGTGATCGGTTCGACGGGCAGCGGCAAGTCGACGCTGCTCGGGCTCGTACCGCGCCTGTTCGACGCCACCGAGGGCAGCGTGCTCGTCGACGGCGAGGACGTGCGCGAGCTGGACCCCGAGCTGCTGGCCGGCACGGTGGGCCTGGTGCCCCAGCGCCCCTACCTGTTCTCGGGGACCGTCGCGTCGAACCTGCGCTACGGGCGGCCCGACGCCACCGACGAGGAGCTGTGGCACGCGCTGGAGGTGGCGCAGGCCCGCGAGTTCGTCGCGAGCATGGAGGGCGGTCTCGACGCGCCCATCGCGCAGGGCGGCAGCAATGTGTCGGGCGGCCAGCGCCAGCGCCTGGCCATCGCGCGGGTGCTGGTGCACCGGCCCGAGATCTACCTCTTCGACGACTCCTTCTCCGCGCTCGACTACGCGACGGACGCCGCGCTGCGCACCGCGCTGGCCAGGGAGACCGCCGAGGCGACCGTCCTCATCGTCGCCCAGCGGGTGGCGACGATACGCGAAGCCGACCGCATCCTCGTCCTGGACGAGGGCCGGGTGGCGGGCGAGGGCAGGCACCACGAACTGATGGCTTCGAGCGAGACCTACCGGGAGATCGTGCTCTCCCAGCTCACCGAGCAGGAGGCGGCATGAGTGGCCCGGCGCGCATGATGGGCGGCGGGCCCGTCCAGCGCTCGATGGACTTCAAGGGCTCGGGCAAGCGGCTGCTGCGGCAGTTCCGGCCCGAGCGCGCGGCGCTGTGGGGGATGCTGCTGGCCGGGGTGGCCAGCGTCGGGCTGAGCGTGCTCGGCCCGAAGATCCTCGGCCGTGCCACCGACCTGATCTTCTCGGGCTTCGTCGGCCGCTCGATGCCCGGGGGCGTGAGCCGCGAACAAGTGCTGGAGGGGATGCGCGCGAAGGGCGAGGGCGATGTCGCCGACATGCTCTCCGGGATGGACTTCACTCCGGGCAAGGGCATCGACTTCACGGCCGTCGGCACCGTGCTGCTGACCGCGCTCGCCGCCTTCGCGGTGGCGGGTGTGCTGATGCTGATCTCCACCCGGCTGTCCGTACGGGCCATCAACGGCACCGTCTTCCGGCTGCGCGAACAGATCGAGGAGAAGCTGTCCCGGCTGCCGCTGTCGTACTTCGACAAGCAGACCAGGGGCGAGGTGCTGAGCCGGGTCACCAACGACATCGACAACCTCGGCCAGACGCTCCAGCAGACCATGGGTCAGCTCGTCAACTCGGCGCTGACGATCGTGGGCGTGCTGGTGATGATGCTGTGGATCTCGCCGCTGCTGGCCCTCGTGGCGCTGCTGACGGTGCCGCTGTCGGTCCTGGTGGCCACCCGCGTCGGCAAGCGCGCGCAGCCCCAGTTCGTGCAGCAGTGGAAGTCCACGGGGAAGCTGAACGCGCACATCGAGGAGATGTACACGGGCCACGCGCTGGTGAAGGTCTTCGGGCGCCAGAAGGAGTCGGCCGCCGCGTTCCGCGAGCAGAACGAGGCGCTGTACCGGGCGGGCTTCAAGGCCCAGTTCATCAGCGGGATCATGCAGCCCGCCATGATGTTCGTCGGCAACCTCAACTACGTGCTCGTCGCCGTCGTCGGCGGACTCCGCGTCGCCTCCGGAGCCCTGTCGATCGGGGACGTGCAGGCGTTCGTGCAGTATTCGCGCCAGTTCAGCCAGCCGCTGACCCAGGTCGCCTCCATGGCCAACCTCGTCCAGTCCGGGGTGGCCTCGGCCGAGCGGGTCTTCGAACTGCTCGACGCCGAGGAGCAGTCGCCCGAGCCGTCGGAGAAGCTGGCGGCACGCCCGGAGCGGCTCGACGGGCGCGTCGCGCTGGAACACGTCTCCTTCCGCTACGACCCCGAACGCCCCCTCATCGAGGACCTGTCGCTGTCCGTCGATCCAGGCCAGACGGTGGCCATCGTCGGCCCGACGGGAGCGGGCAAGACCACGCTGGTCAACCTGCTGCTGCGGTTCTACGAGGTGCGGGGCGGACGCATCCTGCTGGACGGCACGGACGTCGCGGCCATGAACCGCGAGGAACTGCGCTCCGGGATCGGGATGGTGCTCCAGGACACCTGGCTCTTCCACGGGACGATCGCGGAGAACATCGCCTACGGGAAGCAGGACGCCACCCGCGAGCAGGTGGAGGAGGCCGCGCGCACGGCGCACGCCGACCGGTTCATCCGCACCCTGCCCGACGGCTACGACACGGTGCTGGACGACGAGGGCACCGGAGTCAGCGCGGGCGAGAAGCAGCTCATCACCATCGCGCGTGCCTTCCTCGCCGACCCCGTGATCCTGGTGCTCGACGAGGCGACCAGCTCCGTCGACACCCGTACGGAGGTGCTGATCCAGCGGGCGATGGCACAACTGGCGCACGGCCGTACCAGCTTCGTCATCGCCCACCGGCTGTCCACGATCCGCGACGCCGACGTGATCCTGGTGATGGAGGACGGGTCCATCGTGGAACAGGGCACGCACACCGAGCTGCTGGAAGCGGGCGGTGCCTACGCGCGGCTCTACAAGGCGCAGTTCGCCGAGGCGGTCTCGGAGATCGACTGAGACGCCGCGGGGGCGGTGGCGGGGGCGGGTCCCGACGGGGCCCGCCCCTCCGTCCCGCCCGGCGCGGTCAGCGTACGGGCGCGAGCCCCAGTTCGCCGTCGCCGAGCGGGGCGAAGTGGCGCTCCACCTCCGCCTCGCTCACCTCGTCGAGCCGCGCGGGCGCCCAGCGCGGCGCCCGGTCCTTGTCGATGACCTGGGCGCGGACGCCCTCCAGGAAGTCGGGGTCGCGCAGCGCGGCGCACGAGACCCGGTACTCCTGGTCGAGCACCTCCTCCAGCGTCCCCGCCTCCCGGGCCCTGCGCAGCGCGGCCAGGGTGACCTTGAGCGCCGTGGGCGACTTGGACTCGACGCGCTCGGCCGCCTCCTTGGCCTCCGTCGCGCCGTGGTCGCGCAGCCGCCGCAGGATCTCCTCGACGCTGTCGGCCGCGTAGCAGGAGTCGATCCACTCGCGCTGCTCCGCCAGCCCGGCGGCCGGGGCCGTCCCCGCGTGCAGGCGCAGCGCCTCCGTCACGTTCACCTCGGCGAGCGCCGAGGTGAACGCTCCGAGCCGGTCCGAGGGCACGAAGTGGTCGGCGAGCCCGCACAGCAGCGCGTCGCCCGCGCCGACGGGCCCAGCGGTGAGGGCGAGATGGGTGCCCAGCTCGCCGGGGGCGCGGGAGAGCAGCCAGGTGCCGCCGACGTCGGGCACGAAGCCGATCCCGGTCTCGGGCATCGCGACGGCCGAGCGCTCGGTGACCACCCGCACGTCACCGTGCGCCGACACGCCCACGCCGCCGCCCATGACGATGCCGTCCATGACGGCGACGTACGGCTTGGGGTAGTGGGCGATGCGCGCGTTGAGCCGGTACTCGTCGCGCCAGAAAGCGGCCGACGCCTCCCCTCCGCCGCCGCTCACGTCCGCGTGGATGCCGCGGATGTCGCCGCCCGCGCACAGCCCGCGCCCGCCCTCGCCGGTGAGGACGACGGCCTTCACACTCTCGTCGTGCTCCCACGCGGTGAGCGCCGCGTCGATACGGCGCACCATGGTGTGGTCGAGGGCGTTGAGGGCGCGGGGCCGGTTGAGCCTGATGCGGCCCGCGCGGCCGTCCCTGTGGCACAGCACGGGTGCGTCGGGCGCGTCGTCGGCGGGCACACCGGAAGCGGCGGGGGTCTCGCGGTTCACCGGGCGGCCCCGGACGGGTGGCGGCTGACGGTCAGGCGCATGTGCGCGTTCGTCCCTTCCGGCCCGGCAGACCAACGGTCCGCCCGGGCTGTCGTCTCGTCGTTGTCGTCACTCACGCGTCCATGCGCTTTCATGGGCGCGGCAGCCCGAACGCCTCCACGATGCGCTCGGCCGCCAGCGTCGCCGTCAGCGACCCCTCCCGCACCCGCTCCTCCAGCGCGGGCGCCAGCCTGCGCACCTCCGGGTGCTCCTGGAGGCGGCTCAGCAACTGGTCGCGCACCATCGCCCACGCCCAGTCCACCTGCTGGTCGCGCCGCTTGCGCGCGAGCTTCCCCGAGGAGTCCAGCACGCCCCGGTGCTGCTCCAGGCGCTCCCACACCGTGTCGAGCCCCGCGCTCTCCCTGGCGCTGCAACTGAGCACGGGTGGCGTCCAGGCCGCGTCGGCGGGCTGCATCAGCCGCAGCGCGCCCGCGAGTTCACGTGCCGCGGAGCGCGCGTCCCGCTCGTGGGGGCCGTCCGCCTTGTTCACGGCGATCACGTCCGCCAGTTCCAGGACGCCCTTCTTGATGCCCTGGAGCTGGTCGCCCGTACGTGCGAGGGTCAGCAGCAGGAAGGAGTCCACCATCTGCGCGACGGCCGTCTCGGACTGCCCGACGCCTACGGTCTCCACGAGCACCACGTCGTAGCCTGCGGCCTCCATGACGATCATGGTCTCGCGGGTCGCCTTCGCGACCCCGCCCAGCGTGCCCGAGGTGGGGGAGGCGCGTACGAAGGCGTCCGGGTCGGCCGCCAGCCGGTCCATCCTGGTCTTGTCGCCCAGGATGGAGCCGCCCGTGCGGCTGGACGACGGGTCGACGGCGAGCACGGCGACCCGGTGCCCGCGCCCGGTCAGCAGCGTGCCCAGCGCGTCGATGAACGTGGACTTGCCCACGCCGGGCACGCCGCTGATGCCCACCCGGCGCGCGGTGCCCGCGTGCGGCAGCAGCTCCGTCAGCAGCTGCTGGGCGAGGGCGCGGTGGTCGGCGCGGGTGGACTCGACGAGGGTGATGGCGCGCGCGACGTGCGCCCGCGAACCGGCGAGGACGCCCTCGGTGTAACGGTCGATGTCGATCGTCGGCGGCATGGCCTCACCACTCGTGGCCGAGCGCGGCGGCCAGCGTGTTCACCAGGTCGTGCGCGGCGTCCGGGATGACCGTGCCGGGCGGGAAGACCGCGGCGGCGCCCATTTCCCGCAGCGCGTCCACGTCCTGCGGCGGGATCACCCCGCCGACGACGATCATGATGTCCTCCCGCCCGGCCTCGGCCAGTTGCTCCCGCAGCGCGGGCACGAGCGTGAGGTGCCCGGCGGCGAGCGAGGAGACGCCCACGATGTGCACGTCCGCCTCCACGGCCTGCCGCGCCACCTCGGCCGGGGTCTGGAACAGCGGGCCGACGTCCACGTCGAAGCCGAGGTCGGCGAACGCCGTGGCGATCACCTTCTGGCCCCGGTCGTGGCCGTCCTGGCCCATCTTCGCCACCAGCAGCCGGGGACGCCGTCCCTCCGCCTCCTCGAACGCCTCCACCAGCGCGCGGGTGCGCTCCACTCCGGGCGACGTCCCGGCCTCGTTCCTGTACACACCGGAGATGGTACGGATCTGGCCCGCGTGCCTTCCGTACACCTTCTCCAGCGCGTCGGAGATCTCGCCGACCGTGGCCTTCGCACGGGCCGCGACCACGGCCAGCTCCAGGAGGTTGCCGGTGCCTTCGGCGGCGCGGGTCAGGGCGTTCAGCGCCGCCCGGCACGCGTCCTCGTCCCGCTCCTCGCGCAGCCGCCGCAGCTTCTCGATCTGCTGGGCGCGCACCGAGGAGTTGTCGACCTTGAGTACCTCGATCTCATCGTCGCTCTCGGCCCGGTACTTGTTGACGCCGATGACCGGCTGCCGCCCCGAGTCGATCCGCGCCTGCGTACGCGCCGCCGCCTCCTCGACGCGCAGTTTCGGAATGCCCGCGTCGATGGCCTTCGCCATGCCCCCGGCCGCCTCGACCTCCTCGATGTGCTGCCAGGCACGCCGCGCGAGATCGTGGGTCAGCCGCTCGACGTACGCGCTGCCGCCCCACGGGTCGATGACGCGGCACGTGCCGGACTCCTGCTGGAGCAGCAACTGCGTGTTGCGCGCGATACGGGCCGAGAAGTCGGTGGGCAGCGCCAGCGCCTCGTCCAGCGCGTTGGTGTGCAGCGACTGGGTGTGGCCCTGCGTGGCGGCCATGGCCTCCACGCAGGTGCGGGTCACGTTGTTGAACACGTCCTGCGCGGTCAGCGACCAGCCCGAGGTCTGCGAATGGGTGCGCAGCGACAGCGACTTGGGGTTCTCCGGGCCGAACCGCCGCACGAGCCTGGCCCACAGCAGCCGCGCCGCCCGAAGCTTGGCGATCTCCATGAAGAAGTTCATGCCGATCGCCCAGAAGAACGAGAGCCGGGGCGCGAACGAGTCCACGTCCATCCCCGCGTCCAGCCCGGCACGCAGATACTCGACCCCGTCGGCCAGCGTGTACGCCAGCTCCAGATCGGCCGTGGCCCCGGCCTCCTGGATGTGGTAGCCGGAGATGGAGATGGAGTTGTAGCGCGGCATCTTCCGCGAGGTGTACGCGAAGATGTCCGAGATGATCCGCATCGAGGGCTGCGGCGGATAGATGTAGGTGTTGCGGACCATGAACTCCTTGAGGATGTCGTTCTGGATGGTCCCCGTCAGCTTCTCGGGCGGCACCCCCTGCTCCTCGGCCGCGACGATGTAGAGGGCGAGCACCGGCAGCACGGCGCCGTTCATCGTCATCGACACGCTCATCCGGTCCAGCGGGATGCCGTCGAAGAGCTGCCGCATGTCGTAGATGGAGTCGATGGCCACGCCCGCCATGCCGACGTCGCCCGTGACGCGCGGGTGGTCGCTGTCGTAGCCGCGGTGCGTGGGCAGGTCGAAGGCGACCGACAGGCCCTTCTGGCCCGCCGCCAGATTGCGCCGGTAGAAGGCGTTGGACTCCTCGGCCGTGGAGAAGCCCGCGTACTGGCGGATCGTCCACGGCTGGTTCACGTACATCGTCGGGTACGGGCCGCGCAGATACGGCGCGATCCCCGGATACGTCGACAGGAAGTCCAGGCCAGCCAGGTCCGCATGGGTGTAGAGGGGCTTGACGGTGATGCCCTCGGGCGTGTCCCACGACAGCTCCTCGGCGCTCTTCCCGGTGCGTTTCCGCACCGCCTCGCGCCACTGCTCCGCTGAACCCTCCGGCCGCGCATGGGGGCCGGGGCCGGGATCCAGCGCGATCGTGGAGAAGTCGGGGACGGTGGTGCCCGGCTGACGGGCCGCGCTGTCGGTCATGCCACTCCGATCCGGTCGAGAAGCGAGGAGAGGACGGCGACGGCGTCGCAGCCCGCCGCGACGAACTCGTCGACCCCCGCGCGCAGAAAGGCGTCCCGCCCCTCGCCCGGGCGGCCCGCCAGCAGCACGTGCGCCGCGCCCGCGGCCTTCAGCGCGGCGGCCACCTCGCCCGCCTCCCGCGCGTAGCGCTCGTCGCTGGAACACAAACACGCCACCGTGGCCCCGCTGCGGCCCAGCGCCGCACCGGCCGAGGCCCCGTCGACCGACACGGGGTCGTGCACCGGTGTGATGCCGCCCGCCTGGAGGAGGTTGGCGACGAAGGAGGCCCGCGCGGTGTGCTCGGCGGCCGGTCCGAGCGCGGCGAGGAAGAGCCTCGGCCGTGCGCCCGTCGCGGCCAAGTGCGCGTCGGAGCGTGCCCGCAGCGCCTCGAAGCCGTCATCGCGCCGCACGCGCGGCAGTCCGCCGCTCGCGGGCACGGGCGGCGCCTCGCGCCGCAGCGGTTGCTCCGCCAGGTTCGGGAACTCGCTCACCCCGGTCACCGGCTCCCGCCTGCGGGCCAGCTCGGCGGAGCGCCGCGCCCACTCGTCGGCCAGCCGCCCGGCGACGAGCCCTTCGCGCAGCGCCGCCGCCATGCCGCCCGCGCGCTCGATCTCCTGGAACCAGGCCCAGGCGGCGCTGGCCAGCTCGTCGGTCAGCCGCTCCACGTACCAGGAGCCGCCGGCCGGGTCGATCACCCCGGCCAGCCGGGACTCCTCCACGAGGATGCTGGAGGTGTTGCGGGCGATGCGGCGCGCGAAGCCGTCGGGGACGCCCAGCGCGTGGTCGAAGGGGAGCACGGTCACCGCGTCGGCGCCCGCGACCCCGGCGCTCAGCGCGGCGACGGTCGTGCGCAGCATGTTCACCCACGGGTCGCGCCGGGACATCATCACCGGCGAGGTCACGGCGTGCTGGCGCTGCGCACCCGCCTCAGGATCCGCGCCGCACGCCTCCACGACCCGCGCCCACAGCCGCCTGGCGGCGCGGAAGGAGGCGATGGTGGTGAACTGGTCGGCGCTCGCCGCGTAGCGGAACTCCAGTTGCGCGCACGCCTCGGCCACCGGGAGCCCCGCGTCCGTCAGCAGCCGCAGATAGGCCACCCCGGTGGCCAGCGCGCACCCCAGCTCCTGCGCGGGGGAGGCGCCCGCCTCGTGGTAGGGCAGCGCGTCGACGGTGAGGGCCCGTACGCCGGGGTGGTCGCCCGCGCAGCGCACGGCCAGCCCGGCCGCGTCGGCGCCCAGGGCCCCGGCCTCCGTGTGCCGCCCCGTGCGGGCCGCGTGGCCCAGCGGGTCGGCGCCCAGGTTGGCCGGTGCGTCGGGGGAGGGGCCGCCGGAGGCCGCGTAGAGCCGCAGCAGCTCCCGGCCGGCGGCGCCCGCCTCGGCGCCCGCCTCGAGGACGACGGGAGCCAGGTCCAGATAGACGCCCTCCAGCGCGGTGGCCAGCCCGCTCACGGGAAACCCGCCCTGACCCACCGTCAGCCACACGGAGCTGACGCCGTTCTCCAGGTCCGCGAGTACCGCCTCGCGCACGGCGCGCGCGTCGCCCAGGGCGTGACGCTGCCGGATGTCCCAGCCGCCCGCGACGCTGCCCTCGGGCCTGGCGCCCCGGGTGTAGGGCGCGAAGCCGGGCAGGCCGGAGCCGGACCGGCCGTGGTCCGGCTCGGCGTCCTCGGCGTCCTCGGCGGTGTAGAGCGGGTTCACCCGGATGCCGTCGCGCAGCGCGGTGGCGAGAGCGGACTCGGGAACCTCTTCGTCTGCGGGCGTGACCCCTGTCTTGCGCAGCACCCCCGAGACGAGTCGCCGCCACTGCTCACGCGTGGCGTCGGGGAAGTCGGCGGCCAGGGAGAGCCCATCGTCAGGCGGGACCGTCATGACGGCAGGCTAGGTGAGGCCGGGTGGTCGCAGCAGACGGCAATGCTGTGATCTTGGACTCCCTCCGACCCGGGTTTCCGGCGTTTCCGCGCCCCTGTTTCCGGCTGTTCCCGGCGCGGAACGGCCTTTCGGGACGAGTTCCTCCGCGTACGGGAGGAGCCGTTTCCGGTGAAAGGGAGCGAGGCGTGCGCCGCGGGTGGCGGAGAGGCCGGTCGGCCTTTCGCAGTAGCTTTCCTCGCGGCACGGGACAGGGCGTTCCGGCTGTCCGGAAATCATCGGTGGCAGGTGGGGCGAAAAGCGGCACGGGTGAACGCGCGGGCGCACACGGAGCGGCAATTCACACAAAGGGCGGGGCGCGAGAGAAGGGCGGCAGGGGTGAGGCGGCACGGGGGGGCGCGAGAGAAGGGCGGCAGGGGTGAGGCGGCACGGGGGGGCGCGAGAGAAGGGCGGCCGGGCCCCTCCGGACCCGGCCGCCCCGCGCTCCCTCGGCTCAGCTCTCCTTGGTGGCCACGGCCCCCACGGTGATCAGTACCAGCACGATCCAGGCGAACCACAGCCAGCCACTGCCCCCCAGGGTCACCGTGTAGGCGGTCACGACGACAAGCGCGGCCACCGTGCACACCGTCAGCGCCTTCGCGGTACCAGGCATCTCAGCACCCTCCTCCCGACGGTCCGCGGCGCCACGGAGTGCCGCACGTACGGAACCGCCGCCAGGTCACCATGGTCGCCCGGCGGGGCCGCGCGCGCTACCGGCCCGCTCCGGACATCCCGGGCGCGGGCCGGCGGGCGCGGGCCGGTGGACGGGGGCGCGGGGCCCAGGTCAGCGGATGGTGGCGCCCGAGACCGTACGGGCGATCACCAGGCGCTGGATCTCGCTGGTGCCCTCGAAGATCGAATAGATCGCGGCGTCCCGGTGCATGCGCTCGACGGGGTACTCGCGGGTGTATCCGTTGCCGCCGAGGATCTGCATGGCCTGGGCGGTCACCGTCTTGGCGGTCTCCCCGGCGAAGAGCTTGGACATCGAGCCCTCGGCGGACTCGAAGCGCTTGCCCGCCGCGCCCATCCACGAGGCGCGCCACACCAGCAGCCGCGCCGCGTCGATACGGGTCCGCATGTCGGCGAGCTGGAAGGCGACGCCCTGGTTGTCGATGATGGGGCGGCCGAACTGGATGCGGGTCTTGGCGTACTCCAGCGCCACCTCGTACGCGGCCCGCGCGATGCCCACGGCCTGGGCGCCGACGGCCGGGCGCGACGCCTCGAACGTGGCCATCGCGGCGTTCTTGATGCGCTCGCCGCCCTTCTTGGCCCGCTCACGGGCGCGGGCGAGGCGCTCGTCCAGCTTGTCCTTGCCGCCCAGCAGGCAGTGCCCCGGGACGCGCACGTCCTCCAGCACGACCTCGGCGGTGTGCGAGGCGCGGATGCCGTGCTTCTTGAACTTCTGGCCCTGGGAGAGGCCCGGGGTGTTCGGCGGGACGATGAAGGAGGCGTGACCCTTGGAACCCAGCTCCGGGTCGACGACGGCCACGACGACGTGGACGTTCGCGATGCCGCCGTTGGTCGCCCAGGTCTTGGTGCCGTTGAGGACCCACTCGTCCTTGGCCTCGTCGTAGACGGCGCGGGTGCGCATGGCGGACACGTCCGAGCCCGCGTCCGGCTCGGAGGAGCAGAAGGCGGCGACCTTCACGTCGTCGGCGTCCCCGTACATCTGCGGGACCCAGGTGCCTATCTGCTCCTCGGTGCCGTTGGCGAGCACGCCGACGGCCGCCAGGCCCGTGCCCACGATGGACAGGCCGATGCCCGCGTCGCCCCAGAACAGCTCCTCCATGGTCATGGGGATGCCGAGACCTGTGGGGTCGAAGAACTGCTGGGCGTAGAAGTCAAGGGAATACAGGCCAATCTTGGCCGCCTCCTGGATGATGGGCCAGGGGGTCTCCTCGCGCTCGTCCCATTCCGCCGCGGCGGGACGGATGACATCCGCGGCGAATCCGTGGATCCACTCCCGGACCTCTTTCTGCTCGTCGTTGAGGTCGAGCGCGAATGCGGGGTCGGCCATGGCGGTTCCCTTCCAGACATCTGGTTACCTTCGGTAATTGAGAGTCTGTTACTCGCCAGTAAGAGATGTCAACTCCCCTCCTCCCCACTGCCGTGCCCGTTTCCTCCGTACCGCGGGTGTTACGTTGCGCGGGGGCAAAGAGAGCAAGAGGGGCGGGGAGGCACCTTCCATGGGGACGACCACACAACGCGACGATCAGCGCAGCGCCGCGGAACGGCGCCGCAGGGAGCTGCTGGAGGCGGCTGACCGGGTCGTTCTGCGGGACGGCCCCGGCGCCTCCATGAACGCCATCGCGGCGGAGGCGGGGATCACCAAGCCCATCCTGTACCGCCACTTCGGCGACAAGGGCGGCCTCTACCGCGCCCTCGCCGTGCGCCACACCGACGCCCTCCTCGACGCGCTGCGGGCCGCGCTCGACGCGCCCAGGGAGCGGCGCGAACGCGTCGAGGCCACGCTCGACACCTACCTCGCGGCGATCGAGGCCAGGCCGCAGGTCTACCGCTTCCTGATGCACCCGGCCGAGGACGGTGCCCCCGTGGAGCGCAGCTTCGACGTCGGGCAGCACTCCGCGCCCCTGCTGCGGCGGCTCGGCGAGGAGCTGGCCAAGGTGATCGCGGAGCGGGTCGATCTCGGCCCAGGCGGCGAGGAGCTGGCGCGGGTCTGGGGGCACGGCATCGTCGGCATGATGCACGCGGCGGGGGACTGGTGGCTGCGCGAGAGACCGTGCTCGCGCGCCCAACTGGTCCGTCACCTCGCCGACCTGCTGTGGGGACGCCTGGCGGCGGCGGGGGACAGGGTGGGAGGCCCGGGCTTCTGAGTCCGCTGACCCCGTCCGGCCCGTCCGGCGCCCCCGGCCCCGCGACGGCCCACCCGGCGCCGGATCCGGTACCAGTACCGGTACCGGTACCGCTCACCCGCCCCCGTACCAGCCCGCGCGCCGCACGGCCCGCAGCAGCCGACGTCGGCGCAGCCCTGTGAGGCGGTCCGCGTAGACCGTCCCCTCCAGGTGGTCGAACTCGTGCTGGAGGCAGCGCGCGAAGAACCCCGTGCCCTCGACCCGCACCGGCGCGCCGTCCACGTCCGTGCCCTCGATCACCGTGTGATCGTGACGTGGCGTGCCCGCCTCCAGACCCGGGAGTGACAGACAGCCCTCCGGACCGCGTACGGTGACACCGTCGGCCTCCACGAGGCGGGGGTTGACGACATGTCCTCGGTGACGGCGTTCCTCGTCGTCGGGGCAGTCGAAGACGAACAGCCTCAGCGGGACACCGATCTGCGGCGCCGCGAGACCGACGCCCTCGTGCGCGTACATCGTGGCCAACAGGTCCTCGACGAGCGGCGCGAGCGGCCCGTCGTCCCCGGTGACGTCGCGCGCCGCGGCGTGCAGCACCGCGTCCCCGTACCTCCGCAGGGGGCGTACGGAGCCGGAACTGCCGGGAATGGTGCCGCGTTGCATGGGGGCAAGGGTACGGGGCGGGGATTTTCGCAGGGTGGCGCGGTTCGGGGGCCGCGCGGTATCTCGGTAGGCTTCTCTCGACCGAGGGGCAAGGAGGATCAAGGACGATGGCAGGCAACACGGAGCCGCTGTCGCCGCGGGCGAGGCTGGCCGTCACGGCCGGCAGGGCCGCAGCGGCGGTGTCGCGAGCCGCGGGGCGCGGCAGCGGGTCGGTGATCGGCGGCAAGGTGGCGCTGAGACTCGACCCCGACCTGCTGGCACGCGTGGCACAGAACCTGGACGTGGTCCTGGTGTCGGCGACCAACGGCAAGACGACCACGACCCGCCTCATCGCGGAGGCACTCCGCGCCAACGGCATCGTCGTCTCGAACGCCCTGGGCGCCAACATGCCCGCGGGCATCACCTCCGCGCTCGCGGGCGGCTCGGACGCCCAGTTCGGCGTGATCGAGGTCGACGAGAAGTACCTGGCCAACGTCGCCAGGGACGTCACGCCCAAGGCCATCGCGCTGCTCAACCTCTCCAGGGACCAGCTCGACCGCGCCGCCGAGACCCGCATGCTCGCCGAGCACTGGCGCGAGGGCCTGTCGGGCCAGAAGGCGGTCATCATCGCCAACGCCGACGACCCGCTGGTGGTCTGGGCCGCCTCCTCCTCGCCGAACGTGGTCTGGGTGGCCGCGGGCCAGGAGTGGAAGGACGACGCCTGGTCCTGCCCCGCCTGCGGCGGCGTGATGCAGCGCCCCGGGGACGACTGGTTCTGCGCCGAGTGCGGCTTCCGCCGCCCCACCCCGAGCTGGGCGCTCTCCGGTGACCACGTGCTGGACCCGCACGGCTCCGCCTGGCCCATCGTGCTCCAGCTCCCCGGCCGCGCCAACAAGGCCAATGCCGCCACGTCGGCCGCCGTCGCCGCCGCCTTCGGGGTGCCCCCGCAGGTGGCGCTGGAGCGCATGCACGCCGTGACGGCGGTCGCCGGGCGCTATGACGTCGTCTCCTACCAGGGCCGTGACGTGCGGCTGCTGCTCGCCAAGAACCCGGCGGGCTGGCTGGAGACCTTCTCCCTCATCGACGCGCCCCCGGCCCCCGTGATCCTCTCCGTCAACGCGCGCGGCGCCGACGGCACCGACACCTCCTGGCTGTGGGACGTCGACTACTCGCGGCTGGCCGGGCACCCGATCTGCGTCATCGGCGACCGCAAGCTGGACCTCGCGGTGCGGCTGGAGGTCGCGGGCGTCGATTTCGAGGTGTGCTCCGACGTGGACGAGGCCGTCCGCATCCTGCCGCCCGGCCGTATCGAGGCCATCGCGAACTACACCGCGTTCCAGGACCTGCGCCGCATCGTCGGCAACTGACCCCTCGTTCCCCGAAGGAGATCGGCGAGCATGAGTAATACGGGCCTCCGGGTGGTGTGGGTCTACCCCGACCTGCTCAGCACCTACGGCGATCAGGGCAACGCGCTGGTCGTGGAGCGCCGCGCGCAGCAGCGCGGGCTCTTCGTGGAGCGCACGGACGTGCGCTCGGACCAGGCGATCCCCACCTCCGCCGACATCTATCTCATCGGCGGCGGCGAGGACAGGCCGCAGCGGCTCGCGGCGGAGCGGCTGCGCCGCGACGGCGGTCTGAACCGGGCCGTGGACAACGGCGCGATCGTCTTCTCCGTCTGCGCCGGATACCAGATCCTGGGCCATGAGTTCATCAACGACCTCGGCGCCCGTGAGCAGGGCCTCGGCCTGCTCGACGTGGTCAGCACCCGCGGCGAGGCCGAGCGCTGCGTCGGCGACGTGCTGGGCGACATCGACGACCGCCTCGGCCTGCCGCAGCTCACCGGCTTCGAGAACCACCAGGGCGTCACCCACCTCGGCCCCACGGCCCGCCCCCTCGCCCGGGTCCGCCTCGGCAAGGGCAACGGCACGGGCGACGGCACCGAGGGCGCCTGGAACGACACGGTCTTCGGCACGTACATGCACGGCCCCGTGCTGGCCCGCAACCCGCTGATCGCCGATCTGCTGATCAAGCTCGCGCTCGACGTGAACGCGCTGCCCCCGGCCGACGACCGCTGGTACGAGGCGCTGCGCCAGGAGCGCATCGCGGCGGCCACGCAGCCCGCCTGACGGCTGAGCGGCGGTTGCCCGGCGGCCGTCAGGCGACCGTCGGACGGCCGGCCGGCTGCCGCCTGACCGTCGCGGCGCATCAGGACCGCCCCCGCGTGCTCTGCGCGGCGGGGGCGGTTCTAGGCTGGTCCGGGCGGATCGGCGCGAACCGGGAGAGTACGGATGGATCACAGCGGACACGGCATGACGATGGACCTGCCGCCGTTCACGCTGGGACGGGGTCTGGAGTTCACGGGCGAGCCGTTCTTCCTGGTCGGCTGCCTGCTGGCGCTCGGCCTGTACGGCTGGGCCGTCATCCGGCTGCGCCGCCGCGGCGACGCCTGGCCGGTGAGCCGCACCATCGCCTGGACCGTGGGCGTGCTGACGGTGGCGCTGGTGATGTGCACGGCGCTGAACGAGTACGGCATGGTCCTGTTCAGCGTGCACATGGTGCAGCACATGGTGATCAGCATGCTGTCGCCGATCCTGCTTCTGCTGGGCGCCCCCGTGACGCTGACGCTGCGGGCGCTGCCCTCCGCGGGCCGGGGCAGGAAGGGGCCCCGCGAGCTGCTGGTGGCGCTGCTGCACAGCCGCTACGTCCGCATCATCAGCCACGCGGCCTTCACCATCCCCCTGTTCATCGCGAGCCTCTACGCGCTCTACTTCACCCCCCTCTTCGACTTCCTGATGGGCTCGAAGACGGGCCACATCGCGATGATGGTCCACTTCCTCGCCGTCGGCCTGATCTTCTTCTGGCCGATCATGGGCATCGATCCAGGGCCGAACCGGCCCGGCTACGTCATGCGGATGCTGGAGCTGTTCGCTGGCATGCCCTTCCACGCGTTCTTCGGCATCGCGCTGATGATGGCCACCCGCCCGATGGTCAGCACCTACGCCGACCCGCCCGCCTCACTCGGGGTCACCGCGCTCTCGGACCAGACGGCTGCCGGGGGCATCGCCTGGGCGTTCAGCGAGATCCCGTCGGTCATCGTCCTCGTGGCGCTCGTCTTCCAGTGGTACGTGACGGAGCAGCGCCAGGCCCGTCGCGACGACCGCAAGGCGGACCGTGACGGCGACAAGGAGCTGGCCGCCTACAACGCCTACCTCGCCTCGCTCCAGGCACGCGGCCAGTAAGGCCGTAGGCCCGCGAGCGCGCTACGGGCCATGCGGGTGATCAGTGGCCGTGGTGATGCCTTGCGCCGCCGCACCGGGGTACAGCCATCGCCATGGTACGTATGGGATACACGCTGATGGGCGAACAAGCAGGTCCGCGCCAGCTCGTCGAGGACGCGGTGGCGGCCGAGCGGGCGGGCTTCGACTTCGCCGTCGCCTCCGACCATCTCTTCCCCTGGCTTCCCGAACAGGGGCACTCGCCGTATGTGTGGACCGTGCTCGGGGCAGTGGCCCAGGTGACCGAGCGGCTGCCACTCGTCTCGTATGTGACGTGCCCGACCTTCCGCTACCACCCCGTCGTCGTCGCCCAGAAGGCCGCGACCGTGCAGTTGCTCTCCGAGGGCCGCTTCACTCTCGGGCTCGGCGCGGGCGAGAACCTGAACGAGCACATCGTGGGCCCCTGGCCCGCGGCCAACGTGCGGCACGAGAAGCTCGAAGAGGCCATCACCCTCATCCGCTCCCTCTTCGAGGGCGGCTACGTCAACCACGACGGCAAGCACTACCGCGTCGAGTCCGCGAAGCTGTGGGACGTCCCCGAGTCCGCGCCGCCCATCGGCGTCGCCGTCTCGGGACGCCAGTCCTGCGACCTCGCGGGGCGGCTGGGCGACGTGCTGATCGCGACGGAGCCCAAGCCCGAGCTGGGCCGGATGTTCGACGAGGCCGGGGGAGCGGGGAAGCCCAGGATCGGCCAGATCCCCGTCTCCTACGACCCGGACAGGGACACGGCCATGCGTCGTGCGCACGCCAATTTCCGCTGGTTCGCCGGTGGCTGGAAGGTCAACGCGGAACTGCCGGGGACCCAGGCGTTCACGGCCGCCTCGCAGTACGTGCGGCCCGAGGACGTGGCCGAGCAGATCCCCTGCGGCTCCGACGTGGGGGAGTTCGTCGAGAAGATCCGGCCCTTCGCCGACGCGGGGTTCGACCGGATCGCCCTGGTCCAGGCGGGCGGCGAGGCCCAGTCCGCGTTCACCGAATGGGCCTCGGCCAAGCTGCTGCCCGCGCTGCACGACGCGCTGGGCTGACGGGCTGGGCTGACGGGCGGGGGCGACGGGCCGGGTGCGCGGGCCCGGCCCGTACCCGTCGCGCGGCCGGGGCGGGCGCATCGTCCAGGGCGAAGTGCCGCCGCTTCACCGGGAGTTCACCGGAGTCATCTCCTCCGTGCCATACCTGTGGCGCGGCAACATCCGTAATCTGATGCCGTCCTGCCCCCCACTTCACAGCAGAGGCATTCACGGATGAACAGATCCCGGCTCGTCACCACCGCCGCGGCGACCGCGCTCGCCGCCACGGCCTGCGCCCTCACCGTCCCGCAGCTCGCCGGAGCGGCCCCGTCCGCACCGGCCCCCACGGCCAAGGTGTCCGACTCCACGGCCGTGGGCGTGCACAACGCGTACGAGAAGGACAAGTACGGCTACTTCGCCGACGCCCTCGACTCCGGTGCGTCCCTCCTCGAACTCGACGTCTGGACCAGCGTCTTCGGCTCGGGCTGGCGCGTCGCGCACAACAACCCCATCGGCAGCGACAACAACTGCGAGAACGCCTCCTCGCCGGACGAGCTGCGCACCAAGCCCCGCAACCAGAGCCTCGGCGGCTGCCTCGCGGACATGCGGGCCTGGCACGAAGCACACCCGGACCACGCGCCCGTCACCATCAAGGTGGAGATGAAGGACGGGTTCTACGGCAAGGCCGACCGCGGCCCGGCCCAGCTGGACGCCCTGCTGACGGAGAAGCTCGGCGACGCGCTCTACCGCCCCGCCGACCTCGCCGGAGACCACGCGAACCTGGACGAGGCGGTCCGCGCCGGGGCCTGGCCGGACAGGTCGGCGCTCGCGGGCAAGTTCGTCTTCGAGCTGATACCGGGCACAGTGGAGGAGGGCAACCCCGCCGACGACCTGTGGACCGACCGCGAGTACGCCACCCATCTGCGGGACCTGGCGGCGGCGGGACGTCTCGGCGAGGCCGGTGCCTTCCCCGCCGTACACGGCGCGGAGAAGGGCGACCCGCGCGAGAGCCGCTACGCGGAGGACCTGCGCGGCTGGTTCGTCTTCTTCGACGGCGACGCCTCCGCCTACGCGGCCGGGGACATCGACACCGGCTGGTACAGGGAGCGCGGCTATCTGGTCGTGATGACCGACGCGCACAAGGTGGCCCAGGAGATCGACGCCACCAACCCCACCGAGCAGCAGGCCCGCGACCGGGTCACACAGCTCGCGGGCGCGAACGCCAGTTATGTCACCTCCGACTGGTACCCGCTGCCGTCGGTGCTGTCCTTGGTCGTCCCGCGCGGCGAGGGCTGACCCGAAGGGGAGGGCCCGGGACCCCGGACATCACCGGGGTCCCGGGCCCTCCTCCGTGTCACGGGACGGCCGCCGGGCTCGGCGCGGGGGTGTGCCGGTCCGTGTGCCGCTCAGCGGTGGGCAGCGCCCGTACGTGCGGCACTCGCTTCCTCGGCGGCGCCGCTCCCGGCCCCGCCGCCCTGGGCGACGACCCCTCCCGTGCTCCGCTCGGGACGGGGGAGCGCGGTGGCGCGCGACCGCAGACCGCAGGCGATCAGCACCAGGCACGCCAGGGCGAGGACGGACAGCGCGCCGAGCATCACCGTGTAGGAGAGGACGGGGGCCAGGGCCGCCAGCACGGTCGGCGCGAGGAAGCCGCAGTAGGTCAGCGCGTAGTAGACGCCGGTGAGCCCGGCCAGGGCCTCGGGCGAGGCGATGCGCTGGATCTCCAGCAGCCCGGACACCACCGCGATGCCGTACGCCGCGCCCAGCAGCACCGCACCCCCGAGCCCGGCCCAGGGCGAGCGCAGCGAGGCGTTCGCGGCGCACACGCCCATGCCGACGGCCATCAGCGCCATCGCGGTCAGGATCGCCCGCGAGGTCGAGCGCGCCCCGAGCCGCTTGGCCAGCGGTTGCACCAGCGCGCCCGTGCCGAGCGTGAGCACCGTCAGCAGCGTCGCGTAGGCGAGCCCCCACTCGCCGACGCGGTCGGCGACGAGCTGCGGCATCACCGCGTACGCGACCCCCGCCGCGCCGAACACCCACGGCGCAAGCGGCACCACGACGCGCGTGAAGCGCGGGTGCCCGGCCTCCGGGACCCGCAGATCGGCCCACAGCGACGCCGTCGCGGCGACGCGCGCCCGCGTCTCGGGCACCTTCACGAGCCACCCGAGCGCGGGCAGGGTCACCAGCACGTGCACCACGTACGGCGTGACCATCGGCCACGGGCCCCACTGCGCCAGCGCACCGGCCACACCGGCGCCCGCGCCGAAGCCCACGGTCAGCGACAGGGAGGCGCGCCGCGCTGCGGCGCCGGGGTCGGACTCGGTCGAGTACGGGGCCTGCGACAGCTCCTTGACCCAGCTCGTGCCCACGGCCATCGCGATGCCGACGGCGATCCCCGTCAGCAGCCGCCCCGCGTAGAGGGGCACCTGGCCAGTGGCCCCGGCCGCCAGCACCGCGCTCGCCAGTACCGAGGCCACGGTTCCCGCGAGCATCAGCGGCTTGCGCCCGTAGCGGTCGGAGGCGGAGCCCGCCACCAGCAGCCCCGGCACCAGACCGACGACGTACGCCGCGAGGAAGGCGTCGACGGTCACCTCCGAGTAGCCGCCGAGCCGCCGGTACATCAGCAGCAGCGGGGTGAACTGGTTACCGCCCCACCCGCAGCAGAACATCGCCACCACCGCGGGCAGCCAGGGACGCTCCGACTCCGACGGGGCCAGCCTTCCGGCACTCATGCATTTCCTACCTGTACGCCTGTACGTGTTTCACTTTCGTGCGCGCACGCGCGTGTGTGCTCGCGGTGCGCATGGGGGTGCCGGGCGCGCCGGGTCCGTGGCTAGGCGGTGCCCAGCAGGGCCCGGTGCGTGGCGTCGAGGTGCGCGCGCAGGGCGGCGCGGAACCGCTCCGGATCGCGGTCGGCGACGGCGTCGGCCAGCGCGCCGTGCTCCCGCACCAGCACCGGCAGCCGCTCGGGACGCGGCCGCAGCGCCAGCGCCGCCATCCGACGCTGGCGGTCGCCGAGCGAGCGGTAGAAGCGGTCGGCGAGGGCGTTGCCCGAGGCCGTCACGAGCGAGCGGTGGAAGGTCTCGTCCGCCGCGACGAACGCCTTGAGGTCCATCTCCCGCGCGGGCGCGTCCTGCGCCCGTACCGCCGCGCGCAATCGCGCCACGAAGTCGTCCAGGGCCGCCGCTTCCCAGCGCACGATGCGTTCTACCGCCGTGCACTCCAGCACCTCGCGCAGCTCCAGCACGTCCTCTGCCTCACCGGGAGGCATGGGGGAGACCACGGCGCCCTTCTTGGGGAACAGCCGCAGCAGCTCCTCGCCCTCCAGCCGCAGGAACGCCTCCCGCACGGGGGTACGGCTCAGCCCCACCCGCTCGGCGATCTCGCCCTCGCTGATGAGGCTGCCGCCCGCCAGCTCTCCGCTGAGGATCAGCTCCTTGGCGTACCTGTAGGCACGCTCCGCCGCCGGTTCCCGCCCGCTCTGCGCTTCCGCCATGGTGAAACACCGTATCGGAGAGATGCAAGCATAGATACATGGCCCCCACATCTATGGCTGGAGAGGCGCAAGAGTGCGCCAGCTCAGCTCAGCTCAGCGCGTCCGCGACGGGGTGCGGCGGCCAGACCCCCGCCTCCAGCACGCCGAGGACGTACGCGCGGGCGACGAGCGCGGGCCTGTTGGGCACCTGCCAGCGCCTGGAGAGCCGGGAGAGGTGGTAGTTGACGCCGTCGACGGTCAGGCCGACGGACCCGGCGATCGACGCGGTCGTCGCCCCGGCCGCGGCATGCGCCAGGATGTCCGCCTCGATCGCGCTGACCCGCGCGAGCCCTTCGTCCGCGGGGGCGGCCGGGCCGGAGTCGGGTTCGCGCACCCGGAGCTGGAGCAGCAGCGCGGGCTCCTTCTGCGAGGTCTCGCTGACCGGGACGACGGTCACTTCGCCCGAGCGCGGGCAGCCGTCCGTGCTCCATCCGACCCCGACCGGATAGCGCGAGCGGTGTCCCAGGCGCAGCGCCTCCGCCAGCCGCCTCATCTGGTCGGGCTCGCGCGGCCTGAACAGCTCCAGGGCGTTGTGGCCGCACAGCTTGCTCGGCGGGGCGCCCCATTCGGCGGCCATCGCCGGGTTGGCGAGGAGGATCGTCCCGTCGGTGCGGCACACGGCGAGGGCGCTCTGTACGCGGTCGAAGAGCAGCAGAAACCTGTTCCGCCACATCACCGCCTCCCCGTCCCTGAAGGGGTGCGCGTGGAAGACGCTCACACTCACTGCCTCACTTGTCGCCTGTTGTCCGTCAGCCGTCAGCCGTCACCGGCCGCCCCCACGCCCACCCCACCGCCCCCTCGGCAAGGCCATGCGCAAGAGCGCCACACTGGATCGCCACTACACAATCATGTAGCGCCGCGGCCCCCTCGCCGGGGTCGTCGGGGCGAAGGTGAGGGAGGGCTCCCCGGCGACGGACGGCGTGGCGCCCCGGCAGCAATTCCCCCACCGCAGAAGGCACTTACGCGATGAGCCAGGCCACTCTTGACGCCAGTACCGACGGCGCGGCGATACCCGTCGCCGACATCTCCGGCACCGGACCCACCCGTACCCCCGTGCAGCAGGCCATGGAGCTGGCGCGTACGTACGGGCCGATCTTCAACCGGCGTCTGTACGGCCGCGACATCCTCTTCGTCAGCGACCCCGACCTCGTCGCGGAGCTGGCGGACGAGGAGCGGTTCAGCAAGGCCGTCGGGCCCGCGCTGGTGAACGTGCGCGAGTTCGCGGCCGACGGGCTGTTCACGGCGTACAACGACGAGCCCAACTGGGCCAAGGCGCACGACATCCTGATGCCCGCCTTCGCGCTCGGCTCCATGCGCGCCTACCACCCCGTGATGCTGCGCGTCGCGCGGCGCGTCATCGCCTCCTGGGACGCGAAGGCGAACCCCGCCGTCGGTACCGTCGGCACGGCGCCGCGCCCCGTCGAGGTGTCGGAGGACATGACCCGGATGACCCTCGACACCATCGGACTGGCGGGCTTCGGCTACGACTTCGAGTCGTTCGCGCGCGACGAGCCGCACCCGTTCGTGGACGCCATGGTGCGCTGCCTCGCCTGGAGCATGAAGCGTCTCGGCCGCAAGCCCGGAGCCGATCACACCGAGGAGGACGCGGCCTTCCGGGCCGACGCCGACTACCTCGCCTCCGTGGTCGACGAGGTCATCGAGTCCCGCGTCGCGGCTGACAAGGACAACGGCAGCGGCGACGGCACCGCGCCCCCCACCAGCGGCGGGGACGAGGCCGGGAACGCGCAGTCCTTCGACGACCTCCTCGGCCTGATGCTGGGCGCCGCCCACCCCGCCGACGGCACCACCCTGGACCTGGCCAACATCCGCAACCAGGTCATCACCTTCCTCATCGCCGGGCACGAGACCACCTCCAGCGCCCTCTCCTTCGCGCTGTACTACCTCGTCAAGAACCCCGCCGTGCTGCGGCTGGCCCAGCGCGAGGCCGACGAGCTGTGGGGTGATGATCCGGCCCCCGAGCCCACCTTCGAGGACGTCAACAAGCTGCGTTACACCCGGCAGGTGCTCAACGAGGCGCTGCGGCTGTGGCCCACGGCTCCCGGCTTCGGCCGCCAGGCCCGCGAGGACACCCTCCTCGGCGGCCGGTACCCGCTGCGCGCGGGCGAGACCGTCACCGTCCAGACCCCGATGCTGCACCGTGCGGCGGTCTGGGGCGACAATCCGGAGGCGTTCGACCCCGCGCGCTTCGCGCCCGAGGCCGAGCAGAGCCGCTCCCCGCACGCGTACAAGCCCTTCGGCACGGGGGAACGCGCCTGCATCGGGCGGCAGTTCGCCCTCCACGAGGCGACGATGCTGCTCGGCATGCTCCTGCACCGCTACCGGCTGATCGACCACGCCGACTACCAGTTGCGCATCAAGGAGACCCTCACCCTCAAGCCCGAGGGCTTCACCCTCACCCTCGTCCCGCGCACCCCGGCCGACCGCGCCGCCGACCGTGCGGCCTTCGACGCGCTGCCCCTCGTGACCGCTGCCACCGCCGCTTCCGCCGCGCCGGGGGAGGGGGTGCGGGACACGGCCGGGCTGCCGACGCGCGTGCGCGCGGGCACCGGGCTGCTCCTGCTGCACGGCACCAACTACGGCACCTGCGAGGAGTTCGCCGGGCGCCTCGCCGAGACCGCGGAGGGCCTCGGCTGCGAGACGTCCGTCGCCCCGCTGGACGCGTACACCGGGGCGCTGCCCACCGACAGGGCCGTCGTCATCGTCGCCGCGTCCTACAACGGCCGCCCCACCGACGACGCCGCCCGCTTCACCCAGTGGCTCCAGGAGGAGGCGGAGGCGGGCGCGGCCGAGGGGGTCGCGTTCGCCGTGCTCGGGGTCGGTGACCGCAACTGGGCCGCCACCTACCAGCGCGTCCCCACCCTCCTCGACGACCGGCTCGCGGCGCTCGGCGGCACCCGCCTCGTCGCCCGCGCCGAGGCCGACGCTTCCGGCGATCTGGACGGCGCGGTAGGGGAGTTCACGTCGGCGCTGCGCACGGCGCTCCTCACCGAGCACGGCGACCCGGAGACCGTGGGCGCAGCCGTCGCGACGGACGAGGGCCCCGCCTACACCGTCACCGAGGTCACAGGGGATCCCCTCGACGCGCTCGCCGCGCGGCATGGCCTCGTCCCCATGACGGTGACCGAGGCCCGCGACCTGACCGCCGAAGGGCACGCCCGCCGCAAGCGACTGGTGCGGCTAGCGCTGCCCGAGGGCACCTCCTACCGCACCGCCGACCACCTCGCCGTCCTGCCCGCCAACGACCCGGCACTGGTCGCGCGCGCCGCCGGGGTGCTGGGCGCGCGGCTGGACGCGGTGCTGAGCATCCACGCGGGCCGCCCCGGGCGCGGCAGCCTGCCGGTGGACCGGCCGCTGACCGTACGCGAACTGCTCACCCGCCACCTGGAGCTTCAGGACCGGCCCACGCCCGAGCAGGTCGCGGCACTGGCCGAGGCCAACCCGTGCCCGCCCGAGCGCGCGGCGCTCGCCGCGCTGGCCGAGGACCCTGAGGCGCTGGCCGCCGACCACCGCACCCTCCTCGATCTGGTGGCGGACCACCCGGCGCTGCGCGAGGCGCTGACCTGGCCGCTGATCCTCACGCTGCTGCCCCCGATGCGCATCCGCCACTACTCGGTCTCGTCCTCACCGGGCGACCTGCCGGGCCACGCCGATCTGATGGTCTCGCTCCTGGAGGCCCCGGCCCGCTCGGGGCGCGGCACCTACCGGGGTACGGGCTCGGCGCACCTCGTCGCGCTGGCGCCCGGCGACACCGTGCTCGCGCGCGTACAGCCGTGCCGTGAGGCGTTCCGCGTCCCGCACGCGGCCGACGTCCCCGTCCTGATGGTGGGCGCGGGCACCGGGCTCGCGCCGTTCAGGGGCACGGTCGCCGACCGTCGCGCGCTGCTGGAACAGGGCGCCGAACTGGCCCCGGCGCTCCTCTACTTCGGCTGCCAGGATCCGGAGGCGGACTTCCTGTACGCGGACGAACTGCGCGCGGCGGAGAGCGTAGGCGCCGTGTCCCTGCGCCCGGCGCACAGCAGGAGCCCGCGTGACGGCGTCCGCTTCGTGCAGCACCGCGTCACCGCCGAGGCCGACGAGGTGTGGCGGCTGCTGGAGGAGGGCGCGCGGGTGTACGTGTGCGGCGACGGTGCCCACATGGCGCCGGGCGTGCGCGAGGCGTTCCGAGAGGTGTACCTGCGGCGGCACCCGGACGCCGGTGCGGAGCGGGCCGCCGACTGGCTCCAGGAGCTGACGGCGCAGGGCCGCTACGTCGAGGACGTCTACGCGGGCTGAGCCGCCCCGTCCCGCCCCACCCTGTCCCACCTCGTCCTATGGCCCCCGGGGCCCGGCGCACCACGCGCCGGGCCCCGGGGGCGTTCACGGCCGTTTTCCGGCCGCCGCTCCGGGCGCTTCTCCGCCCCGCCGACGTAGGTGAGATCCCTTGACAGCCAGCGCCGATGCTGGATTACTTGACCGCGCCGCAACGCTAACCGAATGGTCGGTCGGGCCGGGAGAGGTGGTGGAAGACGCATGTCGAGTGCGACGCACGAGGGACCACCGAGACCGGAAAAGCCGGGAACGCGGGGGAAGCCGGCGGAGACGATGTTCGCCGCCGACCGGGCGTCACAGGGGCTCGGGATCAGGCTGCTGAGCGCCGACGACGGCGCGGCGGAACTGCGGATGACGGTGAGCCCGGACATGGTCAACGGCCACGGCACCGCGCACGGCGGCTATCTCTTCCTCTTGGCCGACACCGCCTTCGCGTGCGCCTGCAACAGCCATGGCCCGGTCACCGTCGCGGCCGGCGCGGACATCTCCTTCGTCGCCCCGGCCAGGGAGGGCGATGAACTGACCGCGGTCGCCACCGAACGCACCCGCTACGGCCGCAGCGGCATCTACGACGTGAGCGTCCTGCGCGACGGCGAGGTGATAGCGGAGTTCCGTGGCCGCAGCCGTACCGTCCCCCGCGTGGAAGGAACCCGAGCATGAGCGACTCCATAGCCCCCGCCGCGCCGCGGGCGACGGGCGCGGAGCCCTTGCCCGCCGCGCTGCGCGACGCGGGCGAGCGGATGAGCCGCGAGGAGCTGCGCGCCCATCAGCTCACCCGGCTCCAGGAGACGCTGCGCACCGCGTACGAGAACGTCGCCATGTACCGCGCCAAGTTCGACGCGGCGGGTGTACGGGCCGAGGACTGCCGCACGCTGGAGGACCTGGCCCGCTTCCCCTTCACCACCAAGGCGGATCTGCGCGAGTCCTACCCCTTCGGGACGTTCGCCGTGCCCATGGACCAGGTGCGCCGCGTCCACGCCTCCAGCGGCACCACGGGCCGTCCCACCGTGGTGGGTTACACCGAGAACGACCTCTCGATGTGGGCCGATGTGGTGGCCCGCTCGATCCGCGCGGCGGGCGGCAGGCCCGGCCACAAGGTGCACATCTCCTACGGGTACGGCCTCTTCACGGGCGGACTCGGCGCGCACTACGGCGCCGAGCGCGCGGGCTGCACCGTCATCCCCGTGTCCGGCGGCATGACGGCACGTCAGGTCCAGATCATCCAGGACTTCGAGCCCGACATCATCATGGTCACCCCGTCCTACATGCTCACGCTGCTCGACGAGTTCGAGCGCCAGGGCGTCGATCCGCGCGGCACCTCCCTCAAGATCGGCATCTTCGGCGCCGAGCCCTGGACCGAGGAGATGCGCCGCGAGATGGAGGAGCGGCTCGGCATCCACGCCGTCGACATCTACGGGCTGTCCGAGGTCATCGGCCCCGGCGTGGCCCAGGAGTGCGTCGAGACCAAGGACGGGCTGCACGTGTGGGAGGACCACTTCTTCCCGGAGGTCGTCGATCCGCTGACCGACGAGGTGCCGCCGGAGGGGGAGGAGGGCGAGCTGGTGTTCACCTCGCTCACCAAGGAGGCCATGCCCGTCGTCCGCTACCGCACCCGCGATCTGACCCGGCTGCTGCCGGGCACGGCCCGTCCGGCCTTCCGCCGTATCCAGAAGATCACGGGCCGCTGCGACGACATGATCATCCTCCGTGGCGTGAACATCTTCCCCAGCCAGGTGGAGGAGATCGTGCTGCGCACCCCCGGACTCGCCCCGCACTTCCAGCTCCACCTGTCCCGCCGTGGACGCATGGACCACATGGCGGTGCGCGTCGAGGCCCGCACGGGCACGGGGGTGCCGGAGCGCGAGGCCGCCGCCGCTTCCGTCGCCAAGGAGATCAAGGACGGGATCGGCCTCAGCGTCGACGTGGAGATCGTGGACCCGGAGACACTGGAGCGCTCCGTCGGCAAGATCCGCCGCATCGTGGACGACCGCCAGAAAGAGTGACGCGGGAGCGGGAAACGGCGGTGGCGAAAATGAGCGCATGGGGGCATGCGGGCATGGGAAAGTTCGGTAATTCGGAAATTCCGAAACGCGGCCTGCGGGAAAATAATCCGACCGCGCCCCGCCCGGCCGTATAAAGAGACCGGCCGTATAAAGACATACCGCGCGACCGCGCGGAAAAGCGCGTGTGCGAGGGGCCGTGAATTCGTCGCGCGCCTATTCGACCACTGTCACCTCTTCGCATGTGTATGGCGAAGAAGAATCCGCACCGCGCCGGTACCGGAGTTAGCATCCAGCAACACCCGGCACCTGCGCTGTTGTTCGCGGAACCGACAGTCCGCCGATGACGGGTCACCGCCCCGAACGAGACGCGATTGTCGAAAGCGGTCCATGAGTTCTCCGTCAGTCCCTCCCCCGCGCACCCGGCACACGCGGCAGTTGCTGTGGCCCCTGGCGCTGCTTCTCGCCCTGTGCGCGGTCGCACTCCAGGCAGCCGCCTGGACGGCCTGGCCGCGCGACGCCGCGCTGGTCGCCACCGGCGTCACCCTCGGCCTGGCAGTCTGCCTCGTACCGCTGTGGCGCGGGCACCGCGCCGACCGCAGAAGCGCCCTGCGGCACGCCGAGCACGCCGAACAGCTCCAGCGGCAGCACAGCGCGGCCGGTGCCGAATACGACCAGCGGTGGAGGGAGTGGGCCCGGCAGCGGGACGAGGCGCTCCGGATCACGCTGGAAGCCTTCGGCGTCCAGTTGCGCGCGATCCTGGACGACGAGGACCCAGCGCGTACAGTCGCGGACGCGCCCTGCGACCCATGGCTGCGCCGACTCCTCCACACCCTGCTCGACATGGCCGACGAGGCGGCCGAGGACCACCAGGACGCCTATGAGCACGCCCTGCTCACCCTCGCGGCACGCATGCAGTCCGGCGCGCTGCGCGTGGAGGAGCGGGCCCGCGCGCTCTACGACGCGCACGACCCCGCCGTGGTACAGCTCGGGATGGACCTGAGCCACCAGGCCAACCACCTCGTCCACCTCGCGGGCGGAGTCAAGATCATGGGCGGCGAGTGGACGGGCCAGCAGTGGCAGAGGCCCATCGCCGTGGCTGACGTGGTCCAGGCGGCGTCGGGCCGCATCCCCGACTACACGCGCATCTCCCTCACCGGCGATCCGGACGTCGCGGTGGTGCCGCACGCGGCGGAGTACCTGATCCACCTCACCGCCGAACTGCTCGCCAACGCGACGACGTACTCCCCGCCGGGTTCCGCCGTGTACGTGCTGGTGGAGGCGGACCAGCACGACGTGGTGATCCAGATCGACGACCAGGGCCTGGGCATGACCGAGGCCCGGCTCAACGCCGCGCGCCGGATCGCGGCGGGGGAGCGGCTGGTGACGCTGCGGACGCTTCCCGGTCCGCAGACGGGCCTGCCCGTCGTCGGCAACATCGCCCGCCGCTTCGACATCGACGTGCATCTCGACCCTTCCCGGTACAAGGGGGTGCGCGCCATGGTGCGGGTGCCCCAGGACATCCTCCAGCCGCTGCCGACGGAGTCCTCCGGGGTCTCCAGGTCCTCCGAGCGCGACGGGCCCCTCGTCCCCGCGCAGCACCAGCTTCCGGCCGGGGCGCAGCCGCCCGCCACGGCAACGCCGGAACCCGGTCCGGAGCGGACGGCACCCGCGCCCGCGCGTGTGCCGGTGCCCGCGTCCGTGCCTGTTGCGGAGCGCACCGCCTCGGGCCTGCCCAAGCGCCGTGCCGACAGGCAGCCGGAGCACGGCGGCACCCCACCCTCGGCCGACGCCCCTTCCGCGGCCGAGGGCCCGGACCGCGCGGCCCCCAGGTCGCCCGAGGAGGCCGGGCAGTGGCTCGGCACCTTCCTGGGTGCGGGACGTGGCAGCCGTACCGAAACCGACGCGTCGCGAGGGTGACTTGAGCATGGACAACGAGACCGACACCGACACCGTCACCGACACCAAGACCGATACCGGCGCCCGGACCGACACCGACACCGACAGGGCGTGGATGATGCGGGAGGTCGTGGAGGTGGCGGGCGTGCGCCACGTCGTGGTCCTCAGCGCCGACGGCCTGCCCACCACACGGTGCGGGAACACGGACAGGGAGACCGGCGAGCGGGTGGCCGCCGCGGCCTCCGGGCTCGCCTCCCTCGGCAGGGGCCTGGCCGCCGAGTTCGGCACCGGCGGACACGCGTACCACCAGACGCTGACCGAGTTCGACGGCGGATTCATCTTCGTACGGATGGCGGGGGACGGCTCCTGCCTGGCCGTCGTCACGGACGCCAGGGTCAACGCCGGGGAGATCGGCTACCGGATGGCGCTCCAGGCCCAGCGCTTCGGCGAGCACCAGGGCACGCCGTACCGAGAGCAACCGGTGCCGTGAGGGGGAGCGGAACCCGGCGGCGCGACGCCGTACCCGGTTACGTGCTCACCAGCGGGCGGTCCGACACCCCCAGCGAGCTGGGCTGGGGTCTTGAGACCCTGCTGAAGCCGACCTGTTCGCCGCACCCGCTGCCTCCGGACGCCGGGAGCAGGGGCCACCGGCAGTTGCTGCGCGAGTGCGGCGCGGGCGTGACCTCCGTCGTCGAGGCGGCGGCGCAGCTCGGGCGGCCCGTCAGCGTCGCGCGGGTGCTGGCGGGCGATCTGGTCGCCTCCGGCCATCTGACGGTTCCGGCGCCACGGCGGCCGGAACAGAACCATGAGCCCAGCATCGAATTGCTTCAGGAAGTGTTGGATGGCCTTCGCAACAAAGAATTCGCCTGAGCGCGACGACGCGCACGCGCACTCCGACCCGGACCCGCACCCGGACGACGCCCACCAGGACGACGCGCACGCGCACCTGCCGGACACGGTCACGCAGGCGGTCAAGATCCTGGTCGTCGGCGCGTTCGGCGTCGGCAAGACCACGCTCATCGGTTCCGTCAGCGAGATCAGACCGCTGCGCACCGAGGAGCGGATGACCCAGGCGAGCGTCGGCGTCGACGACCTGCGCGGACTGGGGGCCAAGTCCGAGACCACGGTCGCGATGGACTTCGGCCGCATCACCCTCAGCCCGTCCCTCGTCCTCTACCTGTTCGGAGCGCCGGGCCAGCGGCGCTTCTGGGAGCTGTGGAAGGGGCTGGTCACCGGCGCCATCGGGCTCCTCGTCCTGGTGGACACCCGCAGGATCGAGGACAGCTTCGAGGTGCTGGACCAGTGGGAGCGCTACAGCCTCCCGTACGTCGTGGCCGTGAACCGCTTCCCCGACAGCGCCCAATACGAGGACGGGGAGATCCGCGAGGCACTGGACCTGCCCGCCTCGGTCCCCGTCGTCACCTGCGAGGCCACCGACCCGCGCGCGTCGCAGCGGGCCCTGGAGGCGCTCGTGCGCCACGCCATCGAACAGCACCGCCACGCGGCGCGGGAGGCCCTCGTATGACGTCGCACCAGCCGCGCGAACCCCGTGCACCGCACGAACCGCACGACGACCAGGCCGCCTCCCCGAGCCCGCTCCCGCTCCCCGCGTCGGGCCCCGTCCCGCTGACCGTCTTCACCCAGGCCCAGGACCCGCACCCCCTCTACCGGCGGCTGCGTGCCACGCACGGCCCTGTCGCCCCGGTGCTGCTGGAGCCGGGGGTCACCGCCTGGCTCGTCATGGGCGTCGAGGAAATCCGCGTCATCACCGAGCGGGAGAAGCTCTACTCCCGCGACGCCCGCAACTGGCGCGACCTCGACGAGGGCAGGGTCCCGCCGGACTCCGGGCTGATGCCGATGATGGCGTACCGCCCCAACGTCGTCGGCGCCGACCTCAAGGAGCACAGGCGGCTGCGCGGGCCGCTGGACGACGGCGTCGCGCGCTTCGACCACCGCACCCTGCGCCGCCAGGTGCGCCGACGGTGCGAGACCCTCATCGACGGCTTCGCCGAACGCGGCTGGGCCGACCTCATGGGCGACTACGCCGCGCACGTCCCCATGCTCGCGCTCGCCGCCCTCTTCGGTCTCGACGCGGCGCAGGGACACGAGCTGCACCGTGCGCTCATCGCGCTGTTCGGCAGCCAGGACGACTCCCAGGAGGGCAACCGCACCTTCGAGGAGATCCTGCGCGACACCCTGCACGCCAGGCAGCGGCAGCCCACCGACGATCTGACCAGCGCCTTCCTGAGCCACCACGATCTGCGTACCGAGGACGAGGTGCTCCAGTCCATGGCCGCGATGATCTCGGCGGGCAACGAGGCCACCACCTGCTGGATCGCCCACACCCTCTACCGCGTGATCACCGACCCCGCCTTCGAGGCCCGGCTGCGCGGCGGTGACCTGGGCGTGGACGAGGCGCTGGACGAAGTGCTGTGGCACGAACCGCCCATGACCCACATGCCCGCGCGCTACGCGCTGCGCGACACCGAACTGGGCGGGCGCCGCATCCGCCGCGGCGACTGCCTCGTCCTCGGCCTCAACGCGGCCAACGCCACCGACCCGCGGCTGCCTCCCCTCGACCGGCGCCCGCCCGGCAACCGCGGCCACGCCGCCTTCTCGGCGGGCCCCCACATGTGCCCGGCACAGGACGCCGCGCGCCTGATCACCCACACCGCCGTGAACACCGTGCTGCACCGGCTGCCGGGGCTCCGGCTGACCATCGGCCCGGAGGAGGTGACCTTCAACCCCTCGCCGTGGACCCGCCGCCCCACGACGCTGCCCGTGGTCTTCAGCACGCCTCTTCGCCGCACCCCGTCAGCGCGTCGCGACCGCGCACGGGTCCGCTCCGGCACACCTGCGGGCAGCGCATGAGGCTCGACGGGCCGTAGGGCTCACGTGGTCACCCGGGTTGCGCCGCTCACTCCGGCCAGGGCGAGTTCCGGATCACCTCGACGAAGTCGCCCCGGCGGAAGCCGGGGACGAAGTGCTCCAGGACGTCCGCCTTCACGTTCCCGAACGTCGTATCGGGCTTGGGCGCGATGCCCTCGGTGAACGCCTCCAGGATGCGGCGCTTGAAGTCGGGGCGCGGATGCAGGGCGGTGATCTCGGTCCGCTCGGCCTCGCCGATGTCGTGGTAGCCGATGCCCAGCACGTCGTACTCCACACCGGCGGTGACCAGTGCGACCTCGGGCTCCATGAATTCCGGGATGCCGGGAGTCGTGTGCAGGGCGATGGCCGTCCACACCCGGCGCACGCTGTCCTCGGGGACGCCATGGGCGTGCAGGAAGCGGCGCGCGGCTTCGGCGCTGTCCACCTCGAAACGGCGCCCGCTGTCCTGGAACTCCTCGCCCAGGCCGAGGTCGTGGAACATCGCGCCGATGTAGAGGAGTTCGGGGTCGAAGCTGAGCCCCCGGTTGCGGCCCTGGAGACTGCCGAACCAGAACACGCGGCGGGAGTGGTGGTAGACGAGATCGCCGACGCTGTCCCGTACGAGTTCGGTCGCCTCGGCGGCGAGCCTGGTGTCGGGCACGGTCACGCCTGCGGCGGTGGCGCCGTGGTCTGTCATGACGGGGCTCCTTCGGTGCGGCCGTGGTGAGGCAGGGGGGCGACGGTGGGGACGGTGTCCTCCGGACGGCGGGACGTCAGCCGCCCGGCCGCCCGTGAGGCCTCACCAGCAGCAGGGCGATGTCGTCCGTGCGGTGCTCGCAGTGGCCGATCAGGCTGTCGGCGAGCTGCTCGACGGGCTCGTCGGCCACGGCCTCCAGCAGGGACGCCAGCGCGGCCGTCGAGTCCGCCGGGTCCTCGCCGGGCGTCTCCACGAGGCCGTCGGTGTAGAGGGCCAGCACCGCGTCGGGCGGGAGGGAGACCTCGCTGGGCTGGTACGTGCAGTCCGCGTCGATGCCCAGCAGCAGGCCGGGCGGCACATGTACGAGCGAGGCGCGCCGGTCGGCCGAGCACAGCAGCGGCGGCGGGTGTCCCGCCGTGGCCAGGCACGCCTTGCCGTCGGCCAGGTCGATGTGCGCGTACAGGCAGCTCGCGAAGAGCCCCGGATCGAGGTCGGTGAGCAGCCGGTTGGTGCGGGCGAGTACCGCCTCGGGCGGCGCGCCGGCGGTGGCGTGCGCGTGGACGGCGGTGCGGACCTGGCCCATGAGCGCGGCGGCGTTGACGTTGTGCCCCTGGACATCGCCGATGACGGCGGCGTACTCCGTGCCGCCGAGCTGGATCAGGTCGTAGAAGTCGCCGCCGATGTCCATGCCGTGCGTCCCCGGCAGGTACCGCGCGGCGATGTCCAGCCCCGGCACGGACGGCAGCGCCTTGGGCAGCAGCGCCTCCTGGAGGGCGTGCGCGAGCCGGTGCTTGGTGTCGTAGAGCCGTGCCCGGTCCAGGGCCTGCGCGATGAGCCCGGCCAGTGAGGTCAGCACCGCGCGCTGGTCGGCGCTGAAGGGGTGCGCGGCGTCGTAGGAGAGGACGCACACGCCGATGGGCCGCCCCGAGGCGATCAGGGGGAGCACCGCCCAGGCCCCCTTCGTCGACTTGCGGGCCAGCTCGGGGTGGACCTGCTCCATCTCCCGCCAGGAGGGGAAGAACGCCGGTTCGCCGGTGGCCACCACCCGCGCGGCCGGATCCTTGCCGTCGCGCAGCGGGGCACCGTCGAACTCCTCGACGAGCGCCGAACGGTCCCCCCTGTGGCCCACGAGCCGCAGCCTGCCGCTCTCGGTGAGCATCAGGGTGAGGGTCTGCGCCTCGAAGGCGGGCATGATCTGCTCCGCGAGCAGGTCCAGCACGTCCCGCACCCCGGCGGCCTCCGTCAGTCCGGCGGCGAGCGGCATCAGGTAGTAGAGGGACCCGACGGGCGTGTGGCCCTTGTCCGGCACCGGCCTCAGCGACGCTTCCGCCTTGGTGATCCGGATGCTCACCCCCGTGGCGCCCGGATACAGGTCGAAGGACAGCCGCTCGCCCGGCGGGCGCAGGACGGAGTACGAGGTGGGCTCGCGGCTGATCACCGCGGCGCGGTACCTGTCCTCGAAGACGGGGTCGTTCAGCCACGGCAGCACGTCCCACGGCATGGCGCCGAGCAGATCGTCCACGGTGCTGCCGAGCAGATCGGCGCCGGTCACGCTGCTGAAGGTGATGCGGCCCTCCAAGTCGAGGGCGAGGGCGCCGTCGGGCAGCCGCTCGGCGTACTCGGCGGCGGCCGGGGCCTCGCCCGCCTGCCGCTGTCTGACGGGCGGCGGCTCGATCGCCCGGGGGCGCGGTGCGGGCCGCAGTGGCTGGCCGATCGTCGCCGCGTGCGCGAGGAAGCGCCCCATGCGGCGGCAGGCCGCCGTGATCCGGCTGCGCTCCCGCGCGGTCAGCTCCCCGGGCCGCGAGCCCGGCCACAGCAGCGCGAGGACACCCCACGGGGTGCTGCCCGAGGTGACCGGGGCCTCGGCCTGCGCGAAGGGGTACGGGGTGGACAGCGCGGCCTTCGGGTAAGCGGAGGCCAGGTGCTCCTGGTCGGCGAGCCAGATCAGACGCTGGTCGCGCAGGGCGTCGGCCACCGGGGTGGTCCCGTCCATGCGCAGCCGTAGCCAGGGTGAGGCGAAGTCGATGGGCAGCCCCGTGATCACCTCCATGGAGAGCATCTGCTCGCGCGGCTCCACGAGGTAGACGAGGCCGACGTGCGCGCCCACCTCGCGCACGGCGTCGAGCAGGATGCGGTCCAGGCCGTTCCGACGGGAGTCGGCCCCGGTGCCCGGTGTCGTGCCCGTCACGTCCGCCACCTCCTCGGCGATGAGCGGCCACGACCATCTTCGCCTCGCGGGGCCCGTGGCGCACTGCGACGGACACGACCGGCGACGGGGCGGGGCTCTCGTGGCGGCCTCCCGGGAGCCTCCCGGGGCCCCGGGACCCGCCCGCGGGTCCTCTCGGGGTCCGCCGCCCTGCGGCGCCCCGTGCCGCCGTACGCCGTGCCGCGCCCGCGCCTGCTCCGCCCAGGTGACGGGCCCGGCCCCGCCCAGGTGACCGGCCCCGCGTCACGCCTTCTCGTACGCCTCCTGCGCCGCAGCCCGCGCCGGGCCGCTGTGCGCGGGGCCGTGTCCGGGGAGCAGGGTGTCGGCCGCCAGCTCCGCGAGCACCGACAGGGACTCGCGGGCCCGCTCCCGGTGCGCGTCGAACATCCGCGGCAGCAACTGCGGGCCGCGCACGCGCGAGGTCGGATGCCCGGTCACCAGCGCGTCTCCGGTGATCAGCACACCGGCGTGCGGCAGGTGGAAGGCGGTGTGCCCGTCCGTATGACCAGGGGTGGCGACGGGCACCGGGCGCCCTGGCAGGTCGAGGGGGCCCTCGCCGGGGAAGGGGCGCGGATCGCTGACGGGTGTCTCCCGCTTGCCGCCCGCGCGCAGCGAGTGGAGCGCCCAGCCGGGTACTGAGGGGCGCCACATGTTGGCGAGGACGGTGGCGGTGGAGATCTGCTGGAGCACGTCCCTGCGCGCGTTCGCCAGTTCCGCGGCGTGCGCGAGAACGGGGACCCCGGCAGCCCGGCTCAGCTCTTCGGCCGAGCCGATGTGGTCGCTGTGGGCGTGGGTGACGAGCACGGCGGCTATGTCACCGGTCCCGTGCCCGGTCTCGGCCAGCGCCCGGTGGAGGAGGGCGCGGTCGGCGGGGTAGCCGGTGTCGACGAGCGTGACCTGGCCGCCCTCGCAGAGCATGACCCAGTTCGTACTGCCCCCGCGGACGAGGAAGACGCCGGGCGCGACCTCGGACAGATGCGGCGACGATGGAGGTGTCGGCGGTGTCGGCGGTGTCGGCATGGAGGCTCCGGTTCTGCGCCGTGCGCGGCGCGGGCGCGGGCGGCGCGGGACGTGGGCGGGGGCGGGGGCGGCCACGGAGAGGTTAGCGCTCGGCGCACCGCTTCCCGCACGGTTCCGGTTCCGATCGGCGCGACCCGTCCCGGTCCGGCGCGGAGCCCTGAACTGCTGCTTCCCCAGGGCCTGTTGACGGTTTTCGGGGTTGACGGGTGCGCGGGTTCTGGTGGGAGTAGCGTGCGGGCCTTGTACGACTGGTTCCGCACGGTTTCCGCATGATTTCCCCAGGAAGATCCGGAAGGATGTTGGCATGACAGCAAGGCGCGGCAGATGGGCCGGTGTGGCCGCTCTCACGGTGGCCACGGTGGCGGGCGCGGGCATGGTCGCGGCCCCGGCCTCCGCACACACCCCGGAGTGGAAGGTGGACTGCTCGTCGGTCTCGGTCGATCTGACCAACTACGACGCGGACTCCCGCAACACGGTCGAGATCCAGGCGGACGGCAAGGAGGCCCTGCCGGTCCAGGAGTTCGGGAAGTCGTTCCAGAAGAAGCTGGACCTGCCCGAGCACAGCAAGGAGATGGAGGTCCGCCTGATCGTCGTGGCGGGCGACGACGACAAGTTCTCGCGGGACGAGACGAAGACGTCCCCGGTCTGCGACGACGAGACCCCGCCGCCCTCGCCCAGCACCTCGCCCAGCGACTCGGCCAGCCCCTCGCCGAGTCCGAGCACGAGCGCCCCCGCCTCGCCGTCCGGGAAGCCGTCCAGCAGCGCGCCGGCGGCCGAGCCCGCCGGCGGCGGCAACAGTCCGGCCCCCGCGGACCTGGCGGAGACGGGCTCCTCCAACAACACGCTGGTGCTGGCGGGCGTCGCGGGCACCGTGGTCCTGGCGGGCGCCGGGATGGTGGTCGTGGCCCGTAAGCGCCGCTCGGCGCGGGACTGACGCCGACGGGGCCCCGCCGGAACGCGCGCACCATGGTTGTTGTACGTTAAACAGAGTCGGCGCAGCGGGCCGCTGAGCGAACGTCCGGCCCCGTCGCCCCACAGGCTGGCGCTGGCCAGGTTCCCCCCGTCCTGGCCAGCGCCCCCCCCCTTTTTCAGCTCGCCCTTTTCTCGCCGCGCCTCCCTGCCACGCCTTCCCGGCGCGCGCCCCTTTCCCGCGTTTCTCGCCGCGCCTCTTCCCCGCGCCCCGCGTCGGGCCGCATCCTGGGGCGTCGCGCACCGCCCTCGGACGTCTGACCAGCGGCCCCGAGACCCCGGACCGGTGATCCGGAACCCGCGCCGTGGATTTCAGGGCTAGCCCTGATGCCGCCCGCGCCGCCGTTCCCTAACGTTGTTCTCACCAGCACCGCTCCGCGGAGGACCTCGGGGGATTCGGGGGAAGGCCCTCCGCGGAGAGGTGCGATGGGCAGGCCGGTGTCGGGGGCGCCGGCGTGTGGCTCGGCTCTCAGGAGCGCAGGTACGTGAGCACCGCCCTCACCCGGCGGTGCTCCGTCACATCCGTCTCCAGCCGCAGCTTGATGAAGATGTTCCGCACATGGGTCTCCACGGTCTTGTCGCCGATGACCAACTGCCGGGCGATGGCCTCGTTGGACCGGCCCTCGGCCATCAGGGCCAGCACGTCGCGCTCGCGGCCCGTCAGCTCGCCGAGCGGTCCGGCCCTGCGCGGTCTGTCCATCAGCCGGGCGACGACCTCGGGATCCACGACGGTCCCTCCGGCGCCGATCCGTCTCAGCGCCTCGCACAGCTCGCCCGCGTCGGCGACCCGGTCCTTGAGGAGGTAGCCGAATCCGTTCGGGTCCCGCGCCAGCGCGCGCACGGTGCTGGTGGACTCCACGTACTGCGACAGCAGCAGCACGCCCGTACCGGGATGGCGGGCGCGGATCTCCGCCGCCGCGCGGATGCCCTCGTCTGTGTGGGTCGGCGGCATGCGGATGTCCAGCAGCACGACGTCGGGCCGGTGCGTCCCGACCAGCGCGAGCAGCGGCTCCGCGTCCCCGCAGTGCGCGGGCACCTCGATGCCCTCGTCCGTGAGGAGCCTGACGATCCCCTCCCGCAGAATCGCCGAGTCCTCGGCCACGATCACCCGCAAGGCAGCTCCGCCCTGATCCTCGTCCCGCCGCCGGCGGGGCTGTCCAACTGCAAGACGCCGTCCACCGCCGCGAGCCGGTCGGCCAGCCCGCGCAGCCCGCTGCCGCGCGCGGTGTCGGCGCCGCCTATGCCGTCGTCGACGGTCTCGACCACGAGCCGCTCGCCGTCGTGCCGTGCCGAGACGCTGACCGCCTTCGCCCGCGCGTGCTTCGCCGCGTTCGTCAGCGCCTCGCAGACCGTGAAGTACGCGGTCGACTCGACGACGGGGTCGTAGCGCCGCGGATCGACCGTCACCACGACCGGCAGCGTCGCCTGCTCCGCCAGTTCCATGAGCGCGGGGCCGAGGCCCTCGCGGGTGAGGACGGCGGGGTGGATGCCGTGGGCGACCCCGCGCAGATCCTCCAGCGCGAGCCGCAGACTGTGCTCGACCTCGTGCACCGAGCGGCGCAGCTTCTCGTCCGGATGGTCGGCCACCCCCTTCTCCACGCGCCGCAGCGCCATCAGCGCGAAGACGAGCCGGGCCTGCGCGCCGTCGTGCAGGTCCCGCTCCAGGCGCTGGCGCTCGGTGTCGGCGGCGCGCACGATGCGCGAGGTGACCTCGCGCGCCTCGGTGCGCAGCCAGACGTTCTCCAGCCCGAGCCGCAGGGACGCGGCGACAGCGTCCAGCAGCTCGGGGTCCTCCGCCAGCGCGGGATCGTGCCGCAGCAGCGCCAGCGGCGTGCCACGGGAGGAGTCCACGCGGGTGGCGCCCGCCGAGCCCGTCTCCACGGTGCGCTCCTCGCCGTCGACGTACGCGCCGCGCTCCTCCCGCCACAGCCCGAGCCGCAGCGACGGATCGCCCAGCAGCCTGGCCAGCACCTCGCGCAGCCGTCCGGGCGTCGGCTCGGCGCCCACCTCCATGACCAGGCCGCTCACCTCGGCGCGCTGCAACTGCATCCGCAGCAGCCCGGTGAGGAAGGCGAGCGGAACGCCCACCTGGGAGAGGTCGGAGAGTACGTAGACGGCCTGCTTCACCGGGTCGCTCATGCCGGGCAGCAGATACAGGACCAGGTCCCACAGTACGAAGGACGTCGCGATGACGACGGCGATCCAGGCCGGGAGCAGAGCGCGGCGCCTGGCCACCGTCGCATGCCGCCAGCGCCGGACGATCAGGGTCACCATCACGGCGGAGAGGATCCAGCTCAGCCCCCGGTAGGTGGCGTCCACGGTGTGGAACAGGTCCGTGGCTGCGGGCACCAGCAGCGGGTTGGGCCCGCAGCTCGGGCAGTCCAGGTAGGTGGCGTCCGTCATGAGGGCCGGGTCGAACGTCATGGTGCGCAGCAGCCCGCCGACGGCCACGAGCCCGTACGCGACGATGACGGTGCGGCGCCGGAGCGGCGTCGGGAGGCGGCCGTCCGGGAACGACATGATCAGGTGGGCGAGCACCGCCATGTTCAGCGCCTCGCCCCAGGAACCGAGGACGAACAGCGCGGGCACGTGGGTGCCCTGGAGATTGCCGAGGAACCAGGTGACGCCCATGGCGACCATGAGCGGCCCGGTGCGGTTGCCCGGCCTGCGCCACCACGCCACGAGACCGGCGCCCGAGTAGGCCAAGCCGACGGACAGGTCCTGCACCACGTCCGTGGGTGAGCCGCCGACTCGCGCGTACGACCAGCTCCCGGTCGCGCCCGCGACGGCGGCCAACGCCCCGGCCACGGCCAGCCGCACCCTCAGAAGCCGGGTTCCCTCCCTGTTCACGGGCCACACGCTAAGGCATGACGGGGCGCGGACAAGCATCGCGTGCGCCGGACCCCGGGCTCACGCGGACGGGAACGCGGCCCGGTGCGCGGGTCTCAGCCGTCGCGGGGGCCGCCGTCGGAGCCGCTGTCGGGGTCGTGGCGGGGGCCGTCGGGCGGAGGCCCGTCCTCCGCGCGAGGCGCTTCCGCCGAGGCGGCCGGGTCCTGGGCCGCGGCCGGGGCGGGGAGGGTGATGGCGACGCGGAAGCCGCCGTCGGGGCGCGGGCCCGTCTCGATCGTGCCGCCCACCAGCCGGACGCGTTCGCCCAGCCCGATCAGTCCGTGCCCGCCGCTGGGCAGCAGCGGCTCCTCCTCGGCGCCGGGCGACGAGCCGGGGCGCGGCGCGGACCGCCCGGGCCGCGCGTTGACCACGCTGACGTGCAGCGCCTCGGCGCCGTGCGCGAGCCGTACCTCGGTGTCGGCGCCCGCCGCGTGCTTGTGCACGTTGGTCAGCGCCTCCTGGACGACGCGGTACGCGGCACGCTCCGCCGCGTCGGGCAGCGCGCGTGGCTCGCCCTCGACACGCAGCACCGCCTTGAGCCCGGCCGCGCGGGAGGCGTCGACGAGGGCGGGGATCTGCTCCAGTCCGGGACGCGGCCGTCGGGCGGTGCGCTGCCCGCCGTCGCCGCTGTCGCCGTCGCCCGTGCCGTCCTTGCCGTCCGGGGTGCCTTCGCCGGTGCGTCCGTCACCGTCGGCGGGACGGGCGTCCTCGTCCGGGCCGCGCCGCAGGACGCCGATCATCTCGCGCAGTTCGTCCAGCGCCTGCCGTCCCGCCGTGCGGATGGTGACCGCTGCCTCCCTGGTCACCTCGGGGTCGTGGGCCACGACCTCCAGCGCGTTCGCGTGGACGACCATCAGGCTCACCTGGTGGGAGACCACGTCGTGCATCTCGCCCGCGATCCGGGTGCGTTCCTCGACGCGCGCCGCCTCGGCGATCAGCGACTGCTCGCGCTCCGCGCGTTCGGCACGCTCCACGAGCGCCGCGAGCATGGCCCGCCGCGCATCGGCGTACAGGCCGATGACCAGGGGAAGCAGCACCTGGAGCACGTAGCGCAACAGCACCCACGTCACGAGGTCGCGCAGGCCGAAGCCGGGCTGGGTCCACGGCGCGAGGGCGAGGAACCCGACGACCGCCGAGCCCCAGACCACCGCGCGGTGCCTCGTGCCCCGGTACGCGCCGACCGCGTAGAAGGCGAAGGGACAGACGAAGGACGACATCTGCGTCACGGCGGCCACCAGGGCCACCCCGGCGACGGCCTCCGGGAAACGGCGCCGCAGCAGCAGCGGCAGCGAGACGAGCGCGGCCAGGCAGTGGTTGAGCCACGGTTCGTTCGCGGGGCCCAGCATCGGGTTCTGGACGCTGTTCACGACCGACAGGAACGTGACCAGCGCGGTGACCCAGAGGTCGGTGATGACGGGGTGGCGCAGCCGCCGCCACGCGCGGACGCCGGGGGATCGCGTGCCACCCAGTCCGGCGGGGCCCGCGCCGGGGAGGCGTCCGGCGCGTCTGGGCTCCGGTGCCTGGTGGGGGCTTTCGTGCCGGGCCGCTGCTGTCGCCGTGTGCCCGGCGTGGGCTTCGCTCGTGTCCACGTGTGCGGTGCTTCTGTCCGTTCTCGTGAGTCGGCCCCGCGTGTGTCCCCGGTGCGGTGGCTCGTGGTGCTGCCGTGCTCGGTGGCCGGGGTGCCAGGCGCGGGACGCGGGTACCCGTACGGCCAACACCGAGGGTAGTCAGCGGGTTCACGGACCGCCGTCCGGGGTCCGGGGCCGCACCGGGCCCGGCGTCACCGTACCGGCATCGCGCCGGGAGAGCACACACGTCGGCACACCTGCTCAGGGGGCCCGGCCGTGTGCCGGGCCCCCTGGTCACCGTCTCAACGGCTCGCCGCCCGCGCGGTCACAGCCGTACCCGCACACCCTGGGGTGCGTGCCGCCGTACGGCCTGGCCCAGCGCCTCGCGGTCGATGCCGTTGCCGAAGGGGACCAGCAGGGCCGCGCCGTCCCCCGTACGTCGCCACTTCGCTAAACGGTCGACGCCCTCGACGCTGACTCCGTCGACGACCCACAGCCGCAGCCAGCCGGGATCGGGCCCGAGGCCGACGCTCTCGCGGCGGTCGCGCTCCATCATCTGCCCGAAGGGCCGCGCCGAGACCGGGCGTCCGTGATCCAGCCTGCGTACGTAGCGCCACGGGATGTGGAAGGCGGGCCGCCCGTCGCATCGCGCTATCATCCCGCGCCCGTCGAACCCGACGGCGTCCGGCGTGCGGTAGGCCACGCGCAGCCGACGCAGCCCCCGCACCGCGCCCACTCCGATCAGCAGCCACAGGAAGAGGAAGAGCAGGATGCCGGGGCCGGCTCCCGTCCGCTCCATGACCGTGACGGCGAGCACGACGGGTACGGCGGCGTAGAAACCGGTGATGCCGAGCGCGGTCCACGAGGGCCGGACGGGCTCGCGCACGAAGAGGTCGCCCGGGCCGAATTCAGGTGGCGGCCGGAAGACAGTGGAGCGAAGACTGTTCACGGCAGTCAGCGTGCCATGACAGGGCCGTCCCTTTCTCCGGCAACACGGGAATCAACTGCCCCTGCCGTAACGGGCATTTGCCCCGGGCAGTCGCCCCCCCGTGCGGCGTGCGGCGGCGGCGCCACCGCGCCACCCCCGGCCACCACGCGCGCCACCCTCCCCGTGCGTCGCCACCCGGACACCCGCCGTAGCGGACATTTCGCCGGTCCATGACGTGTCACCACCCCGCGTACGGGAACTCCGGCCCCAGAGGTCACACGCACCAAGCGACACCGAGTCGGCGCGGCGCGAGCGCCGTACCGACGGGACGGAGCCCTATGACCAGCGGGTACACGGGCCCCGGAGAGCACGGCCGGGACCCGCTCGGAGAGTTTCTCGCGCGTTTCCTCGGCGCCACACCACCGGGCGGACAGCCGGGCGGACAGTCAGGTGGGCGGTCAGGCGGTCAGCCGGGCGCGCAGGGGTGGCAGGGGAACGACCCCCGGCCCTTCGACTTCCTGCGGATGATGAGCGAGCCCGCGCGGCAGTTGCTCTCCGAGGCGACCTCCTACGCGGCCGAGCACGGCAGCGCCGATCTCGACACCGAGCACCTGCTCCGCGCGGCCCTCGCGGCCGAACCCACGCGCAGCATGGTGGCCAGGACGGGCGCCGACCCCGACGCGCTGGCCGCCGAGATCGACCGGCAGGCCGGGGAAGGACCCCTGCGCACCTCGATCTCGGTGAGCCCCGCCGTCAAGCGCGCGCTGATGGACGCGCACGACATCGGCCGCTCGCGGGGAGCCCCGTACATCGGACCCGAGCACGTGCTCGTCGCGCTGGCCGCCAACCGCGACTCCACCGCGGGACAGATCCTCGACGCGGCACACTTCGACCCCCGAGGCGCCTCTCGCGGCGCCTCCCAGAGCGGCGCCCACAGGGCACCGGGCGGGCCCGACCCGCAGGCGCCCGGCGCGACGGCGCACAACACCCCGAACCTCGACAAGTACGGGCGTGATCTGACCGACCTGGCCCGCCAGGGGCAGATCGATCCGGTGATCGGCCGGGACGAGGAGATCGAGCAGACCGTCGAGATCCTGGCCAGGCGCGGCAAGAACAACCCCGTCCTCATCGGCGAGGCGGGCGTCGGCAAGACGGCCGTCGTCGAGGGGCTGGCCCAGCGCATCGTCGAGGGCGACGTGCCCGACAACCTGCTCGGGCGGCGCATCGTCCAGATCGACTTCGGGGGAGTGGTCGCCGGGACCCGCTACCGGGGCGACTTCGAGGAGCGGCTGAACGACCTCATCAACGAGATCCGCGCCCACTCCGACGAGCTGATCGTGTTCATCGACGAGTTGCACACGGTCGTCGGCGCGGGCACCACCGGGTCCGAGGGCGGCTCCATGGACGCGGGCAACATGCTCAAGCCGCCGCTCGCGCGCGGCGAACTCCACGTCGTCGGCGCGACCACGCTGGAGGAGCACCGCCGCTACATCGAGAAGGACGCGGCGCTCGCCCGCCGCTTCCAGCCCGTCCTGGTCCCCGAGCCGAGCGTCGCCGACGCCGTCGAGATCCTGCGCGGGCTGCGCGACCGGTACGAGGCACACCACCAGGTCCGCTACACCGAGGACGCGCTGCTGGCCGCCGTCGAGATGTCGGACCGCTATCTCTCCGACCGCTTCCTCCCCGACAAGGCCATCGACCTCATCGACCAGGCGGGCGCCCGCGTCAGGCTCCGCCACGCCACCCGGGGCACCGACGTGCGGGCCCTGGAGCGCGAGGCCGAGCAGGTCACCCGCGACAAGGCGCAGGCCGTGGCCGACGAGGACTACGAGAAGGCCACCGAGCTGCGCGACCGCCTCACCGAGCTGGAGCGCGCCATCGGCGAGGACGGCCGCAGGCAGCACGCGCACACCCGCATCGCCGAGGTCACCGTCGAGGACATCGCCGACATCGTCTCCCGGCAGACCGGCATCCCCGTCAGCAGCCTCACCCAGGAGGAACGGGACCGGCTGCTCGGCCTGGAGTCGCATCTGAAGGATCGGGTCATCGGCCAGGACGAGGCGGTCACGGCCGTCGCCGACGCGGTACTGCGCTCCCGCGCCGGACTGGCCAGCCCCGACCGGCCCATCGGCAGCTTCCTGTTCCTCGGCCCCACGGGCGTCGGCAAGACGGAGACGGCGCGTGCGCTGGCCGAGGCGCTTTTCGGCACGGACGACCGGATGGTGCGCCTGGACATGAGCGAGTTCCAGGAGCGGCACACCGTCAGCCGCCTCATCGGAGCCCCGCCCGGGTACGTCGGACACGACGAGGCCGGACAGCTCACGGAGGCGGTGCGCCGCAACCCGTACTCGCTGCTGCTCCTCGACGAGGTGGAGAAGGCGCATCCCGACGTCTTCAACATCCTGCTCCAGGTGCTGGACGACGGGCGGCTGACCGACGCACAGGGCCGCACGGTCGACTTCACCCACACCGTCATCGTCATGACCAGCAACCTCGGTTCCGAGGCGATCACCGGGCGCGGCTCGGTGCTCGGGTTCGGGGGCGGTGGCGGTGCCGGTGGCACCGAGGCCGACGAGGAGGCGCGCAGGGAGCGGGTGCTGCGCCCGCTGCGCGAGCACTTCAGGCCCGAGTTCCTGAACCGCGTCGACGACATCGTGATCTTCCGGCAGCTCGACGACCCGCAGTTGCGGCGGATCACCGACATGCTGCTGGACGACACCCGCCGCCGGATGCGGGCCCAGGACGTGACGGCCGAGTTCAGCGACGAGGCCATCGGCTGGCTCGCCCGGCGCGGCTACCAGCCCGAGTACGGTGCCAGGCCGCTGCGCAGGACCATCCAGCGGGAGGTGGACAACCGGCTGTCCCGGATGCTGCTCGGCGGCGAGTTCGCACCGCACGACCATGTGCGGGTCGGTGTCGAGGACGACCGGCTCGTCTTCCGTACGGAGTCCGGCGAGTCCGGCGCGGCTGCTTCGCACGAGGGGGAGGGAGAGGGGGAGGGGGACACGTCCTGAGCGAGCGGGAAGTGCGCGCGGACACCGCTGAGCGGCCCGTCCTGGAAGGGCTGGAACAGAGGACGGGCCGCTCAGCCGGGGTGCGGGGTGTGCCTCAGTCGTTGACGCAGGTGGCCCCGGACGCCGGGTTCAGCAGGCCCACGACGTTGATGCTGTTGCCGCAGACGTTGACCGGGACGTGCAAGGGAACCTGCACCACGTTGCCGGACAGCACGCCGGGCGAACCGACGGCGGCACCCGCGGCGCCCGCGTCGGCGACGGCGGCACCGGCTCCGCCGATGAGGCCCACGGTGGCCAGGGCGGCAGCGGCGAACGCAGAACGAATGCGCATATTCACTCCGAGGGTTGAAGGTTGTGCGGAGTGACCAGCACACACGCTCGTCACGCGCAAAAGGGCCGATTGGCACGATCGGGGGCGTGTCGCGGTGGGCCGTACGGGTCCTCGGAGCCCACAGGGGGAGTCGGTCGCGCCGGGCGCCGCGTTCCGTGGAACGATCCGTTCCATGGCGACACTGAGTGAACTTCTCCCCATCGAGGCCATCCGTCTCGATGTCCCGGCCGCGGACTGGCGGGAGGCCGTCGAAGCCGCGGGCGCGCTGATGACGGCGACGGGGTCGAGCACCGCCGCGTACACGGCGGAGATGGTCGCGAACGTCGAGGAGAACGGTCCGTACATCGTCATCGCGCCGGGCCTCGCGTTCGCGCACGCCCGCCCGTCGCCCGCCGTACTGCGGACGGGCATGTCCTGGGTGCGGCTCGAAGAGCCCGTCGAGTTCGGGCACGAGGCGAACGACCCGGTCTCCCTCGTCGTCGGCCTCGCCGCGAAGGACTCCGGTGACCACACGGCCGCCATGGCGGCCCTCGCCAGGCTGCTGGCCGACCCGCCGACCGCCGACGCGCTGCGGGACGCGCCGACCCCCGAGGCGCTGCACCTCGCGCTGGGCGGTGGTGGCGAGGGCACGGGCGCTGGCGAGGGCACTGGCACGGGCGCGGCCGGGGGCGGGGGTGGGGACGGGACCGTGGCTGGGGGCCGGGCCGCGCGGAGCGCGCCGGGCGGCGGCCACGGCATGCACAAGATCCTCACCGTGTGCGGAAACGGCGTGGGGACGAGCCTCTTCCTGAAGAACACGCTGGAACGCGTCCTCGACCGCTGGGGCTGGTCGCGGTACGTCACCGTCGAGGCAACGGACACCATCTCGGCCAAGGGCAAGGCGTCCGAGGCGGTCGCCATCCTGACCTCGCGGGAGATCGCCGCAACGCTGGGGGACGTGGGTGTCCCCGTGAAGGTCGTCCAGGACTTCACCAGCACCTCCGAGGTCGACAGCACGCTCCGAGACACCTACGACGTCTGAGGGAAGTACCGGGCACCATGAACTGGCTCGTATCCATCGCCGAGTTCCTCGTCAACGAGATCCTCAGCGAACCCGCGTATCTCATCGGCCTCATCACGGCGGCCGGTCTCATCGCGCTGAAGAAGTCCGTCGGACAGATCGTCGGCGGTGCCATCAAGGCCACGCTGGGCTTTCTGCTGATCAACGCGGGCGCCGGGCTCGTGGTCGACGCGCTCGCGCCCCTGGGCGAGATGATCCAGGGCGCGACGGGGGCACACGGCGTCATCCCGACCAACGAGGCCATCGTCGGCATCGCGCAGGAGCAGTTCGGCGCCCGCGTCGCCTGGCTGATGATCGTGGGCTTCGCGCTGAGCCTGCTGCTGGCGCGGTTCACCCCGCTGCGCTACGTCTTCCTGACGGGCCATCACATGCTGTTCATGGCGACCCTGCTGACGATGGTGCTCGCCATCGCGGGGCTCTCCTCGGCGGTCGTGGTCGTGCTCGGCGGGGTGCTGCTGGGCATCATGCTCGTCTCGATGCCCGCCTTCGCGCACCCGTGGACCAAGCGCGTCACCGGCAACAACAGCATCGCGATCGGCCACTTCGGCACCGCGGGCTACGTCGTCTCGGGCGCGGCGGGGCAACTCGTCGGCAAGCGCAGCCGCAGCACCGAGGACATGAAGCTGCCGGAGGGGCTGCGCTTCCTGCGCGACTCGATGGTGGCCACCGCGCTGTCCATGCTGCTGATCTACGTCGTCCTCGCCGTCGTCTACCTCGTCAAGGCGGGCGAGAAGACGGCGTTCAAGGTCTTCACCGCCGGTGGCGGCGAGGCGGCGACCGACGTCGGCAACTACCTCATGAGCTCCGTCATGCAGGGCCTCCAGTTCGGCATCGCCGTCGCCGTCATCCTCTTCGGCGTCAGGACGATCCTCGGCGAACTGGTGCCCGCCTTCCAGGGCATCGCGCAGAAGGTCGTCCCCGGCGCGGTCCCCTCGCTGGACGCGCCCATCGTCTTCCCGTACGCGCAGAACGCGGTGCTGCTCGGCTTCATCGCCAGCTTCATCGGCGGCCTGGTCAGCCTCGCGCTGCTCTCCGCCGTCTTCGGCCCCGCCTTCGGGCTCGCGCTCGTCCTGCCGGGGCTGGTGCCGCACTTCTTCACGGGCGGCGCGGCCGGGGTCTACGGGAACGCGACGGGCGGCAGGCGCGGCGCCGTTGTGGGCGCCTTCCTCAACGGCGTGCTGATCACCTTCCTGCCCGCCCTGCTGCTCAAGGTGCTCGGCGCCTTCGGCGAGGAGAACACCACGTTCGGGGACGCCGACTTCGGCTGGTTCGGCACCCTCATCGGCAACGCGGCCAAGGTCGGCGACGCGGGCGGCGTCGTCCTGATGCTGGTGATCGGCGCTCTGGTGCTGGCGGGCGCGATCGTGATGCAGAAGCGGGTCGTGGACACCGGCTGGGATCCGGGCGCCCGGCGCGACGCGCTGCTGCCGCGCGAGGAGGAGGACGAGGGCGTTGCGGAGAGCGGCGGTACGAGGGCCGGGGGCACGGGTACCGGTACGGGCACGGCGACGGCCGCGTACGCGAAGATCCGGCCCCCGGCCGGTGCGCCCGTGCCGCCCCCGCCCCCGGAGGACGGCAAGGACTGACGGGGTCGGGGTCGGGGGCGTGGCGTGGCGTGGGCGAGTCTCAGGCCGCGGTGACGCCGTTCAGCGCGCCGTGCGGGTCGAGCACGTACTTGCGGCTCGCCCCCTGGTCGAACTCCGCGTAGCCGCGCGGCGCTTCCTCCAGCGGGATGACGGCGGCGTTGACGGCGCGGGCGATGCGCACCCGGTCGTGGAGTATCGCCATGCTGAGCTGCCGGTGGTACGTCATCACCGGGCACTGACCCGTGGTGAAGCTGTGGCTCTTCGCCCAGCCCAGGCCCAGCCGGACCTTCAGCGAGCCCGTCCGCGCGTCGGCGTCGATGCCGCCCGGGTCCTCGGTGACGTAGAGGCCGGGGACGCCGATGCTGCCGCCCGCGCGGGCCAGCCCCATCAGGGAGTTGAGGACGGTGGCCGGGGCCTCCTCCGCGTCCGCGCCGTGTGCCCTGGCTTCAAACCCGACGGCGTCGACCGCCGCGTCCACCTCCGGTTCGCCGAGCACCTCGGCGATCTGCTCGCCGGGCTCGCCCCGCGTCAGATCGACGGTCTCGCAGCCGAAGCTGCGCGCCTGGGCCAGCCGCTCCGCGTTGAGGTCGCCGACGAAGACGACGGCGGCGCCCAGAAGCTGCGCGGAAGCGGCGGCGGCGAGCCCGACGGGCCCCGCGCCCGCCACGTACACCGTGCTGCCCACCCCGGCCCCCGCGGTGACGGCGCCGTGGAAGCCCGTCGGGAAGATGTCCGAGAGCATCGCGAGGTCCAGCAGCCTCTCGCGCGCGGCCTCGCGGTCCGGGAAGCGGAGCAGGTTGAAGTCCGCGTACGGCACCATCGCGTACTCCGCCTGGCCGCCGACCCAGCCGCCCATGTCCACGTATCCGTACGCGGCGCCTGGCCTGGCCGGGTTGACGTGGAGACAGATGCCGGTCTTGCGCTCCTTGCAGTTGCGGCACCGGCCGCAGGCGATGTTGAAGGGGACGGAGACGATGTCGCCCACCTCGGTGAACTCCACGTCGGGGCCGCGCTCGATCACCTCGCCGGTGATCTCGTGACCGAGCACGAGGTTCTCGGGCGCCGTCGTCCGGCCGCGGACCATGTGCTGGTCGCTGCCGCAGATGTTGGTGGCGAGCACCTTGAGGATCACACCGTGCCGGCAGGTGCGGCCGATGTTCTCCGGCGCCACGCCGGGGCCGTCGCGCAACTCCAGGGACGGATAGTCGATGGTCTGCACCTCCACGGTGCCCGGCTTGAGGTACGCCACTGCCCTGTTGCCGCTCATGTGCTGTCCCTCCGTCGTGGCGTGCTGGGTGCATGGGGCGGTACGTGGGGCGGAGTGTGCTCCCGTCACCCGGTGCTGACCACCCTTCGCGCAACGTTCAACTACCGGAGTCGACGGCGCTCTCGCTTCCCCCGGCGCCCCCGTCCCGCGTCGGCGTACAGCCCCAGCACCGACAGGGCGCCCCAGCCGACGGACACGGCGACGGCCTTCATCCGCTTGTCGCGGTCGGGCAGCGTCGCGCCGAGCAGGAGCGCGTCGCCGAAGTCGGCCGCGACGCGCAGCAGCGCCGCCGTGCGCAGCGCCTCGCCCTCCGGCGCGACCGCCATGGCGACACCGCTCGCGGCATCGCGCCAGGCCAGCGGGCGCAGCGAGATCCCCGTCGCCTCGGCCACCTCTCCCTCGCCGTCGACCAGCCCGGACGGGCGCGCCAGCAGCGTCGGCCACGCGGCCACCGCCACCCCGTACACCGCCGTGGCCACCCCGACGGCCCGCAGCACTCCCACTCCCACTCGCATTCCGACCCTCTCCCTCTTTTCTCTCCTTCTCCGCTGGCCGCGTTGTGGGCCAGGTGTCATGTGTGCCCCGTATCCGGGGTGCGGAGCCGTGGAGGGGGAGGCCTGGTTCACCCGGCCGGGGGAGTGGCATAGCGTCTGCGCATGACGGAACTGCTGCACATCACGGAGCGCGTGCTGTGGGACGCCGCTCGCGAGTCGGGCACGTACGAGATGTCCACACGTGGCCGCACCCTCCACGAGGAGGGGTTCATCCACTGCTCGCTACGGCACCAGTTGCGGTCCGTCGCGGAGATGCTCTACGGCGCCGACACGGACCCGGCCGACCTGGTGGTCCTCGTCATCGACAGCGACCGGCTGACGAACCCGGTGCGCTTCGAGCCGCCCGTACCCGGAGCGGAGGAGAAGTTCCCGCACCTGTACGGGCCGCTGCCGGTCGACGCGGTCGTGAACGTGGAGGAGTGGCACCCGTAGCCGCCCCCCCACGTTCAGAAAGGGGGTGCCTGCCCCGGCCCCGACGCGGGGTCCGGGCGCCGGACGCCGTACTGCCGGGGCAGGCGATCAGGGTGCGACGGTGGTGAGTTGGAGCGCGCGTCCGCCGACGAGGGGTGCGGTGAGGATGACGGCGCGGCCCTCGTGTTGCAGGGCCTTGCCGATGCGGGTGTGGCGGGCCTGCCACCAGTGTCGGGGCGCGAGGAGTGTGCTGAGGCAGTCGCGTGTCTCCCCGTCTACGGCGATCCGTTCGCCCTTCTCGCGCAGGCGGAGGGCGTGGCAGGCGTAGCCGGTCAGCAGCGTCGCGAGGTTGCCTTCCATGATCTCGATGACCTGTCCTGACGGCATGGGGCGGGGGTAGGTGGTGAGGAACGCGGTCCCGTGTGGCAGCTCGTACATGAGGCGTACGGCGCGGTCTTGGATGCGGCGCATCACGAAGTGGGGTGCGTGGCCGTCGAGTACGGCGACGGGGAAGCCCGAGGTGGTGGCCCAGCCGTGAGGGTCGTAGAAGACGTCCTCGGGGTCGGCGGGGATCAGGACGGTGTGGTCACGAGACACGGGGTTGCTCCAGGTCGGTTGCGGGAGAGGGTCACGGATTGCGCACCACGCTCAGGACGGGTGGTGGTGGCTCGGCATCCGGCTCGGGCTCAGATTCGGGTTCGGTGTCGTCGGCGCGGCGTTTTCCGGCGCCGGTGAAGACGGTGATGGCGCGGGCGACGGTCTCGCCGGTGACGTCGGCGCGGATGGCGGCGAGGGGGAGGTAGGCGCCGTGTCCGAGGCACAGCCACACCGGTTCGTGCCAGGGGTAGCGGGCTGTGGGCAGGTAGCGCATGACGGGGCCCACGTGGTCGTCGCCCTCCACCTCGCACCGGGGGCGGGGGGTCACCGCTCCGCCTCCGGTGTCTGCTGGCGTACGGCGTTCAGCGCGGCCCGCAGCGCCTCCGGCGGGGTGCGAGTGTGGTCGTTCCCGCTGAGCCAGTGCACGCCGGGACCCTCTCTGCGCTGCGGCCCTGGCATGAACAGCCACGCCCCGATGCTCAGATACTTGGTGCCCGCCCCGAATCCGCCACCGCTGTCGTACGGGACGAGAAAGACGAGGTCCCCGTCGTCGTAGTAGACCGCCGCAGTGTCGCCGAGCTGAGCGAGCGCCGGTCGGCCCAACGTGGCAGCCATCCGCACCGCGTCCCAGTCGCGTCCGGCGGGCCGCATCTCCCAGCGCATCCGCCCGGGCGGAATCTCCGGCCTCACCGCCCGGCCCCGCTCACATCGTCGCGGGGCCCGTGCTCGGCCCGGATCACGGCGTCCAGCACCACGTACAGCAACCGTGCGTCGGTGAGCCCGTACTCCGCCCAGCCCCGCACCCAGTGGGGGAAGGCCGAGCGGGTGCACCAGCCAGGCGGGACGGTCAGGTGCTGCGCGGTGCTGAGCAGTTGCACCCACGAGGTCTCCGGCACCACCCACCCCCGCGTCGCACCGGGCGGTACCAACCACGTCATCCGGTGCCCGTACGGGTCCCGGATAACCGCCCCCGACTCCCGCCCGAGCCGGGCCAGCACCCGATCCCCCAGATACGTGGGCACTTTGCAGGCGTCCCAGTGCACCCCGGCGGGTTCCAGTGTGGCGGCGAGCCCAGTGGGTGGTGTCCACCGGGCGGTTGATGGTGCGTGCGTCGCGGCGTCCATGACGGCCCCATGCGTCGGCGTGATCAGTTCACTACTGACCGTATGAACGCAGAGGGTGCAGAAGGGCTACAGAACGTCGTCCTTCTACACGGCGCCGACCCGCATCCCGAGTTCCACCAGACCGCTCCGGCGCTGGGTACGGATCATCGTGCGGACCGTTTCCCTCACCGCGGGATTCATCCGGGTCTGCTGCGGAGCGATCTTCTCTGCCGTCAGGAACGCGCTCAGGGCCTCGTCTCGCTGGCTGTTGTACCAGTAGCCCCTGCCGACATCGATCCAGTGATGCCCCCGGCGCTCCGCGCTGTAGTCGGCTGGAAGGTCCCGGTTCACGTGTTCAGCGGTGCGCACCGCCTCCCTGCCCCGGCCCCGCTCCACGCACAGGGACACGGACCAGATCGCCGTGTTCGTCGGACCGAACTGGAGCTGGAAGTCGTTGCGGTCCCCGCCGAGCTTGTCGGCGGCTTCCCGGGCATGCTCCAGGTGCCGGTCCGTAGCTCCGCCGTCACCACCCCGGGCACCGTTCAGCGCGGCCTTGAGATGGAAGGCGCCGGTCAGTGAGGTCGCTTCAGGGGTTCGAGGCGTACCCAGCCCGCGCAGTGCCGTGTCGATGATGTCGGCCGCGTCGTGGTGCTCGCCGATGCTCAGATACTCCCCTGCCAAGTACCAGTTGGCCGCGTGCACCAACAGCGGATTCTCGGTCTGCTCAGCGGCCCACACCACCCGCTCTACGGCCAGCGTGGATTCAGCATCGCGACCGAGCTTGTAGAGGAACTGCATGCTGCACTCGTACGCGGACATCAGCAGCGCGTACGCCTGGCGCCGAGATTCCCCTTCGAGGACGTCCACGGCCACCTGCACGTCACGTAGCAAGCCGGGAAGGACTTCAGCGCTGCGGGGCAGGGCAGAGGACTGCCGGGCAGCATTGGCCTGGGCGACACGTTGGGTGAGGCTCACCAGGTCCACGCGAGAGGCTTCCTCATCCGTGGGCCGGGCCGGGCGACCGTGCCGCAGCAGGGCTCGGCGTACCCCGGCGATCGCTGCGACGACCTCTTGTCCTTCCTGGTCCTCCGGAGTGTAGGGCTGGCCGGTGATCTCAGCAGGGTGACAGTCCAGGGCGCGGGCGAACTCCAGGATCACGGAGCCGCGATCGAGGCTGCGGCGGCCTTGCTCGAATGCCTTCACAGCGGCGAGGGAGTAGCCGGTTTCGCGGGCGAGACGGCTTTGTGTCCAGCGACGCCCCCGGCGCAGCCCGGCCAGTCGTGAGCCGTTACTCCGGGTCGCAGGCGGCATGTCAGTGAAGCGCTGCATACAGGCTCCTCGTTCGGCTTCGACACCAAAACGGTACGCCTCGGCAAGCGCCAAGAGACAGTCATTGCCCCCACCACACAGCGGGGGTCTTCGTCATGCCGGGTCCTTCGCGCCTCGGGTGACTGTGCCGTAACGCCGCCACGTCGCGCGAACCGGAACGGGCGGTGGAGCTGGCGCGCGAAGCCGCCGGGGTCGTGCAGGACACTGGATCAGCGCGCGATGCGGGAGTTGGAAGCTGTGGCTACGGCCCTGGCGCCATGGCGAGCTGACCAAACCGGCTGGGACATCGGCGAGGTGCTGGCACCTGTCCGCGAGGGAGTGTGACCGTGGCTGAGACACTGTCGAAGGCGGATTGCTGTGGTGAGATGCGGAGCATGACTGCTCGCGTGCTGCACCTGCTCGGCTCCGCCGCTCCGCCCATTACCTACCTGCCTGACGCCATCACCCTTGCGCAGAGTGATGGGTGGGAGGTGTGTGTCGGGTTGACGCCCACTGCCGCAGAGTGGGCGGAGGCCCACATCCCGCACATGGAGACAGCTTCGGGGCATCCCGTGCGAGTGGTGCCCCGACGTCTGGGCGAAGGCGCCGTCTGGCCGCCTGCCGATGTGACGATCCTGGCGCCGGCCACGCTGAACACGATCAACACGTGTGCTCTCGGGCTGACTCCCAACGTCGTCACCGGCGTCATTGCGGAGGTGCTCGGGAAGCGTCAGCCCTTGGTGGTGATGCCCTGCCTGAATGACGCCTTTGCCACGCATCCTCAGTTCGGCCGCAGCGTCGAGACGTTGCGTGGCGCGGGAGTGCGGGTGCTGCTCGGCGAGGGGGGATTTCAGCCGAACCCGCCCGGAGAAGGACGGCCGAAGGAGTACCCGTGGCACCTGGCTCTCGCTGCCGCCCATGAGGCGCTCGCATAGCCATGCCGTAGTAACCTGCGCCCCTGCTGCGGCAGGCTGGGCCTGGTGGAAGAGGCCGCACGATTGTGGGGCCAGCTCATCCCCGTGGCTCCGGCCTCGGCCCGTCGCGACGTCGGCGTGTGGTCGGCGCGGTCGGCCGTTGCCTCCGCCGCCATACGCGAACCGGAACGGGCGGTCGAGCTGGCGCGCGAAGCCCTCGGAGTCGTGCGGGACACCGGATCAGCGCGCGCGATGCCCCGCCGAAGTGCTCCTTCGCCGCGGGGCGTTCGTGCGTCCGTGTGCTTACGGGTGGGCGAGCGCGGCGGTCAGGTCGAGGATGCTGTCGATCCGGAAGTCCGCCGGGATGTCGGCGTCGTCGGCCCACAGATGTCCCCACGGGCCGCGCCGGATCAGGCAGGTGCGCAGCCCGGCCGCGCGGGCCGGGACGATGTCGTTCGCCGGGTGGTCTCCTACGTACACGGTCTGTGCCGGGGCGGTTCCCGCCGTCTGGAGTGCTCGTGCGAAGAACGCCGGGTCCGGTTTGGCGGTGCCCCACTCCTGGGAGGTCGAGATGCTGTCGGCGGGCAGTTCCAGGCCCCGCAGCAGCGCGCCCGCCCGTGCCGTCTGGTTCCCCGCGATGTGCACTCCGTATCCGGCACCGCGCAGGGCGGCCAGGCCCGGCCTTACGTCGTCGTACAGGTCGCTTTCATCCAACCGCTCGCCCGCCCCTGCTGCCTCCTTCGCGGCGCGCTCGGCGTCGATGTCGATGCCGGGCCGTACGAGGCGGAGGGCGTCGGCGTTGTCGCGGCCCTGCGCGACGACGGCACCGACCAGCGCGGAGAGAGTGTGCCGGGGTACGCCGAGCCAGTCGGCCCACGAGCCCCAGTACCGGTCGTCGCGGGTGAGGGTCTCGCCGACGTCGAAGATGATGCTCGCAATCACCGCACGAACCCTACGGGCCCCGTACCTGCACTATGGGAGCGACCGCGCCCCAACGCTGTGCGCAAGGACAACGCCTGCCACGACCGCACGCTCACAGCCCGCAACGCGGATCCCGTCGGACACCGCCGCGGCGACTGCGCGAGCGGTGTCCGACGGGACGTTCAAGGGGTGCTCATGCGGCGGTCATCCGTGATTCCCCGTTTTCCGTGAGGCTTTCCGGAAAGCCGTCACCGAACTCACGGGAACCCCCTGGTTCTCCACGGAAATCCCTCCCGCATCCCCCCTGCATTCCCCCTGCAATCCCCCCGTTCTTCCGTGGAAGAGTTCCCCCGTGTGTGATGATCCCTTTTTCTCTAGCGGGGCGGATCAGCAGTCCAGATAGGCGACGTGAATCCAGACGCCCGTCCTGCCGCCCCACAGGTCACCCATCACCCAGCTCCCCTCCTTGCCCTTGGCGTTCATCTTCTGGCCCTTGTTCACCTGGCCCAGCACCGGGTACTGGCTGCCAGGCCCGCCCCGGTAGTTGACGCCGTTGTCGTTGACCGTGCACACCAGGTCAAGGCGTTGTGCGGCGGACTGGGACGCCTGGGCCGACGGTGCGGTGAGGGCGCCCGGGGCGGCGAGGGCCGTGACGGGTGCCAGGGCGAGGGTGAGTGCCGCGCATGCCGCGGCGGCTCCGGCGCGGCGGAGGATTTTCGCCGAGATAGTCATTCTTTTCCTTCCCCGTTCCCCTTTTCTCGCGCCCGTGAAATATTCGGGCACGGGAAAAGGAGGTCGAATGGGCTCGTGATGGTGAGATGTCCGTTCGCTTTCCGCCTGCGATGAGCTGAGGTCGGATGCGACCGGGTGAAAGGAATTCTTGTCCCTCACGCCCGCCTTTGGTATCCCTCGATCGTGTGAGGTTATTCCAGAGTGATCCTCTGAAGGGGAAAGGAATTACCGGAAAGGAAATCCTTGGCCATGGAAGGTGACGCAGGGGAAGGTGACGTGGGTCTCTAGACAGGTCCAGACAGGTAGGTCTACGGTGCGGACATGTCCGAACAGGCTCGTAAGCACCAGCGCGTGGCCAGGGTCCTCGGCCGCGAGATCAGGGCGGGCGCCCTGCGCACCGGCAGCCGTCTCCCGGGGGAGCACGCGCTGACCCAGCGCTTCTCCGTCAGCCGCGCCACCGTCCGCGAGGCACTGCGCGCGCTCAACGACGAGGGGCTGATCGCCACCCACGCGGGCATCGGCTCGTTCGTCACCTTCGACGGCACCCCGCTGGACAACCGGCACGGCTGGACCCAGTCCCTCGTGGACCAGGGCGCGTCGCCCACCACCACCGTCCTGCGCCTCGACGTCGCCCAGGACGCGGCGCTCGCCGCCGAACTCGGCCTGTCCGACGCGCGCTTCCTCGCCCTGGACCGCCTGCGCACTTTGCCCGACGGCGCACACGTCTCCCTCGAACGCAGCCGTGTCCCCCTCCACCCCGGGCTGGAGGAGGTGCCCGAGCGCGGACTGTCCGACGGATCGCTCACCCGCACCCTCGCCGAGGCGGGCCTGGTCGTGGCGTCGGGCGAGCAGCGCGCCACCGCCGTCCCCCTCGCACCCGGCGACGCCGCCACCCTGGGCAGGCCGTCCGGCACCTCGTTCCTGCGGGTGCGGCGCACGGGGCGCGGACCCGACGGCGGTCTCGTCGAGCACGTCGTCAGCCTCCTGGACCCCGCCCACTTCGAGCTGCGTACGCGCTTCGGGGAGGCCACGGCGCCCTGACATCCCCGTACGCCGCCACCCCCGGCGCCCGCACCCACCCCCCCCAGCGGCCCACGCCCACAACGCACCCCACTCCACCCCACCCCACCAGCAGAGACAGCGCACATGAACCACGCCACCCGCCGCACCGACCGTGCCCTCGGCGCCTTCTACGGCCTCGCACTCGGCGACGCCCTCGGCATGCCCACCCAGATCATGTCCCGTCAGGCCATCACGGCCCGCTTCGGCCGGGTCACCGGCTTTGAACCGGGCCCGCCGGACAACCCCGTCGCCGCCGGAATGCCCGCGGGGTCGGTCACCGACGACACCGAACAGGCCGTCATCGTCGGCCAGTTGCTCATCGGCTCGGCCGGACGTATCGACTCCGTGCAACTGGCCTCCGAACTCCTCGACTGGGAGAAGGCGATGAAGGCCAAGGGCTCCTTCGACCTCCTCGGCCCCTCCACCAAGGCGGCACTGGACGCCGTCGCACGCGGCGTACCGGTCACCGAGACCGGCAAGAGCGGCACCACCAACGGCGCCGCCATGCGCGTCACCCCCGTCGGGATCGCCTTCCCCGTCGAGCCGCTCGACGGCTTCCTCGACCACGTCGTCGAGTCCTGCCAGGTCACCCACGACACCACCCTGGGCATCGCGAGCGCCGCTGCCGTGGCGGCGGCCGTCAGCGTCGCCGTCGAGGGGCACGGGCTGGAGGCCGCGATGGACGCGGCCGAGGAGGCGGCAGCCGCCGGAGCCCGTCGCGGCCACTGGGCGGCGGGCGCCGACATCGCCGCGCGCATCCGCTGGGCACGCGGACTGGTCGCCGGACGCGGCGAGGACGAGGCGGTGGACACCATCAGCGCGCTGGTTGGCACCAGCGTCGCCAGCCAGGAGTCCGTGCCCGCGGCCTTCGCCGTGCTCGCCCTCGCGGGCGACGACCCCTGGCGCACCTGCCTGCTCGCAGCGAACCTCGGCGGCGACTGCGACACCATCGGTGCCATCGCCGGAGCCGTCTCCGGCGCCGCCGCAGGTCTGACGGGTCTCCCCGCCGAAGCCGTCGCCACCCTCCGCACCGTCAACGACCTGGACCTCGACCCCCTCGTCGACGCCCTGCTCACCCTCCGCGCCGCCTGACGGGCCGCGCCGCCGCCGGACCGGCATGGCACCCGGCGGCCCCTCCCCGCACCCCTGAACCTGAACCGTAAGGAGGTTCCGTCATGAGCGGCTCAAGGACGAGCGAGCGTGTCGGTGCCGTCGAAACCCGGGGCATCGAGCCGGTGCCCGACGGCGAACGGCACGGCCGGGCCAGCCAGATGTTCTGGACGTGGTTCGCCGCCAACATCTCCATCCTGGGACTGCCCCTGGGCGCCACCCTGGTGGCCTTCCGCGGCCTCAACATCTGGCAGGCGGCCCTCGTGGCCGTGATCGGAGCCTTCGGCTCGTTCGCGCTCGTCGGCGCGCTGAGCATCGCGGGCAAGCGCGGCGGCGCACCCGCGCTCACCCTCTCCCGCGCCGTCTTCGGCGCCCGTGGCAACACCGGGCCCACCCTGGTGACCTGGCTGAGCCGGGTCGGCTGGGAGACCATCAACACCACGACCGCCGCCTACGCGCTGCTCTCGCTGCTGGCCATCGCCTTCGGGGTGCGCCAGAACACCGTGCTGACGCTGCTCTGCCTGCTGGTCTTCATCGCCTGCACGCTCCTGATCAGCGGCCTCGGGCACGCCACCATCATGTGGATCAACCGCTGGGCCACCTGCCTCTTCGGGCTGCTCAACCTCCTGGTGATGGGCTTCCTCGTCGCCACCGTCGACTGGACGAAGGTCGCCCACGCGCCCGCAGCGCCGCTCAGTGCCGTCATCGGCGGCATCGGGGTCATCGCCGCCGGCACCGGCATCGGCTGGGCCAACGCGGGCGCCGACTACGCCCGTTACCTGCCCCGTCGCATACCGGGCGGCAGGCTCGTCGTCGCCTCGGCGGCGGGCGCGGGCATCCCGCTGATGCTGCTCATCTCGCTGGGCTCACTGCTCTCGGCGGGCGACGACAGCCTCGCCACCTCCGCCGACCCGGTCTCGGCCATCAACACGATGCTCCCCTCGTGGATGTCCGTGCCCTACCTGATCGCGGCCTTCGGCGGCCTCCTGCTCTCCAACCACCTCTCCGTCTACTCGGCCGGGCTGACCCTGGTCACCCTGGGACTGCGCACCCGGCGCACCGTCGCCGTCGGCATCGACGTCGTCCTCACCTTCGCGGGCGGCATCTACTTCATGCTCGTCGCGAAGGACTTCTACGGCCCCTTCACCACCTTCCTCACCCTCCTCGCCGTCCCCATCACCGCGTGGGTCGGGGTCTTCGCCGTCGACATGCTGCGTCGACGCGCGTACGACGCCGAGGGTCTGATGGACACGCGTCGCGGCAGCCGCTACTGGTACCGGGGCGGCTTCGCCTGGCCCGCCGTCGCCGCGTGGGCCGTCGCGATCGTGGTGGGGCTGCTGCTGACGGAGGCGAAGACCAGCGACACGGACATCTGGTTCTCCGGCCCCTTCTCGCACAGTTGGCTCGGCGCGAACGGGCTCGGCTGGGCCGTCACCTTCGCCGTCTCGGCCGTCCTGTACGCACTCCTGCGCCCCCTGGACCGCACCGTCACGGACGAGGCGGCGCGCGTGGACGAGGCGGCCCGGACCGCCCCGGAAGAGGAGACGATCCCCGCATGACCACTCCGGCCCCCTCTCCGGCCCCCACCTCGACACAGGCCCCGGACCCGGCCCCGCGCCTCGTCCTCGCGGGCAACGTCATCGTCGACGTCGTCCTGCGCGTCCCCCACCTTCCCGAACGCGGTTCCGACGTGCTCGCCTCGGCCCACGGGCTCACCGCGGGCGGCGGCTTCAACGTGCTGGCCGCGGCGCGACGGCTCGGGCTGCCCGCGCTGTACGGGGGAGCGCACGGCACAGGCCCTTTCGGCGACCGCGTCCGCGCGGCGCTCGCCGCCGAGGGCGTCGAGACCGTCCTGCCGCCGCGCGAGGAGGGCGACAGCGGATTCTGCGTCGCGCTGGTCGACGGCGACGGAGAGCGCACCTTCGCCACAGCCCTGGGCGTGGAGGCGACACTGACAGCCGAGGACACCGCCGCGCTGGCCCGGCGGCTGCGCCCCGGCGACCTCGTGCAACTCTCCGGGTACGGGCTCGCCCACCCCGGCAGCGGCCCCGCGCTGGCACGGTTCGCCGCCGGGCTTCCCCCGGACGTGACGCTCTGCTTCGACCCGGGCCCACTGGTCGACGGCATCCCCGAGGAGGTCCTGGCCCCCGTGCTGGCCCGCTGCGACTGGCTCAGCGCGAACCGGCGCGAGGCCCGGCTGCTCACGGGCGTCGAGGAGGAGGAGGACGCGACGGCGGCGCTCCGGGAGCGCCTGGGCGCGGGTGGCACGGGCGGTGCGGGCGACGGTGCGCGTGGCGCCGGTGGTGTCGTCGTGCGCGGTGACGCCTCCGGCTGCTGGGTCGCCGCACCGGGTGAGGCCCCCGCCCACGTGCCGGGCCGCCCCGTCGAGGCCGTGGACAGCAACGGCGCGGGCGACGCGCACGTCGGCGCCTTCCTCGCCTTCCTGGCCCGTGGCGCGGGGCCGCGGGAGGCGGCGCGCGCCGCCAACGTCGCGGCCTCCCTCGCGGTGACCCGGCACGGGCCCGCCACGGGGCCCACCCGCGAGGAACTGGCCACGGTCCTGGGCCCGGGGGACCCGCTGACCGCACTCTGACGGAGACGGCGCACCGCGCGCGGCGGGGCGGCAGGCGGACCAGGGCCGCAGCGACGATCATGCTGAGAGGCGGCGGCCCGGTGCCGTGCGGCCTGGCGACGTCGGATCGTGAGTCTCGTGAAGGGCCACCGCGCATGCACCCGTGCCCCAGCAGCCCCGGCAACCCGCGCGAAGTCCTCGTCGTCGGCGCCGGCCTGGCCGGTCTCGCCTGCGCCCTCGACCTGCGCGCGGCCGGAGTCCCGGTGCGGATCCTGGAGGCGGGAGACGCGGTCGGCGGCCGGATGCGCTCCGACATGGCCGACGGCTTCCGCCTGGACCGGGGCTTCCAGGTCTGCAACACCTCCTACCCCCAGCTCAGGCGCCGCCTCGACCTGCGAGCGCTAGGACTGCGCCCCTTCACACCCGGCGCGCTGATCCGCACGGACGCCGGGATGCGGCGCTTCAGCGACCCCACGCGCGGCCTGCGCGGCTGCGCCGACCTCCTTCCTGGACGCATGGCCTCGGGCTGCGATCTGGCGGCGGTCGCCCGGCTGGCGGTACGGGACATGGCGGGCCCGATGCGAGTGGTGAAGGGCGGCGGGGACCGTACGACACGGGCCGAACTCGCGGAGGCGGGCATCTCGGAGGAGTTCGTCGAGACGTTCTTCCGGCCCTTCCTCTCGGGCGTCTTCCTGGAGGACGGACTGGAGACCTCCAGCCGCTTCTTCCACCTGGTGTGGCGCAGCATGCTGCGCGGGACGCTGTGCCTGCCAGAGGAGGGGGTCGGCGCCGTGCCCGCGCAGCTCGCCGACGGGCTGCCGTCGGGGACGCTGCGGTTGGGGGCGCCCGTCGCGCGGCTGACGGAGGACGGCGTGACACTGGCCGACGGCACCGAGGTGCCCGGCGCCGTCGTCGTGGTGGCCACGGGCGCCGCCGACGCCGGAAGGCTCCTCCCCGGCCTCCCCGTGCCTCCGTCCCGCACCGTGACGACGCACTACCACGCGGCGCCCGCCTCCCCGCTGCGCGAACCGACGCTCGTCATCGACGCGCGGCGCCGCTTCCTCAACACCTGCGTCCTCAGCGAGGTGGCGCCCGCCTACGCGCCCGACGGCAGGGCGCTGATCTCGACCTCCGTGCTGGGGGAGTGCCCCACGGGCTGGGAGCCGCCGCTGCGCTCGGCGCTCGCCGACGTCTACGGCACCGACACCTCGGACTGGGAGCACGTCGCCTCCTACACGGTCAGGGACGCGCTCCCCGCCATGCCCCCGCCCCAGCCCCTGACCCGCACCTGCCGCTTCACGAAGGGCCGCTACGTGTGCGGGGACCACCGCGCGACCGGCTCCGTACAGGGAGCGCTCGCCTCGGGCACGCGGGCTGCCCGTGAGGTGGTCGCGGACATCGCACGGGGCACGGTCGACGCGGGCTGACGGGCTGACGGGCTGACGGGCTGACGGGCTGACGGGCTGACGCGGGCGTCCGGCCCAGGGCACTTCTTCCGGACCGGAGACGGTCCTGGCCGATGAGGCGTGTTCGTCGCGCGCGATCCGCGCCCCTGTCCGTCGGCGCGCGATCCGGAAGAAGGGCCCTGGCCCGTTCACCGGGTGCGCCTCAGCTCACCGCCTGCTTCACCAGCGCGGCGATCCGCGCCTCCGCCTCGGGCGTCACCTCGCTCAGGGCGAAACCGGCTGCCCACATCGTGCCCTCGTCCAGCTTCGCCTGGTCACTGAACCCGAGCGTCGCGTAGCGCGCCTTGAACTTCTCCGCGCTCTGGAAGAAGCAGACGATCTTGCCGTCCAGCGCGTAGGCGGGCATCCCGTACCAGAGCTTCGGCGCGAGCACCGGGGCGTTGGCCGTGATGACGGCATGGACGCGCTCGGCCATGATCCGGTCCGAGTCCCGCATCTCGGCGATCTTCGCGAGCACGTCCCGTGCCGCCTCCGCCGCCTTGTCCGCACGCGAGCCACGGCGCGCTGCCGTCTTCAGCTCTTGGGCGTGGTCCTTCATCGCGGCCCGCTCCTCGGCCGTGAATCCCTCGTGCGTGCTGCTCCCGGTGCTGTTCATGGCAGTTTCCCCTTTGAGGGTCTTGATGTGCTGGATCTTGGGCGCGTGGGTGGCGACATGCCGCCGCACTCAACAACGGCACGGGTCGTGCCGATCGAGACTGCATCCTGCGCGCGGCCCGCGATATTGTCAACGGCACGCCCTGTGCCGTTAGAGTGGCGACATGACTGACACGCCCGCCACGCCGAGGCGCCGAGGCGCCGCGCGCACCGAAGAACTGCTGGAGGTGACCCTCGAGCTGGCCGCGGAGGTCGGTTACGCGGGCCTGAGCATCGAGGCGGTCGGCCGAAGGGCCGGGGTCGGGAAACACACGATCTACCGGCGCTGGCCCTCCATGTCGGCGCTGCTGCTCGACGCGCTCAGCCGCGTGTGGACCAGCGACCTGGACTACCGCGACACCGGGGACGTCCGCGCGGACCTGCGCGAACAGTTCCTGCGCTCGGGCCTCGCCCTGTCCGGCCCGCCCATCGGCCCCGTCTACCGTGCCGTCATCGCCGAGGCGCAGGCTGACACCACGCTGCGGGCAACCCTGCACGAACGATTCCTGGCCACCGTCGAGCAGCGCACCCTCGACCGGATCACCCGCGCCCAGCGCGCCGGAGAACTGGCCGCGGAGGCGAATCTGGAATTCGCCGCCGAGGTGCTGTGCGGCGCGCTGTACTACCGCAGCCTGCTGTCGACCCGACCCATCGACGAGGACGCGGTCGACGGACTGCTGGACATGTTCATGGCCGCCTACGGAAGGGGCGGGCACAAAGCAGTGGAGGCCCGGCGATGCCGGGCCTCCACTGGTGAGTAGCGGGGACAGGATTTGAACCTGCGACCTCTGGGTTATGAGCCCAGCGAGCTACCGAGCTGCTCCACCCCGCGTCGGTGAAATGAACACTACGCCATGCGGGCGCTGAGGCGAAATCCGTTTCGGAAGGTGCGGCGCACCCGGAGCCAATACGCGCCGGAGCGGGCGCGTCCCCTCCCCGCCGGGCGTCGGCCCTCCCCGCCGTACGCCGCGCCCCGACGCCCGACAAGGCCCCCGACCTGCGAGATCTCGCGCGGCCCGCCGGGTGGCAGGGCCTGAACAGTCGTTAACCTGGGTATCTGCGCGGACAGAGCGCGGACAAAGGGGGAACAGGCATGGAGGAACGGCTGGAGGAGCGGCCGATCGCCCAGAGGCTGCAAGCGGCGCGCCGGTGGTTCGAGGAAGGGCTGCTGGCGAGCATGGAGGCGGCGGGCGAGGAGCCCGTCTCGCTGGCCCAGGCATCGGTTTTCGCCTATCTCGACCCGGAGGGCACCTCGATCGCCGAGCTGGCCCGCCGCGCCGGCGCCGCCCGCCAGAGCGTCCATCAGGCGGTGCACGACCTCGTCGGCCGCGGCCTGCTGCACTTCGAGCCGGACCCCGGCTCGCGACGCCGAAGGCTCGTGCGGATGACGCCGGAGGGCGAGCGCCGTCACCGCAGAGCGCTGAGCATGCTGGAGCAGATGGAGCAGGCGCTCGCCGAACGCATCGGCCACGCGCGGGTGGACGCGCTGCGCACCGCCCTGGAGGCCGACTGGGCCGACCCGCCGTTGGTCGTCGCCTGACGGGGCTGCCTGACGCGGTCGCCTGACGCGTTGTCCGACGAGGCCGTCCGACGGGGCGCTCGACGAGGCACCGCCGCCGCGCGTGGCCGGTAAGCGCCGCTGCGCGGAGCCCCGCTCCCGTGCGTCCTTCCGCCCGGGGCCGCGCCCTCCCCACACTGTTGCCAGCATCGGCGACGGCATCAGCGACGGCGGGAGGCTGGGGCGTGGTGGCCGGAGGGCGGAGTCGGCGTGGAGGCCCGCGACGCGGGAGCGTCCGGCGTGCGCTTCCGGCGCGTCGGCGGGCAGCCCTGTGGGCGGGCGGGGGAGTGCTCGCGCTCGTGCTGCTCGCCGGATCGTGGCCGGTCGCGGGCCCGTACGTCCTCGCCGCGCTCCTCCTCGCCGGTACGGGAACGCTCGCCTGGTGGCTGTGGCGCACCGACCGCCAACTGCGCGGCGGGGACGCGGACTGGCGCCGTCAGGAGGAGGTCAGGGCGGGACGGCGGACGCTGGCCGAGGCCGACGGGATGTCGGGGACCGCGTTCGAGGAACTGGTCGCCGGGCTGTGCCGGAGGGACGGCTGCACCGAGGTGCGACGGGTCGGCGGTGCCGGTGACCACGGCGCCGACGTCGTGGGCAGGCTGCCCGACGGCCGTACCGTGGTGGTGCAGTGCAAGCGCTACGCGACCAGCGGCGCCGTGCCCAGCCGTGACCTGCGCGAACTGCTCGGGACACAGCGGCACTTCTGTGCCGAGGCGGCCGTCTTCGTGACGACCACCCGCTTCACGGCTCCCGCCGAAGCCTTCGCCCGTCAGCACGGCATCCTCGCCGTGCACCGCGACCACCTCGGCCTCTGGCACAGCGGCACCCCGTTGACGGCGCTGTTCGCCGTCAACGGCGCGGGCCAGGGCGACCGCAGGCACCGGGCCCGCTGGAAGAAGACGTACGGGATGTAGCCGCAGTCGCAGCCGTAGCCGCGCCGGAACTCCGTGGTCCGGTGCGGTGGAATCATCCGACCAGTGGGGCGAATCCGCGCGCGTGTCTGGACCTCCCCGAGGGGCGTAGATGTACGGTGCATGCGACCCGGCGGTGATCGTTCAGACGGCACCGGACCGGTGTCCGTTCCGCCGTCGCACGTCGCACACCGGAGGGCCCCATGCGCAAGAGAACCGTTACGGGCGCGCTGAGCCTCGCCGCGGCCGTCGGGATCGCGGTTCCCCTGGCCGCCGTCCCCGCAACCGCGGCGCCCTCGGCTGCCACCGCCACCGCCACCGCCACACGTGCCCACTGCCCCCAACTGTCCGCGCGTCCGGGCTGGTACGGCGACAACCGCGAGCGCCTCCAGCGGATGATCGACGAGCGGGGGCTGTGCGGAAAGCGCCACAAGAAGGACGCGGACACGGGGGAGCGAGGGCCGAAGCGGCCCGTCGCCGCGTTCGACTGGGACAACACCGTCGTCAAGAACGACATCACGGACGCCACGCTGACCTGGGCACTCGCGCACGACAAGATCCTGCGGCCCGCGCGCTGGAGCGACACCAGCGCCTGGCTGACCAAGGCCGCAGAGCGTGCGCTCACCGAGGCGTGCGGCACCTCCGTGCCCGTCGGCAGCCCGCTGCCCACCTCGCGCGACACGCGCTGCACCGACGAGATCTTCGAGATCCGCTCCGAGGCGCGGACCATGGACGGCAGCGCCGCGTTCGGCGGCAAGTGGAACCACCGCCGCACGAAGCCCGAATACGCCTGGGTGCCGCAGCTCTTCGCCGGGCACACCCCCGCGCAGCTCACCTCGTACGCACAGCAGGCCAGGGAAGAGGCGCTCGCGGCGCCCGTCGGCAGCGAGCGGAACGTGGGGACCCACACCGTCCCCGGCTATGTCCGCTACTACCCGCAGCAGCGGGACCTGATCCGGACACTGCAACGGGCCGGATTCGACGTCTACATCGTCTCCGCGGGCTCCGAGCCCGTCACGGAGGCGTGGTCGGCGGGGGTCGGGATCGACGCCGGGCACACCATCGCCATCCGCAGCGTCCTGCGCGACGGCCACATCACCACCGGCACCAAGGGCTGCGGCGGGGTACCGGACGGCAAGGGCGACTCCATCCCGTACATCGACGGCAAGCGCTGCTGGATCAACCAGGAGATCTTCGGCGTCGAAGGGCCCGACGCCTGGAAGCGCCAGGACGCCGCGCACCGCATCGCCCTCGGCGGCGGCGACGCCAACACGGACGTCACCTTCGTCGGGGACGCCACCGGGGCGCATCTCGTGCTCAACCGGAACCAGGACGAGATCATGTGCCGCGCCTACGACAACGCGGATGGACGCTGGGTGCTCAACCCGATGTTCATCGAGCCGCTGCCCCGCAAGAAGGACGGCTACCCCTGCTCCACCACCGGATACACGGAGCCCGATGGCACGCTCGGTCCCGTGCGGCGTCTCGACGGCAGCGTCGTGCCGGATCAGGCGGACACGGTGTACGGGGGCTGACGGGACGTACCCCGCGGTTCCCGTTCCGCCCGCCCCTCGACCGGGTGTACGGGAACCGCGACCGTGGCAGCGGCGTCGTAGCGATCATGTATGAGGACGCGGGGCGGCTGATCGACGCCTGGGAATCGGTACGCCACGGTTACTACCCCGGTGACCAGGAGGACATCGACGCGGTGGTCCTCGACTGCGTGGACCGGCTCGACCGCGAACGTGCCCGGCGGAGCCCCGACGCCGACCGCGTCGCGTTCCTGACCTTCGGTCTCGTCCTCATGTACGGCTACCTCGCGTGGGAGCCGGGCCCCGGCGTCGGGGACCGCGCCGTCGCCGCGCTGCTGACCACCGCCCGCGCCGGGGGCGACGACGCCTGCGGCCACCCCTCCCACCCGGCGGACGACGACCTGGAGGCGCAGCTCGAAGGGTTCCCCAGCGTGCTGCGTCTGCTGGCCGACCCGCACGGTGACGGCGACGGGGGCGATGACGGCGAGGGGAAGGGCGCGGGCGCCGACAGGTGGAGCGACCTCGACGACTGGAGCGACCCGTACTCCGGCACCCCCGCGGTGCCCGACGCCGAGTGCCGCTGGCGCTGCCCCCGCAACATCGCCGCGTTCGCGCTGGAGGCCGCCGACGCCATCCGGCCCGGCGCCGCGGCCGACGCTCCGGCAACCTGACCGTCGCTCCCCGCGCTTCGCCTCGGCGGAGGCCGGAGCACGTCAGCCCCCTCCGCCACCCCCGCAGCCTCCCCCTCCACAGCCGCCACCACTTCCGCATCCGCCGCTGCTTCCGCAGCCCCCTCCGCCTCCGTAGCCCCAGCCTCCGCCCCAGGGGGAGCGCCGACGGCGTGAGCGCGCGCGCCGCCGCGCCAGGCGGAGGCAGAGCAGCGCGGCGGCGACCAGCACGGCGCCGGGCACGTGATCCCCGTTCAGGAACATGCCGAGTGCCGCGAAGGAGGTGAACGCGGCGGCCAGCGCCAACGGGGCACCGCGCGCCGCGGCGCGCAGCCTTCCGCGTCCACGTCCGCGCCGGAGGGGGAAGCGGGCCGTCCACACCGCCGCGGCGGCGAGGAGCGCCGCCGCGACCAGCAGGGTGACGGCGCCCGAGAACTTCCTCTCCGCGAGGCCGAGAGCCGCGGCGAAGCCGAAGAGCGCCCCCGTCAGCGCCAGAAGGCCCGCGCAGGTCCGGCAGACGACCTTGGCCGCCGTACTCGGCGTACGCGGTGTACTCGCGGTACTAGTGCGTCCCATGCGCGCCACCCCCTGACAGGGACGACGACGGAGCGGCGGCGAACGGTTGCCGGGCCGGGCACGGACCCGGCACGGACCCGGTGCGGACTCGGTGGGCGCCGTCGGGCACCGCCTTAAGCGACCCCTTAAGTCGCCGTTGACATTCCCGTGCCCCGGGCGCCCAATGTCCCGACATCCGGGGTACATCAGACGGGCGGCCGGGCGCGCACGCGCCATGGCGACGGCGGAGAGGGAGGGGTCGCGGATGCAGGTTCCCGCGCCGTTCGAGTACGAGCGGGCGAGCAGCGTCGACCAGGCGATCGGCGTCCTGGACAGGCTGGGCGAGACGGCGCGGCTCGTGGCGGGCGGCCACAGCCTGCTGCCGATGATGAAGCTGCGGCTGGCCAACTTCGAGTACCTGATCGACATCAACGATCTGTACGACGAGCTGGGTTACATCGTGGCCGAGCCCGGCCGGATACGGATCGGCGCGCTCACCCGGCACCGCGAGCTGCTGGAGTCCGCCGAACTGGCCCGCCACTTCCCCGTCTTCGCCGACGCGGAACGCGTCATCGCGGACCCGGCCGTCCGGAACAGGGGCACCTTGGGCGGCTCGCTCTGTCAGGCCGACCCGTCCGAGGACCTGTCCGCCGTGTGCACCACGCTGGACGCGAGCTGTGTGATCCGGGGCCGCGACGGCGAGCGCGTCGTGCCCATGGAGGACTTCTACCGGGGCCCGTACGAGACGGCCGTGGGCGCCGCCGAGATGCTGACCGAGGTGCGGTTCCCCGTACGGCCGGGCGGTTCCAGCGCCTACGAGAAGGTGGAGCGCCGCGCGGGCGACTGGGCCGTGGTCTCGGCGGGCGCCGCGGTGTGGCTGGACGGCGGTGTCATCGCCGACGCGCGCGTCGGGCTGGCCGCCGTCGGGCCGAACACCACGGGCATGCCGGAGATCTCGCGCACCCTGCGCGGCAGGGCGCCCACCGAGGAGCTGTACGCGCGGGCGGGCGAGATCGCCGCGCGCTCCTGCGAACCGGTCGACGACCGCAGGGGCAGCGCCGCGTACAAGCGCCACCTCGCGGAGGAGCTGACCGTACGGGCCCTGCGCCGCGCGGTCGCTCGCCTCGCGGACGTCGACGGAGAGGGAGTGTGAGCATGCGCGTCACGATGACCGTCAACGGTGAAGAGGTCACCCGGGAGATCGAGGGGCGGCTGCTGCTGGTGCACTTCCTGCGCGACCACCTCGCGCTGACCGGCACGCACTGGGGCTGTGACACCAGCAACTGCGGCACCTGTGTGGTGTGGATGGACGACGAGCCGGTGAAGTCCTGCACCGTGCTGGCCGCGATGGCGGGCGGACACCGCGTCAGAACCGTCGAGGACCTGGAGCGTGACGGCGAACTCGACCTCGTACAGCGGGGGTTCATGGAGTGCCACGGCCTCCAGTGCGGCTTCTGCACCCCCGGCATGATGATGACCGCGCGGGCCCTGCTCGACCGCAACCCCGCACCTACCGAGCGGGAGATCAGGGAGGCGGTCTCCGGCCAGATCTGCCGCTGCACGGGCTACTCCAGCATCGTCCGCTCCGTCCAGTGGGCCGCGGCCGAGGAGGCCGGGACCCGCACGCGCGTCGCATCCGCCGAGGATGCCGAGGATGTCGAGGACGCGGAGGGCGAGGAGGACGCCGAAACCTCCGTAGCCGTCGAAGGCCCCGTGGCCGTCGAAGGAGGTGTCGTGTGAGCACCACGGCGCACCACCGCCCCGTCACCGCGTTCGAGGACAACGACCGCAAGCCCTGCGGCCACGGCCGGATGCTCCGCAAGGAGGACCCGCGCTTCGTGCGCGGCAGGGGCCGCTACGTCGACGACGTCCAGTTGCCCGGCATGCTCCATCTCGCCGTCCTGCGCGCGCCCGTGGCACACGCGCGGATCCTGCACGTCGACACGAGCCTCGCCGAGGCACACCCCAAGGTGAAGCTCGTCGTCACCGGCGCGATGCTCGCCGAGAAAGGCCTCGCGTGGATGCCCACGCTCTCGAACGACGTCCAGGCCGTGCTCGCCACGGACAAGGTGCGCTTCCAGGGCCAGGAAGTTGCTTTCGTCGTCGCCGAGGACCGCTACGCGGCGCGCGACGCGCTGGAGCTGATCGACGTCGACTACGACATCCTCGACCCCGTCATCGACGTCCGCACCGCGCTGGCCCCGGACACACCCGTGATCCGCGACGACATCGAGGGCAAGACCGACAACCACTGCTTCGACTGGGAGACCGGCGACGCGGAGGCGACCGAGGCCGCCTTCGCGCGCGCCGACGTCGTCGTCAGCCAGGACCTCGTCTACCCGCGCGTGCACCCGGCGCCGATGGAGACCTGCGGCGCCGTCGCCGACTTCGACGCCATCGAAGGGCGTCTGACGCTGTGGTCCACCACCCAGGCACCGCACGCGCACCGCACCCTCTACGCGATCGTCGCCGGGCTGCCCGAGCACAAGATCCGCGTCATCTCGCCCGACATCGGCGGCGGCTTCGGCAACAAGGTGCCCATCTACCCCGGGTACGTCTGCGCCATCGTCGGCTCGCTGCTCACCGGCAAGCCGGTGAAGTGGATGGAGGACCGCTCGGAGAACCTCACCAGCACCGGCTTCGCGCGGGACTACGTCATGCGCGGGGAGATCGCGGCCACCCGCGAGGGCCGCATCCTCGCCGTCCGCACCCATGTGCTCGCCGACCACGGCGCGTTCAACGGCACGGCCGCCCCCGTCAAGTACCCGGCGGGCTTCTTCGGCGTGTTCACCGGCAGCTACGACATCGAGGCCGCCTACTGCGCGATGACCGCGGTCCACACCAACAAGGCGCCGGGCGGCGTCGCCTACGCCTGCTCGTTCCGCATCACCGAGGCCGTGTACCTCATCGAGCGGATCGTCGACTGCCTCGCGTACGAACTGGACATGGACCCGGTCCAGTTGCGGCTGCGCAACCTCCTGCGGCCCGACCAGTTCCCCTACACGAGCAAGACCGGCTGGGTCTACGACTCCGGCGACTACGAGCCGACGCTGCGCCGCGCGACGGAGCTGGCCGGATACGACGAACTGCGCCGCGAGCAGGCCGAGAAGCGGGCGCGCGGCGAACTCATGGGCATCGGCGTCGCGTTCTTCACCGAGGCCGTGGGCGCGGGGCCGCGCAAGGACATGGACATCCTCGGCCTGGGCATGGCCGACGGCTGCGAGCTGCGCGTCCACCCCACGGGCAAGGCGGTGGTGCGGCTGTCGGTGCAGTCGCAGGGGCAGGGGCACGAGACGACGTTCGCGCAGATCGTCTCCGAGGAGACCGGCATCCCGCCCGCCGACATCGACGTCGTGCACGGCGACACCGACCAGACCCCCTTCGGCCTGGGCACGTACGGCAGCCGCTCGACGCCGGTCTCGGGCGCGGCGGCGGCGCTCGTCGCGCGCAAGGTGCGCGACAAGGCACGGCTCATCGCCTCGGGGATGCTGGAGGTGCCCGTCACAGAGCTCGCCTGGGAGAAGGGCTCCTTCCACGTCAGGGGCGACCGCTCGGCCTCGGTCACCATCCAGGACATCGCGATGCGGGCACACGGCGCCGGAGACCTGCCGGAGGGCCTGGAGGGCGGACTTGAGGCGCAGATCTGCTACAACCCGGAGAACCTCACCTATCCGCACGGCGCCTACATCTGCGTGGTCGACGTTGACCCGGGCACGGCGCGGGTGACGGTCCGCAGATTCATCGCCGTGGACGACTGCGGCACCCGCATCAACCCCATGATCATCGAGGGGCAGGTGCACGGCGGCCTCACGGACGGCGTCGGCATGGCGCTGATGGAGATGATCGCCTTTGACGAGGACGGCAACTGCCTCGGCGGGTCCCTGATGGACTATCTGCTGCCGACGGCACTGGAGGTCCCGGACTGGGAGACCGGCTTCACCGTCACCCCGTCCCCGCACCACCCCATCGGCGCGAAGGGTGTCGGCGAGTCGGCGACGGTGGGCTCGCCCCCGGCCGTCGTGAACGCCGTCGTCGACGCGCTCAAACCCTTCGGTGTCCGCCACGCCGACATGCCGCTCACCCCCTCGCGGGTGTGGGACGCCATGCGGGGCCGGGCCACACCGCCGATCTGAGGGGGCGAGTGGGACGTGATGACGGGTGGCGAGGGTGCCGCACAGGGCTTCACGGGGCAGGGCCTCGCGGCGCGGGCCAGGGAACTGGCAGCCAACCGCGTGCCGTTCGTGCACGCCAAGGTGGTACGCGCCCAGGTGCCGACCTCGGCACACCCCGGCGACGAGGCGATCGTGCTGGCGGACGGCGCGATCGACGGCTTCGTCGGCGGCGTGTGCGCCGAGAACAGCGTCCGGACGGCGGCCCTCGGCGCGCTGCGCGACGGCGGCTCCGTGCTGCTGCGGGTGCTGCCGGAGGGCGCCGACACCTTCCCCGAATCACCGGGCGCGCGCATCGTGGTGAACCCCTGCCTGGCCGGGGGCGCGCTGGAGATCTTCCTCGAACCGATGCTGCCGCCGCCGCTGATCGAGGTCGTCGGACGTACGCCGGTCGCCGACGCGTTCGTGGCGCTGGCCGACGTGCTCGGGTACGCGACCTCGCGCGCCCTGCCGGGCCCGCTGCCGGAGCACACCGCCGCCGTGGTCGTCGCGAGCCACGGCCGCGACGAGGAGGCGGCGCTGCGGGCCGCGCTCGACGCGGGGGTCGGACATATCGCGCTGGTCGCGGGCCGCCGTCGCGGCACTGCGGTCCTCGACGGACTCGGCCTGACCGAGGCCGAGCGCTCCCGCATCAGCACACCCGCAGGTCTCGACATCGGCGCCCGCAGCGCGCCCGAGGTCGCGCTCTCCCTCCTCGCGGAGTTCGTCGCCGTGCTGAGGGCGGGTGGGGGAGGGGGCGGCGAGGCGGCCGGAGCGGCCGTCACCGTCACGGCCGGTGAGGTCACCGATCCGGTGTGCGGCATGACGGTGACACCCGTGGCCGACACCCCGCAGCTGCGTGTGGACGGCGCCGACCACTGGTTCTGCTCCACCGCGTGCCGGGACAGCCTGGCGCGGACGGCGGGGAGGTAGCGGGTGCCGGACGGCGGGTTCGCGGACGCGGCCGAGGTTCAGCGCCGCCTGGACGAGGTCGACCACCTCGTCGACCACGGCACCGCCACCGCGCTCTTCCTCGCGCTCGCCCTCGACCGCCCGCTGCTGCTCGAAGGCGAACCCGGTGTGGGAAAGACGGCCGCGGCCAAGGCCCTGGCTGCCGCGCTCCGCACCCCGCTCATCCGGCTCCAGTGCTACGAGGGACTGACAGCGGCCGAAGCCCTCTACGAGTGGAACTACCAGCGCCAGTTGCTCGCCATCCGGCTCGCCGAGTCACGCGGCGAGAAACTCACCGACGCCGACCTGTTCACCGAGGAGTTCCTCCAGGACCGCCCCGTACTGAAGGCGATCCGGCACGCCGGGCCCGTACCGCCCGTCCTGCTGATCGACGAGATCGACCGCGCGGACGACGAGTTCGAGGCGCTGCTCTTCGAGTTCCTCGGCGAGTCCGCCGTCACGGTCCCCGAGCTGGGCACCTTCACCGCCGCCAGGCCGCCCGTGGTCGTCCTCACCTCCAACCGCAGCCGCGAACTGCACGACGCGCTGCGCCGTCGCTGCCTCTACCACTGGATCGACTTCCCCGAGGCAGGACGGGCGGCGGAGATCGTACGGCGGAAGGTGCCGGCGGCGAACGAGCCGCTGATCGCCTCGGTCACCGACTTCATCGGCCGCGTACGGCGGCTCGACCTCGACAAGGCCCCCGGCATGGCCGAGACCATCGACTGGGTCTCGGCGCTCGCCGCGCTGCGTGCGTCCCGCCTCGTACGCGCCGACATCCTCAGCACCCTCAGCGCCCTCGCCAAGAGCCCCGACGACCGTACGGCGATCACGGAGGCGCTCGAAGCACTCGGCCACCCGTCGCCCCCTTGATCCGCTTCCGGCCCTGGACGTGGACTGGACCCGGCCCCTGACCTGGACACGGAGGAACCCATGAGGATCGACCACGAATTCAGCGTCGGCGCCCCGGTCGAGCATGCCTGGGAGGTGCTCACCGACCTCGAAGGCATCGCCCCCTGCATGCCGGGCGCCCAACTGACGGGCGTGGACGGCGAGGTGTACGCGGGCAAGGTGCGAATCAAGGTGGGCCCCGTGGTCAGCCAGTACGCGGGCACGGCCAGGTTCGTCGAGAAGGACGACGGCGCGCACCGCGCCGTGATCAGCGCGAAGGGCAAGGACTCACGCGGCGCGGGCAACGCGTCCGCGCTCATCGAGGCGCGGCTGCTCGCCGACGGCGCCCGCACACGCGTCACCGTCACCACCGAGCTGAACATCACCGGGAAGATCGCCCAGTTCGGCAGCGGCATGATCAAGGAGGTCTCGGCCAAGCTGATCGGCCAGTTCGCCGACAACCTGGAGGCCGAGCTGAACGCCACCCGTCCCGCCGAGCCCTCCTCCGTGCCCGAGCCCTCGCCTCCACCCGCCCCTTCACCGGCTCCGGCCGAGGCGCCCCGGCCGCTGGACCTCACCCGTCTCGCGGGCGGTTCCGTCGCGAAGCGGCTGGTCCCGGCGCTGGTGGCCCTCGCCCTCGTCGGCGCCGCGCTCGTGTACGTCGCCGTCCGCTGACGCGGCCCCCCCCGTGTCCACCGCGCCCACCGCGCCTCCCGCCCTCCTGCGGGGCGTGGACCGCGCCGCCTTCGCCGTCGCGCTGGGCGTGCGGCTGCGCGCATACGGGGTGCCGGTGGGCTTCACCCGCGTCGAGGACTTCGTACGCTCCCTGGCCCTCGCCCCACCCCGCGCACGCTCCGAGCTGTACTGGACGGCACGCGTCTGCCTCGTCCGCGCCCACGCCGAACTCCCCGCCTTCGACGCGGTGTTCGCGGCAGTCTTCGACGGCGCGGTCCTCGGTACCGACCCGCACGCCCGTCGCACGGCACCCCGGAGCACCCGCCCCCAGGACGACACCCGCACCCCGCCCCCGCACTCGCCCCCGGGCACGGCGCCCACGGGGCAGCGGCCGCGTCCCGCGCTGCCCTGGGCGACACGCCCGGTCGTACCGCAGGAGCCGGGAGAGCCCGAAGGGCTGGAGCCGGCCACCGTCCCGGAGCGGCTGCCGAGCGCGCTCGCGGCACTCGCTGACGTACCGTTCGGACGGCTCGGGCCCGACAGCACCGCACTGCTCGGCCAGTGGCTGCGGGCCGCGACCCGCGCATGGCCCACGCGGCGGACCCGGCGGTACGCGCCCGCGCGCGGCGGCCGCCGGATCGTGCTGCGCCCCACCATCGCCCGCGCGCGCCGCACCGGCTGGGAGCCGGTACGGCTGGTGCGCGCCGATCCCGTGCACCGGCCCAGGCGGGTCGTCATGCTCTGCGACGTCAGCCGCTCCATGCAGCCGCAGGCCGTCGCGTATCTGCACCTGATGCACGCGCTCGCGCGGCACGCCGAAGCGGAGGTCTTCGCGTTCTCCACCTCGCTGACCCGGCTGACCCCGGCGCTCGCCCAGTACTCGGCGCGAGAGGCGGTGGACAGGGCGACGGAGCAGGTCACCGACCGTTTCGGCGGCACGCGCATCGCGAGCAGTCTGCGGACGCTCCTGGCCTCCCACCACGGCGGAGCCCTGCGCGGCGCCCTCGTCATCGTCGCCTCCGACGGCTGGGACGCGGACGCGCCGCGCGAGCTGGCCACCGCCATGGCCCGGCTGCGCCGTCGCGCCCACCGTGTGATCTGGGTGAACCCACGGGCCGGGGCCCCGGACTTCGAGGCGCGCGTCGCCGCCATGGCGGCGGCACTGCCGCACTGCGACGCGCTGCTGCCCGGCGACACCTTCCGCGCGCTGGCGGCCGTGATCGCCGAAATCACCAGGTAGGCCACGCGCCGCGGCTCAGCTCCACAGGGTGACGTGGATGGCGGGCCGGAACCGTCCGGCCGTGACGCCCGCGCCCCGCAGCATCGCCTGCGTCGCACGCGGGGTCGTCATGAAGCGGGTCAGCTCGGCCGCCACCGGCGGAGCGTCCCCGTCCGGGAGCGTGACGCTGTGCCATGCGCCCTGTGCCCGGGTGGACTTGGCGGGCAGCCGCAGGAGATCACCGCTCGCCAGCTCCTGCGAGACCGCGAAGGAGGTGGCCAGCGCCACGCCCTTCCCCCGCTTGGCCTCCTCCAGCGCCGCCGCATGGCTCTGGAAGATCCGCTGATGGTCCTCAGGCACGCCGATCTGACGTATCAGCGCGGACATCAGTCCGCTGCTGGCAGCGGCCGACGGGCCGAGCAGCCAGGTCTGGCCGCGCAGTTGGCTCACGCTCGCGGGCACCGTGGCCAGCGGATGGCGCGCGCCCGCGACGGCTATCACCTGGTAGTTGAGGAACGGCGTGCACACGAGCGCTGCGTCAAGGCCGGGCGGACGGGGGCCTATCGCGATGTCGACGGTCCGGGAGCGCAGCAACGCCGCGAACTCGTCCGGGCCGTGCACACTCAGCTCGACGTCCAGATCGGCGGCGCGACCGGCGAACAGCTCGATGAGTCCGGGTGCCGCCAGCTCCGCGAACAGGCTCGACGCCGCGACGCGCAGCAGACGGCGCCCCGAACCCGCCTGGCGCACCTCCAGGAGCGTGCGGTCCTGGAGCCCCAGCAGCTCCGCCGCTCTGCTGGCCAGCCGTAACCCGCCGGGCGTGAAGGCGAGCCCGGCGCCGGTACGGGTGAAGAGCCGGTCGCCCAGTTCTCTGCGCAACTGGCCGACGTGCATCGACACCGCGGCCTCGGAAACGGACAGTTCGACGGCCGCCTTCCGTACCGACCCGAGACGCACCACGGTCACGAACGCCCGGAGCTGCGTCGGCGTCACCTCTGCCTCCGCTCTCCCCGCGCACCTGCGCCTTGTGACGCGGCGTCAAGCTATCCCCTGTACTCGTCGATGGGCTATGGGCCGGGAGACACCCCTGGCCCCGGTTCGCCGCGCACCGGTGAGTTTCGCCCGTCGTGACGGTCTGTTCCTCGACGGCGTTTCTCCGTGGGACACACGGAGTCCGCAGACGAGGAGAAGACACCATGCAGAAGATCATCACGACCCTGTGGTTCGACAAGCAGGCCGAGGAGGCGGCGGACTACTACACCTCCCTCTTCGACGACTCCCGGATCCTTGAGGTCAACCGCTACGGCGAGGCGGGGCCCGGAGAGCCGGGCACGGTCATGACCGTCACCTTCGAACTCGCGGGACAGCGCTTCATCGCCCTGAACGGCGGCCCGCACTTCACCTTCAACGAGGCCATCTCCCTCACCGTCGACTGCGCGGGCCAGGACGAGGTGGACGAGATGTGGTCGAAGCTCAGCGAGGGCGGCCAGGAAGGGCCGTGCGGCTGGCTCAAGGACAAGTACGGGGTGTCCTGGCAGATCTGTCCCCGTACCCTGACGGACCTGCTGAGCGACCCCGACCCCGAGAAGGCCAACCGGGTCATGAAGGCCATGCTGGAGATGAAGAAGATCGACGTGCAGGCACTGGTCGACGCCTACGAGCAGTAGAAGCCGCCCGAGCTCCCGCCCCCGCCCCCTCCCCGCACTTGCCCCACCTCGGCGAAGAGCCGGTGTGATCCCTCTACCGGTCGGTAGAGGGGGCCCATACGCTGTCCGGCCATGACCGATGCACGCACACGCATGCGCCGTGGCCGGGCCGCGCTGGCCTTCAGCTTCTTCGCGCAGGGCGCCGCCTTCGCGCTGCTGGTGACCCGGATCCCCGCGATCCAGGACCGGTACGGGATATCCGACGCCCTCCTGCCGGTCTTCCTGGCGGCGGTGCCGGTCCTCGCGGGGATCGCCAGCGTCGGCACGGAACACCTGGTCCGACGGGTGCGGCCCAGCCATGTGCTGCGCTGGTCCCAGCCGGTGGTCCTGCTCGCGCTCCTGGGCGTCGGCGCGGGCGAAACGGTGGCCGAAGTCGCGGTCGCACTGGGCGCGTTCGGGCTGGCCGTGGGCGCGCTGGACGCCTCGATGAACATGCTCGGGGTGAGCCTCCAGCGCGCCTACGGACGCAGCATCATGCTCGGCTTCCACGCCGCGTACAGCCTCGGCGGCATCGTCGGAGCGACCCTGGCCTGGGTGGGCGCGCACGGCCAACTGCCGCTCTTCGTCTCGTATCTGCCCGTGGTCGTGGTGCTGCTGCCCGCCGCGCTCGCGGGCAGCAGGTGGTACGCGGACGCCACAGCGTCGCCGGGAGAACCGGCCGAAACGGGGGACCAGGGGAAGGCGTCTCCGGCGTCACCGGTGGTGTTCCGGCTGCTCCTGCCCCTGTGCCTGGTGATGACGTTCGCGTACATCGGGGACTCGACCGTCTCCAACTGGAGCGCGAAGTACCTCCAGGACGTGCTGGGCAGCTCGGAACAGCTCGCGACCGTCCCGTACAACGTCTACATGGTGACCACACTGCTGGGCCGTTCGCTGGGAGACCTCGGTGTGCGGCGCTTCGGTGCCGTCGCGGTCGTGCGTGCCGGCACCGTCCTGGCCGCTGTGGGCTTCGCCGTCGTCGCGGGAGCGCCGGGCGCCTGGACGGGGATGCTCGGGTTCACGCTGCTCGGGCTGGGGCTCTGCGTGCTCGTCCCGCAGACCTTCGCGGCGGCCGGACGGCTCTTCCCCGGCGCCTCGGACGCGGCCGTCGCCCGGCTGAACGTCTTCAACTACGTGGGATTCCTGATCGGTTCGCCCCTGGTCGGGTCCCTCGGCGACGCCTGGGACTACCGCGCCGCGATGCTGGTGCCGATGGTGCTGGTCCTGGTGACACTGCTGTACGCCCACTCCTTCGCGCCTGACCCGGTACAGGACCCGGCTCCGGCGTCCTCCACGCCGGAACCCGCCGAGACTCCGGCCCCGGGAAGCGCGGAGGGTCCGGCCCGGTGAGTACCGGACCGGACCCTCAAGGTCACGCGACCAGGGCTGCGGCGCTGACGGCGTACCGCCCGCAGACGGCTACCGTCGCCCCGTCAGCCTCCGTCAGCCTCCGTCAGCCACCGTCAGGCGGCGCTGCGGCGGGGCGCGCCCGACGCACCCGCGGCGGGACCGCCGCGCCGCACCTGCGCCCGCTTGCTGCGACGCCCGCGCGTCGAGGTACGGCTGCGCTGCTGAGGCCGCTCGGCGACCGGAGCCGCGATCGTCACGGGCACCCCGGACGGCGGCCGGGCGCCGGTGATGCGGGCCAGCTCGGGGTCGCCCGCGCGCACCTGCGTGATCTGCGGCGTGATCCCGGCGGTCGCCATGAGCCGGGACATCTCCCGACGCTGCTCGGCCGTGATCAGCGTGACGACGCTGCCCGACTCCCCGGCCCGCGCGGTGCGCCCGCTGCGGTGCAGGTAGTCCTTGTGGTCCGTGGGCGGGTCGACGTTCACGACGAGGTCGAGGCTGTCGACGTGGATGCCACGGGCCGCGACGTTCGTCGCCACCAGGACCGTCACATGCCCGGTCTTGAACTGTTCGAGCGTCCGGTTGCGCTGCGGCTGCGACTTGCCGCCGTGCAGTGCCGCGGCCCGCACCCCGCTGGCCAGCAGCCTGCGCGTGAGCCGGTCGACGGACCGCTTGGTGTCGAGGAACATCAGCACCCGGCCGTCGCGCGCGGCGATCTCGGTCGTGGCGGCCTGCTTGTCCGTCTCGTGGACGTGCAGGATGTGGTGCTCCATCGTCGTGACGGCTCCGGCGGACGGGTCCACCGAGTGCACGACGGGGTCGGTGAGGAACCTGCGCACCAGCTTGTCGACGTTCTTGTCGAGCGTGGCCGAGAACAGCATCCGCTGCCCCTCCTCGCGCACCTGGCACAGCAGCTCTGTGACCTGCGGCATGAAGCCCATGTCGGTCATCTGGTCGGCCTCGTCCAGAACGGTGATCCGCACCTGGTCCAGGTGGCAGTCACCGCGCCCGATGAGGTCCTTGAGACGGCCCGGGGTGGCCACGACGACCTCCGCGCCACGGCGCAGCGCGTCCGCCTGACGGCCTATGGACATGCCGCCCACGACGGTGGTGACCCGCAGCCGCAGCGCCTGCGCGTAGGGCGCGAGCGCGTCGGTGACCTGCTGGGCCAGCTCGCGGGTGGGCACCAGGACCAGGGAGAGCGGACGCCCGGGTTCGGCGCGCTCTCCCGCCGTACGGGCCAGGACCGCGAGGCCGAAGGCCAGGGTCTTGCCCGAGCCGGTGCGCCCCCGGCCGAGCACGTCGCGGCCGGCGAGCGAGTTGGGGAGGGTCGCGCCCTGGATCGGGAACGGCTCGGTCACCCCGAGCCGGGTGAGCGTGGCCAACAGCGGCGCGGGCATGTCGAGTTCCGCGAAGGTCGCGGCGGCGGGCAGCGCCGGGGTCTTGGTCTCGGGCAGGGCGAACTCGCCCTGCGGAGCGGCGGAACGGGGACGGCGCGTGGCCTTGCCGCGCTGACGGCCGCCACCGCCACCGCCAAAGCCGCCGCCATTGCCGCCCGGCCTTCCGCCGCGCGCGGCGTGGCCGCCACCGCGTGAATAGCGGTCGCGGTCCTGCGAACGTGTACTGCGGTTCATGTGGAACCTTCCTCGATACGGCGCGTGTCGAGGAAGACTTGGCGGCGCACAGGCCGCGCGAAGAATCGCAAGAACGAGCCGGGAAACGGTGGCCGAAGCGTGCCGGAGAAGACCGTACGAGAAGCTTCGGAAGCGGTCTGCACGGGGACCGGAGGGGCACCCGGAGGGGTGTCCGGTACCCCGGACCGCGAGTTCGGGCAGCCGCGGCTGTCGCGCTGCCCGCCGACGGGCGGACGGTTGTCGTCCGTCGCCGGGGGAGACGTCGGCGCCGGAAGCCCGGAGGGGCGCGGCGCGTCGTGGCGGGTCAGCGGCCCGCGTGGACAGGCAGAGCCCGCACCGTGCGGTGCGGGCCCCGACCGTACTGAGTCCGGGATCAAGCCGGAACGATGTTCTCCGCCTGCGGGCCCTTCTGGCCCTGCGTGACGTCGAAGCTGACCTTCTGGCCTTCGTGGAGCTCACGGAAACCGTGACCCGCGATGTTCGAGTAGTGGGCGAAGACGTCAGCGCCGCCACCCTCCTGCTCGATGAAGCCGAAGCCCTTTTCCGCGTTGAACCACTTCACTGTGCCGAGTGCCATGTCGAATCTCCTTCGATAGGGGGCAAAGTCGGAAACCGCACCGCGCGGAATCCGTGTCGCCGCAATGAGCCCATCCGGAGATGACCGGTAAACAAAAATACGCCCGCGGGTCACATCCCGTCAGGCGCACAAAAATGATGGGTACCAAAACTGCAACTGACACGAAGGTAGCACGGATCCGCGATCAGTGCGCGGGTCCGTGGGAGCGCGTGGGTCACCGTGGGACACATCACCCGCGGTCGCCGGGGTAGGAGGTGGACGGGCGCCGCGCCGACAGCGGCGTGCCCGTGGCCCGCGGCGTCGGCCGCCGCGGGCGAGGGAGAAAGGGAGAGGAGGGGTCATGGCAGGAATCGTGAGCCGTATCAAGGCGTTCGCCCGGAGCCCGCAGGGGCGCCGGATCGTGGACTCGGGCAGGCGCGCAGCGGCCGACCCCAGGAAACGTGCCCAGGCGAAGGAGTTTCTGCGGAAGCTGCGCAAGCGCCACTGAGAACCGGCCTCTCGCGCATGCGCCGGGAGCGCCCGGCGCATGACCGCGGCGAGGCAAGCTGAGCGCTGAGTGACGGTGCGTGCCGCTCCGTGATCGCGACGGGGCGGCACGCGCGGCGACGGGGCGGGCGGTGGCGGACGGTGCCCGGGAGCCAGTCAGTGCCCGGGGGCCGGGGTCAGGGGGTGGGCCGGAGTGGTGTCCGAGGGGCCTGCGATGCTGGCGCTGTGCCCTCCATGCCGGTCACCCCGCAACCCCCGCAGCCCATCACGACGGCCCCGCCCAGCTCCCCCTCCGCGCCCCTGCTCACGCAGTCCTGGCTCGATCTCGCCTTCCTCCACTGGGCGGCCGATCCCGCCGATGTCGCCCCGCTGCTGCCCGAGGGGACCACGCCCGATGTGCACGAGGGGGTGACGTACGTCGGTCTCGTCGCCTTCCGGATGCACCGGGTCGGATGGTTCCGGTTGCCGGGAGTGCCGTACCTGGGGAGCTTCCCCGAGACCAACGTCCGCCTGTACTCGGTGGACGAGCACGGACGGCGCGGGGTGGTCTTCCGCTCCCTCGACGCCTCCCGGCTGATCCCGGTGGCCGTCGCGCGCGCCTTGTTCCGGCTCCCGTACCTGTGGTCGCGCATGGCCGTACGCCACGACAGGGACAGCGGCACCCTCACCTACGCCAGCTCCCGGCGCTGGCCGGGGCCGCGTGGCGCGCACAGCAGGATCACCGTCAGGGTCGGCGCGCGCATCGAGGAGCCGACGGAACTGGAGCACTTCCTGACCGCACGCTGGGGTATGCACAACGCGTTCCTGGGGCGCCAGCTCTACCTCCCCAACGCGCACCCCACCTGGCCGCTGCACCGGGCCGAGCTGATCGAGTGCGACGAGAACCTGGTGACGGCGGCCGGACTGCCGGCTCCGGCCGGTGAGCCCGTCAGCGTCCTGTACTCGCCGGGCGTCCCCGTCCGCTTCGGCCTCCCCGCACGCCCCGGCGGCATTCCGACCCCCTGATCCCAGCGGAAAACCATTGGGCGGGGCACATGGCGCGTGCCTACACTCGGCGCCATGGCCAGGTTCTTCTACTTTCTCTGATTCCGGCCGCGGACGCGGCGTGACCCGCTGACCCCTCGTGGTCGGCGCGCGGTCCCCGCATGTCCTCTTCCGCGACCGGCCGACCCCAGCTCCGCCGCCCCCGCGCTCCGTGCGCGGGCGCGCGGGCGTGTCACATCAGGGAAAGAACCATGCGCGAACGCGCTCAACTGACCATGAAGGACGTATCCAAGGCGTACGGCGACCGTGCGGTCCTCGACCAGGTGTCGCTGACCGTGCGCCCCGGCGAACGCGCCGCCGTCATCGGCGAGAACGGCTCGGGCAAGTCGACGCTGCTCAAGCTGCTGGCCGGTGCCGAGCCGCCGGACACCGGAGAGATCACCGTTCGCTTCCCCGGCGGCGTGAGCCACCTCGCCCAGACCCTCGGCCTCGCCCCCGGGGACCGCGTGCGCGACGCCGTCGACGCGGCCCTGTCCGAGCTGCGGGACCTGGAGCGGCGCATCGCGTCGGCGGAGGCGGCGCTCGGCGAGGCGGGGCCCGGGGAAGTCGCCGCGTACGGCGATCTGCTGACCGCGTACGAGGAACGCGGCGGCTATCAGGCCGAAGCCCGGGTGGACGCGGCCCTGCACGGCCTCGGGCTCGCCCACGTCACCCGGGAGCGGCTGCTCGGGTCGCTCTCCGGCGGGGAGCTGGCCCGGCTCGGGCTCGCCTGCGTCCTGGCCTCGGCGCCCGAACTGCTGCTCCTGGACGAGCCCACCAACCACCTCGACGCGCGTGCGACCGAGTGGCTGGAGGGCCGGCTCAGGGCGTATCGCGGCACCGTCGTGGCCGTCACCCACGACCGTGCCTTCCTGGAGCGGATCGCCACGACGATCCTCGACGTCGACCGCGACACCCGCTCGGTGACCCGCTACGGGGACGGCTGGGACGGCTACCGGAAGGCGAAGGCCGCCGCGCGGTGGCGCTGGGAACAGCGCCGCCAGGAGTGGCTGACGGAGGTGGCCCGCACGGAGGAGCTGGTCGCCGCCTCGGGGCAGCGGCTGGCGGCCTCGGGCAAGGATCCGGGGCAGGGCTTCGGCAAGCACCGCAGATCGCACGAGGCGAAGCTGTCCGGGCAGGTGCGGGCGGCCAGGGAACGCCTGTGGCGGCTCCGCGAGAACCCCGTCCCGGCTCCTCCCGACCCCCTCGCGTTCCGCGCCAGGCCGCTCACCGGCGACGGGGGCGGCGACGGGACCGGCGCGAGTGAGGCCGGTGCCGAGCTGGAGGGGGTCGTGGTCGGGGACCGGCTGCGGGTGGACGGGCTGCGCGTGAAGCCCGGCGGGCGGCTGCTGGTGACGGGGCCCAACGGCGCGGGCAAGACCACGTTGCTGCGTGTCCTGGCCGGTGACATCGCGCCGGACGAGGGCACCGTGCGTACCACGGGCCGCGTCGGCTACCTGGCGCAGGAGCTGCCGCCCGCCGCGCCACGGCTGCCGCTGCTGGGCGCCTTCGCGGCCGGACGCCCTGGGCAGCCGGAGGAGTACGCGGGGGAGCTGCTGGGCCTCGGGCTCTTCCGGGAGGAGGATCTGGCCGTTCCCGTCGCCTCGCTCTCGGTCGGCCAGCGGCGCAGGCTGGAACTGGCCCGCCTGGTGACCGCACCGGCGGATCTGCTCCTCCTCGACGAGCCCACCAACCATCTCGCGCTGAGCCTGGTGGAGGAGCTGGAGGAGGCGCTCGCGGCGTACGAGGGCGCCGTCGTGGTGGTCTCGCACGACCGACGCTTCCGTGCCGGATTCCGCGGGGAGCGGGTGGAACTGAGGGCGGGGAGGGTCGAGAACTGAGGACGCGGGCCCGGGCGGGCGCGTGTCCGGCGGACACGGACCGCCTCGCCCGGGCCTTCCCGGGGCCTCGCCCGGGCCCCGACGGGTTCCGGAGCGGTCTCGGAGCGGCCGCGGAGGGCGGATGGGAGGGGGTACGAAGCCCGTCACATCCGTGTTTTCCGGACCACGCCGCCAAGTGGAATCGCTGTGAAGGGTCAAAGAAGGAGCCGACAGGCGCATACTGGTGGAGATGACAAAGCCAGCCGCCACGCGGCGCAACCTGCCTACCAGCCCCTTCAAAGCCCCGGTAGCGCCGCCCATCAAGCGGTTCGCCGTAGGGGACAGGGTCACTCACGATGAACACGGCCTCGGCCGGGTCATCGGCATCGAGGACGAGATCGCGGTGCTCGTGGACTTCGGTCCGTTCCAGAAGCGGATCACCAGTCCGTTCGCCAAGATGACGACACTCTGAGACCGACGGTCTCCGCGGGTGACTGCGGACCACCGTCGGCCGGTACCGGTCTCCGTCGGCCCTCCATGGCCCACGGGGACCGGTACGAGTGCCGTACCGGCGCGCGGCAACGCACCTCTCCTCAGTCACGCAACATCACCGAAAGGCAGGCATCCACCGCGATGACCTCGCTGTTCTCCGCATCCGAGCCCGTGCGTCCCGCCACGAAGGGCTCGCCGCCCCCGGCGATGAACCCCTTCCAGGCCCCCGCCTTCGACGAGTCGGTCGTCCTCGCGCCCGAGGACCCGGCGGACGACGTCGACGAGCGGGGCAGGCCCCGCACGCCGTTCCTCCCCGCGGTCTAGAAACCCGTACGCGGCGGCCCCGCGCCCTTTTCCGCCCTTCCGGCGGTTCCGCGGCTGCTTCTCCGCGCCCCAGCCCCCTGACTTCCCGACGCGACGGTCCACGGTGACCCGTCGGGCCGCATGCCGTGTGCCGTGTGCCGTGTGCGGCCCCGCGCCGCCGCGTCGGTACGGGTGTGAACCTCCGCACACGGGGCGGCAGTTGAGGTGTCAGGCGCATGGGGTCCCGTTGCCTGACGAAGGGCACGGATCTAGGCTGCCGGTTACGGACCCGCCCCGGACCTCGGCAGGCCCGCCTGATCCGCTCGGTGTGTCACCGAGCCGCAGGTGTGTGGAAAACAGTGCTGCCGGATCCGTTCTTTCACCGCAGCGAACGCGCGGGTCCGGTATGCCCTTCACGGCCGCCACGCTTCCTTCACGCGGGAGCGTGCCGCGGTGGGAGGGCGGAGGAGCGGCCCGGGGCACGAGGGGGGTCCTCATGGGTGTCCCGGGCCGCTGCGACCGCCGCCGATGAGCGCGGCGGCGGTCGCACTCCGGGGCCACCGTCCGGGGCCACCGTCCGGGGCTCCGAAGGCTTCTCCCACTATGGGCCCCGGGCGCGGACTCTGTACCCCTCCGCCTGCCGGCTTGTTCCTGGCGTCCGCCCCCGTCGCGCGATGGAGCCCTGGAGCCTGGGTGTAGTCCTTGAGATGGAGGCGTCCAGGTAAGTCCTGGGAGGGATGCCAAGGCGTGCGCGGCTGAATAGTGTCGTTCACATGGCTCTCCAGGAAACCCGCGTCTTCGACGAGGAGCGGGACATCACGACACCCGCGCGCGGCGAGGCCGCCCCGTCCAGCGGCGCGGGCGCGCCCGGTGCGGACCCGTCTGGTGGTACGGGCGTGGCCGCCACCACCGGTGTGACGGCCACCGCGTCGGCCATAACGGCCTCGCGCGTTCCGTCCGGCTCCGGTCTGCCCGCGCGCTTGGCGCGGGAGGCGGTGGCGGGTCTGGGCCGTGATCTGCTGCTGGGCGCGTTCTCGCCGCGTCCGCTGCCGCCGCTCGCCGGGCTCCCCGTGCCGTCGCGGGTCCGGCGGGCCCTGCCCGGCGCACTGGTGCGGGCGCTGCGCTGGATCCCGCACGCGGCGGTCGTCGCGCTGACGCTGCTGCTGGTGGCGCTCCAGGCGCAGGCCGAGGTGCCCGTGCGGGACAAGGCGGCCGGAGGGCTGCTGATCGCCGTGCCCCTGCTGCTGACGCTGCGGTGGCCCGTCCTCGCTTCGTGGCTCCTCCTCGCGGCGGCCGGGGTGAGCCTGTTCCATCCCTGGGGCCTGGAGGGGCCCTTCCCGTTCGCCGATCTCGGGGCCTGGCCCGATGTGGCGGGGGGTACGGCAGGGCGCCCCTGGGCAATGGCCGGGCTCCTGGCCTGCACGGCTGTGATGCTGCTCGCCGCGTTCCGGCTGCCACCGAGGGCGGTCGGGTGGCTGTGGGCCCTCACCGTCGCCGTCGCGGCAGCGGGCAACGGCCCGTTCGCCTTCGGCACACTCGCCACGGCACTGTTCGCTGCCCTGATGCCGCTGACCAGCGTGATAGCGACAGGCCGGAGGACGGCACGCGCCGAGGCCGCGGCGCACGCCGCGGCCAGCGAGGAGGAACGCGCCCGGCGCACGGTGCTGGAGGAGCGTGCGGTGATCGCAAGGGAGCTGCACGATGTCGTCGCGCACCATATGTCGGTCATAGCCATCCAGGCCGAGGCCGCGCCCCACCGGGTGAAGGAGCCCCCGCCGGAGCTGGAGGCCGCCTTCGCGACGGTACGCGAGAGCGCCCTGATCGCCCTCACGGAGCTGCGCAGGGTGCTGGGCGTCATCCGGACGGAGCCGTCGGCCGGTCCTGACGCGGCACCCGAGGCGCCGCAGCCCACGCTCGGCGATCTCGACGGGCTGCTCGCCGGGGTACGGGCGGCAGGGCGGCGGGTCGAGACCTCCGTCGGCGGGCGGGCGCGGTCGCTGCCGCGCGGCGTGGAGCTGTCGGCGTACCGCATCGTGCAGGAGGCCCTGAGCAACGCGCTGCGGCACGCGCCCGAGGCACCCATACGCCTCGAACTCGCCTACTCGGACGGCGGGCTGGACCTCCGCGTCGTCAACGCTCCGCCCACGCGTCCGGCACCCGCCTCACCGGGAGCGGGGCACGGCCTCACGGGGATGCGGGAGCGCGTGACGATGCTGGGCGGGTGGCTGGACGCGGGCGGCACGGAGGAGGGCGGGTTCGCGGTGACGGCGTTCCTGCCGAGCCCTCGCACGGGCGACGGTGCGTCCGGCGCGCGGGACAGCCCCGGGACGCGGGACGGGCACGGTGTGCGGGACGAGCGAAGGGTGGCGGGGGATGGCTGACGAGGGCGCGATCCGGGTGGTTCTGGCGGACGATCAGATGATGGTGCGCGAGGGTTTCTCGGTGCTGCTGGGCACCCAGCCCGATATCGAGGTGGTCGGCGAGGCGGTCAACGGGCGCGAGGCCGTCGAGAAGGCCGTCGCACTGCGTCCCGATGTGATGCTCCTCGACGTCCGGATGCCGGAGATGGACGGGCTGGAGGCCACCCGTGAGATCTCCGTCGCGGCGCCGGAGACCAAGGTGCTCATCCTCACCACCTATGACCTGGACGAGTACGTCTACCGCGCCCTGCGGGCCGGAGCCAGCGGCTTCCTCCTCAAGGACGCCTCGACGCGTCAGCTCGCCGACGGCGTACGGGTCGTGGCCGCGGGGGAGTCCCTGCTGGCGCCCACGGTCACCCGTCGGCTCATAGCCGAGTTCAGCCGTCTCGTCGGGGAGGAGGCGGGGCCGCGCCGCCCGATGAGGGAGCGGGTCGCGGACCTCACCGAGCGGGAGACGGAGGTGCTGGCGCTGGTGGCGCAGGGCCTGTCGAACGTCGAGATAGGGGCCCGCCTGCTGGTCACCGAGTCGACGGTGAAGACGCACGTCAGCCGGATCCTGGTCAAGCTCGGGCTGCGTGACCGTACGCAGGCGGCGGTCTTCGCCTACGAGAGCGGGGTCGTCGTGGCGGGCGGAGCCGACTGACCGAGCCGCGGGCGCCCCCGGCGTCCGCCCGCCTGCCCCACCCCTCGCCTGCTCCGCCTCCGTCCGGTACGCGTGCGTCCGTCTCGGCGTCGGCGCCCTCACCGCCCGGCCCACCGGGCATGTTGCACGACGTCACGCCACTTCACACCGCTGCACCTCAACCCACCATTCCGACCCCTCAAGGAAGAGAGCACCCTCGCGATGCCCGAAAAGTCACGTAAGTCGCTTAAGGTCAACCGGTCGAAGCTGGCACACAAGGCCGCGTACGCCGTGCGCAACCCCGCACGCATCGCCCCGTATCTGCGCCGGGCCGCCCGCGACGGCTGGTTGCGGTTCCGCAGCCCGGACCACGTCGCCTACTACCGGGCGGTGATGGCCTCGGACACCGCCAGCAACCCGGAGGCGGCAGTCGGGAGCAGGAGCCACGAGCGGTGGCTCGCCCTCGGGCAGATGCAGTTCGACTACCTCCAGCGGCACGGGCTCCAGAAGCAGCACCGCATGCTGGACATCGGCTGCGGCAACCTGCGCGCGGGCTGGCGCTTCATCGACTTCCTGGAGCCCGGGCACTATTACGGCATCGACATCTCGCCCGACATCCTCGTCGCGGCCAAGAAGACCCTGGTCGGCTACGGGCTCCAGGAGAAGGTGCCGTATCTGACGCCCACACAGGACCTCACCCTCGACTTCCTCCCCACCGGCCACTTCGACGTCGTGCACGCGCACAGTGTGTTCTCCCACTCGCCGATCGAGGTCATCGACGAGTGCCTGGCGCACGTCGGCCGCGTGCTGGCGCCCGACGGCTTCTTCGACTTCACCTTCGACCGCACCGAGGGCGCCGAACACCAGGTACTGCGCGAGGACTTCTACTACCGCACGGAAACCCTCACCAACCTCGCCCTGCGCCATGGTCTCGAAGCCCGCTTCATGGACGACTGGGAGCAACTGCCGCACGGGCAGTCCAAGATCCGCGTCGCCCGCCCCGGGGCCCGGGCGCTGGAGGGGCCGGAGAGGAGGGGAGCGCCGGAGAAGGTGGAGCGGTAGCACGCGCCCGAAGGGTTGCTATGTCGCTACACAACGCGCGGAGGAGGGGGAAGACTGCGCGGGCACGGGACTTCCGCCCCGGCCCGGACGCGGGTCCGGGCGGGCCCGTACGCGCACCGCGCACCGTGCCGCCATCCATCCGTACGCACAGGGAGAGACCATGGTCCAGCAGAACGCCGTGCCACCGGAGCGGTCCGGCCGCATCGACACCAGCGTTCCGCACTCCGCACGGATCTGGAACTACTGGCTCGGCGGCAAGGACCACTACGAGGTGGACCGTATGGCGGGCGACCAGTACCGCGAGGCGTTCCCCGGCATCGACGACCTCGCGCGCGTCGCCCGCTACTACCTCACGCGCACCGTCCGCTATCTCGCCGGTGAGGCGGGCGTGCGCCAGTTCCTGGACGTGGGCACGGGTCTGCCGACCGTCGACAACACGCACGAGGTGGCCCAGCGCGTGGCCCCGGACTCCCGGATCGTCTACGTCGACAACGATCCCCTCGTCCTCGTCCACGCCAACGCGCTGCTCACCAGCTCGCCCGAGGGCAGGACCGACTACATCGAGGCCGATCTCCGCGATCCGGAGACGGTGCTGGAAGGGGCCAGGAAGACTCTCGACTTCACGCGGCCCGTCGGGCTCATCCTCAGCGGGGTCATGGGCCACATAGCCGACTACGAGCAGGCGCGCGGCATCGTGCGGCGGCTCATCGAGGGCCTGCCGCCCGGCAGTTACCTCTCCCACCACGACGCGGCCGACGAGAACCCGGACACCAACGCCGCCCAGGACGACTACAACGACTCCGGCGCCGTCCCGTACATCCTGCGCACGCGCGAGCAGATCGAGGGCTTCTACGAAGGTCTGGAACTGGTCCCGCCGGGCGTCGTCCGCATCACCGAGTGGCGGCCCGACGCCGACCCCGGCACGGTCCCGCACGCCGGCGCCTTCGGCGGAGTGGCCCGCAAGCCGTCCCCCTGACGGTCCCGGGGGTGCGGCGGGACGCTTGACTTGAACCTTTGTTCAAGTCGCATGCTCGGGGTGTCGAAACCACCACGCACCCGGGGAGCCACCATGCACGCTGTCGTTCTGCACACCTTCGGTCCCGCGGAGAACCTGCGTTACGAGACCGTCCCCGACCCCGTGCCCGGCCCTGGACAGGTGCGTGTCGCCGTCGCCGCGGCGGGTGTGCACGCGATCGAGGCCGTGATGCGCTCGGGCCGGAAGAACGTGCTCGCACCGCCCGCGCCCCCGCTGCCCGCCATCTTCGGCGGGGAGGTGTCGGGCACCGTGGAGTCCGTCGGGGAGGGCGTCGACCCGAGCTGGGCCGGACGTGGGGTGGTCACCCGGCACGGCGCCCCCGGCGGCTACGCGGAACTCGCCGTCGCCGACGTGACGAAGCTGCACCCGCGCCCGGAGGCGCTGAGCGACGAGACCGCCGTCGCCATGATCGTCACCGGGGCCACCGCGCTGGCCTTCCTCGACGTCGCCCGGCTCGCCGAGGACGACGTGCTGCTGGTGACCTCGGCCGCGGGCGGCATCGGCCGCCTCGTCGTGCAGTACGCGCGGGCCCGCGGCATCCGGACAGTCGGCGCCGCGGGCGGCACGGTCAAGGTGGCGGCCGTGCGCGCGCTCGACGCTGACCTCGCCGTCGACTACGACGAGCCGGGCTGGGAGAAGACCGTAGCGGAGGCACTGGGCGGACGACGCGTCACCGTCGTGCTCGACGGGGTCGGCGGCGACAAGGCGCGCGCCGCGTTCGGGCTGCTGGCCCCCGGCGGCCGGTTCGTCTCCATGGGCAGCATCTCCACCGTCACCTTCGCGCCCTCGCCCGAGGAACTCGCGGCCCACGAGGTCACGTTCGTCGACGCACTCTCGCTGCTGCTCGCCCGGCCCGAGGACACCCCCGCACTCGAACGTCGCGCCCTGGAGGCCGCCGCGGACGGCAGCCTGGTGCCCGCCGTCCAGACCTTCGCCCTCGCCCAGGCCGCGGCGGCACACGCCGCGCTGGAGAAGAGGGAGACGACGGGCAAGGTGGTACTGGTCCCGTAGCGCCCGGCCCGCCGGGCGACGGCCCCGGGGAATTCGGATGCCGTCGCGCGCACGCTCCGTCTACCGTCGCCCGCATGGACGTGACCTTCACCCGTACCGGCGAGCGGCGTTACGCGGTCGGTGTCTCCGTGCCCGGGCAGCCGGACCGGGGCATGGATCCGGCGCCGGGCTATGACACGCACATTCCGCACGACCTCGTCCACTACGTCGTGGAGGCCGAACTCGGCCTGGCCGCAGGGCTCTACGGGCGCACGGCCGAGGGCGGCGGCAGCTTCCTCACGCGGGGAGAAGCGGGCGGCAGCGGACGCGAGCTGCGGCGGCAGCGGCGCAAGCAGCGCCGTCGCGAGGACCGGCTGCGCGAGGACGACCACGCGCGGCGGGGCGACATGGCCGTCTCGGAGCGGTTCGCCGGAATCTGCGATCTCGCGTGGCGACGTCGGCACGGTCAGCGCGGAGAGGCGGCGGGATGGGTGCCGCACGAGCCGCTGCCGCCGGAGGACGAGGCGGTGGTGGAACGGATCCTGGCCCGCCTGGACGAGGTCGCGGCACTGTGGAACGGCCTGCCCGTCGGCGGCTCCCTCACCTTCGCCTGGCCCGCCGTGCGACCGGTGGAGGCACCTCGCGCGGGGTGAGCCCGTCCTGGCCCTCCGCTTCATCGCGTCGCCGACGCCTTCGCCGAGCACGGCCAGGTGTGGCGGTCAGGCTTGCTCCGCGGCGCGCAGGGCCCGCGCCAGCCACTCCAGCTCCTCGGTCGCGTCGGGCGCCGAGTCCTGCCCGCGCACGCGGGCGACGAGCCTGCGATAGCGCTCAGCGCCCGCCTCGATCCCCGCCTCCAGACTGCGGAGCACGGCGGTCCGGTCGGTGTCGCCGAACAGCTCGGACAGCACCTCGGCTGCCTCCGGTCCCTCGGGGGCGACCCCGCGTTCCCTGGCCTCCGCGACGGTCTGCACGATGTGCCTGGCCCACCAGATGGAAGCGCCGGGGGGACGCTGCTGCCCCGGGGTGGGCGTGTTGAGCTTCAGCCATGTGCGCAACCGGGCGCGGAAGCCGGAGTCCCGCACCAGTTCGGCCAGTTCGACCCAGGCGTCGACCTGCTCGGGTGTGGGATCGTCGGGCAGATCGACGCTGAAGGTGTGCAGGCGGTCGCGCAGGCGCGGCTCGATGTCGAGACCTCCGAACACCTCCTCCTTGAACTCGTCGATGATCTGCTTGCGTTCGGCGGCGGAAAGCCGCGCCAGTCGGTTCATCAGTGCTGTCTCCTCAGCGGTGGAGCCACGTATCGCCACGGTGGACAGGACGGCCCTGCTGACCTTGAGCGAGCGGATCTGCGCGTCGAGCGCGGCCACATGCGCGTTGGCGACCTCGGCGACCGTGGTCCGGCCGCTCAGCACACTGCACACGTCGTCGAGCCCGAGGCCCAGCTCCCGCAGGGTGCGGACCAGCTCGACGCGGGCCACGGACCCGGCGTCGTAGAGCCGGTAACCGCTCGCGGAGCGGGCCACGGGCCGCACCGCTCCCTCGTCCGACCAGAAGCGCAGAGTGCGCACCGGAAGTCCGGTGCGGTGTGCGAGCTGGCCGATGGTGAGCACGTCGGGGCGTTCGTCGTCCATGGGGGAGATCCTGGACCCTCCAGTCGCTGGAGACTCAAGCGCCTCAGCGCGACAGGGGCCACGGGAACCCACGGGATGTCGCACACAGGTGGCCAGGTGGCCGGGTGGCCGGGTGGCCAGTTGGTCAGAGGATCTCCAGGGGCTGCTTGCCCGGCGGGGGCGGGAAGGCCGCGTCCAGGGCGTGCAGGTCGTCGTCGGTGAGCCGCAGGCCGAGCGCCGCGTGGTTCTCCTCCACATGCTCGCTGGACGACGCCTTGGGGATGGCGATCACCCCGTCGTGCCGCAGCACCCACGCCAGCGCGACCTGTGCGGGCGTCGCCCCGTGCGCCGCGGCGACGGAGCGCAGCGCCGTGTGGCCGAGCAGTCGGCCCTGTTCCACGGGGGAGTAGGCCATGACGGGAACGCCGAGTTCCCGGCAGCGGGGGAACAGGTCGTACTCCGGGCCGCGCCGGGTGAGGTTGTAGAGCACCTGGTCCGTCTGGAGCCCCGTGGCAGCGGACGGCCCTGGCAGGCCGGGCAGCGCGGCGAGGTCGTCCACGTCGAAGTTGCTGACGCCCCAGGAGCCGATGCTGCCCTCCCGTACCAACGACTCCAGCGCCTCCACCGTCTCCGGCAGCGGCACACCGCCGCGCCAGTGGAGCAGATACAGGTCGATCCGCTCGACGCCGAGGCGGCGCAGGCTCGCGTGGCACGCCTCGGACGTGCCGCGGGCGTCCGCGTTCCAGGGCAGCACCTTGCTCACGAGGAACACGTCGTCGTGCCTGCCGCGGATCGCCTCCCCGACCAGTTCCTCGGCGGCGCCGTCCCCGTACATCTCCGCCGTGTCGATCAGCGTCATGCCCAGGTCGATGCCGGTGCGCAGCGCCGCGATCTCCCGCTGGCGGCGCGACGGGTCGTCGCCCATGTGCCACGTCCCCTGGCCCAGGGCCGGAACGGCGGCTCCGGAGGGAAAGGTCACTGTCCGGCCCACGCTCATCGCGCGTCCCTTCTCGTCGTTCTCGCCGCTCGTGCGGCGGTGGTCGGCTCGCGGCACCAGTCTCGCGCACGGCACGGCACGGCACGGTCTGGCCTGGTCTGGCCCGGTCCGGCCTGGGAAGCGGAAGCGGGCGGGGTGGGACGGCCCCATGGCACCGTCCCACCCCGCCCGTACCCGTCCCGCCTGAGCCCGCGTCACAGACGCGCCGTCGTCAGTCCAGCAGGCGCTTCCAGTCGAGCGCGGTCAGGTCCCCCGAACCGGCGAGGTGTCCACCCGCACGGCGCAGGGTGGCCACGGCCTTGCTCACCTCGCTGTTCTCACCGGGCCGCACCCGCGGGGTGATCAGCGGCCACAGGTCCGAGCCCAGGTAGCCCGTCTCGTCCACTCTCTTGTGGTGCAGGGCCGAGCAGGTGTGCTGCTCGATCTCGTGCGACGAGGCCAGCTTGGCGACGGCCGCCTTGGTGCGCTCGCCGAAGACACCGTCGGCCGGGAGGGAGTCGAAGCCGGCGGCCCGCAGCAGGTGCTGCGCGGCGCGCACGCGGGAACCGGTGTCTCCGGGGCGCAGCAGCGGCCAGATGTCGGGGGTCGCGACGGACGGGGTGCCCAGCTTGCCGGAGACGGCGTCGCGCAGCTCCTGGAGGCGGCCGTAGAGCACATCGCCGGGGCACGCGGTGGAGTTGAAGTCGCGGTGGCCCTTGATGTTCTCGACCGGCTGCTTGTACTGCGCCGCGATCCAGGCGACCAGCCCGACGAGGGAGTCCCACAGCGCGTCGGGGACGTCCACCTCCGTGTAGAGGCCCTCGTTCTCGATGCCGATGACCTCGCTGTTGTGCCCGCCCACGTTGGCGCCCTGCACGTGCTGCTTCCCGCCGCGCACCGCGGCCAGGCTCTTGTGGCGTCCTTCGAGCACATAGCCGCCGCGGCTGTTGGTGAACTGCTGGCCGGTGTCGGCCCAGCCCTGCCCGTCCATGTGGTAGTCCTGGATGTCCCGGCAGATCTGCTTGGCGTGTGCCAGCGAGTAGTCCTCGCTGTTGCCGGGCTCGGCGGTGTGGTGCACGACGATGTAGGTCGGCACCCGGTCCAGGACGACGATCTCCGACGAGGGCGCCCGCGCGCCCCACTCCTCGGTGCTGTAGATGCGGGGCTCGGCGGCGGTGGCGCCCGCCTCCTTCGCGCCGCCCGCGCGACCCGTGGCGAAAGTCCCCGTGGCCTGTGCGGCGCCGACGCCTCCCAGGCCCAGGGCGCCCACGGCACCTACGGACAGGCCGCCCCGCAGCAGGGAGCGACGGTCGAATCCTCCAGGTTGCGCAGCCATCTCGGTCTCCTTCTGAAGTGGTGGGGGGATGAGGGGAGATGCGCTCTGCCGGACGTCACGGCCCTGGCGTGGTGGCCGTCGACCGGGGTGCTACGTGTTCCGTGGCCGAGCGCGGTGAGGGTCCCCAGAATGCCGGGGCGCGGACGGCCGTGGGGTGCACGGCGGGGTGACACCGTGCTCGTACATGTGCGCGCGGCGGGCGTGGGCGGTGCGGTGCTGTCCTTTCGAAGGGCCACGGGTTTCTCCGCGCCACGCCAGTAAAGGCAGCGCACATGTACGCGACAACCCCAAACGGCCAACCGGGGGCACTTTTCCGGGCGGCTGAAAGAACGGGTGCTGTGCGAATCGCCCAATAGCGCGCGAAGGGGAAGGTGCCTTCTGTGGTCGGACCACTGGAGCGGGCCGGTGGGCCCGGCCCGGGGAGGGTGCGGGGAGGGCGCGATTCCGTATACGGGCCGTTGTGACGCACCTTGACAAGCGTATTGGTCTGGACCAGCTTTACGCCCACGGTGACGACGCCGCGGTCCGCCGCGGCACGTCACAGCACGGCACCGCCCCACCCCCCTCGCCCGTCCCACCCCCTTCCCTCTCCACGGAGGCACCAGTGGACCGCACCTCACGCGATCGCACCCCACGCGATCGCACCTCACGCGTACGAAGATGGCTCGGCGCGACCCTCGCCCTCGTGCTCTCCTCCGGGCTCGCGCTCGCGGGTTCGGCGGGCACGGCGCAGGCCGCCGACGTGAACGTCGCGAAGAACGCGGGCTTCGAGTCGGGGCTCAGCTCCTGGGCCTGTTCCGGCGGCAGCGGCAGCACCGTGACGTCCCCGGTGCACGGCGGCACGTCGGCGCTCAAGGCCACCCCGAGCGGCCAGGACAACGCCAAGTGCGCCCAGACCGTCACGGTGAAGCCCGGCTCCACCTACACCCTCAGCGCCTGGGTGCAGGGCGAGTACGCCTACCTCGGCGCCAGCGGCACGGGCACCACGGACGTATCGACGTGGACACCGGGCGGCGGCACCTGGCAGCAGCTCAGGACCACCTTCACGACGGGCGCGAACACCAAGGCCGTGACCGTCTACACGCACGGCTGGTACGGACAGGGCGCCTACTACGCCGACGACCTCACCGTCATGGGCCCCGACGGCGGCGGGGGCGGCGACCCCGAGCCCGGCATACCGGGCACCCCCACCGGGCTCACCGTCGGCACCGTCACCTCGTCCTCGGTGACGCTGAACTGGGGCGCCGTCCCCGGTGCCACCGGCTACAACGTCTACCGCAACGGCACCAGGGTCCACTCGTCGACCAGCCCCTCGGCCACCGTGACCGGGCTGAGCGCGAGCACCGCGTACCAGTTCCAGGTCACCGCGACCAACGCGGCGGGCGAGTCGCCCAAGTCGGCCACCGTCACGGCCACCACCAGCGGCGGGGGCGGCGACCCGGGGCCCGGTGTGCCCAAGCACGCCGTGACCGGCTACTGGCAGAACTTCAACAACGGCGCCACCGTCCAGAAGCTGCGGGACGTGCAGGCGCAGTACGACATCATCGCGGTGTCCTTCGCCGACTCGACCACCACACCCGGCCGGATCACCTTCAACCTGGACCCGGCCGTCGGCTACGGCTCGGCCGCCGAGTTCAAGAGCGACATCCAGGCCAAGCAGGCGGCGGGCAAGAGCGTGATCCTGTCCGTCGGCGGCGAGAAGGGCAACGTCGCCATCAACAGCGACGCCTCCGCCACCGCCTTCGCGGACAGCGCCGCCGCGCTCATGAACGAGTACGGCTTCGACGGGATCGACATCGACCTGGAGCACGGCGTCAGCTCCACCTATCTGACGAAGGCGCTGCGCCAGCTCTCCGCCAAGGCCGGGCCCGACCTCGTGCTGACGATGGCACCGCAGACCCTGGACATGCAGTCCACGTCGACCGAGTACTTCAAGACGGCACTGGCCGTGAAGGACATCCTCACCGTCGTCAACATGCAGTACTACAACAGCGGCGCGATGCTCGGCTGCGACGGCAAGGTCTACTCGCAGGGCTCCGTCGACTTCCTCACCGCACTCGCCTGCATCCAGTTGGAGGGCGGTCTCGACCCCTCACAGGTCGGCCTCGGCGTCCCCGCCTCCACCCGGGGCGCTGGCAGCGGCTACGTGGACCCGCAGATCGTGAAGAACGCCCTCGACTGCCTGGCCCGCGGCACCAACTGCGGCTCGTTCAAGCCCGCACGGACCTATCCCGCGCTGCGCGGCGCGATGACCTGGTCCACGAACTGGGACGCGACGGCGGGCAACGCCTGGTCCAACGCCGTCGGCCCCCACGTCCACAACCTGCCGTAGCGGACCCCGGTGACGGCGGGCCTCCCGCCGCCACCGCGCCCGCGGCGCTCCCGTGCCACCGTCACGGCACGGGAGCACCGCGCGCAGGGGCGCCCGCCGCCCGCCGTCCGCCGTCCGCCGCCCGCCGTCAGGCGGACGCGGCGTTCAGGGCCTCCACCTCGGCGTCGGACAGCCGCAGATCCTGGAGCGCGACGAGGGCCGGCACCTGCTCCACCAGCCGCGCGGAGGCGATCGGCGCGGCCACCGTCGGCTGCTGGGCGAGCCACGCGAGTGCGACGGTCGCCGGCTCGGCGCGGTGCGCCGACGCGACCTCCTCCACGGCGGCGAGGACCGTCATGCCGCGCTCGCTGTCCGCGTAGCCACCGGCCAGGCCGGGGATGTTGCGCACGTTGTCCACCGTCCGGCCGGGCCGGTACTTCCCGGTCAGGAAGCCGGAGGCGAGAGCGAAGTAGGGAACACAGGCCAGCCCCTCCCGCAGTGCGATGTCCCGGCGCTCGCCCTCGTAGGTGTCGCGGGAGACGAGGTTGTAGTGGGGCTGGAGCACCTGGTAGCCCGTCAGGCCCTCGCGGCGCGCGAACCGCAGCGAGGCGTCGAGGCGTGCCGGGCTCATGTTGGAGGCGCCGACGGCCCGCACCTTCCCGGCCCGCACCAGCTCGTCGAGCGCCGTCACGATGTCCTCGACCGGCACCGACTCGTCGTCGAAGTGGACGTAGTACAGGTCGATGCGGTCGGTGCCCAGGCGTCGCAGGGAGTCCTCGGCCGCTGCCTTGATGTTGTCGGGCCGCAGGCCCTTGCGCTGCGGGTGGTCACCTACCTTCGTCGCGACGACGACCTCGTCCCGGTTGCCGCGAGCGGCGAGCCATCTGCCGATGAGGCTCTCGGACTGGCCCGCCTCGTTGCCGGGGAAGTGGTACATGTACGCGTCAGCGGTGTCGACGAAGTTGCCGCCCGCGGCGGTGTAGGCATCGAGCACGGCGAACGACTGCTCCTCGTCGGCCGTCCAGCCGAACACGTTCCCGCCCAAACACAGCGGGGCCACCGAGAGCCCCGTCCCGCCCAGAGTCTTGTGATCGAACATCGCCCCATTAAACCCGTGCCCATCGGTTCTCCCGCCCCCGGTGCCTCAGTGCGAGTCGCGGGGCACCTCGTGGCCGCGGCAGCCGCGCAGGAAGCCGAAGTCGGCGCCCCTGTCGGCCCCCTCGACGTGCTGGGTGTAGAGCCACGCGTAGCCGCTGGTGTGCCGGGGCTCGGGCGCCCGCCACGCAGCGCGGCGCCGCTCCAGCTCCTCGTCCGTCACCTCCAGCCGCAGCATCCGCCGCGGAACGTCGAGGACGACGGTGTCCCCGTCCCGCACCAGCGCGAGCGGGCCGCCCGTCGCGGCCTCGGGGGAGACGTGCAGGACGACGGTCCCGTAGCCCGTGCCGCTCATCCGCCCGTCGCAGACGCGCACCATGTCGGTGACGCCCGCCTTCAGCAGCTTGGTGGGCAGCGGCACGTTGGAGACCTCGGGCATGCCGGGGTAGCCCTTGGGCCCGGCGTTGCGGATGACGAGGACGGTGTTCTCGTCGACGTCCAGCTCCGGGTCGTCGCACACCGCGTGGTACGCCTCCGGGGAGTCGAAGACCCGCGCGGGGCCCCGGTGCGTCAGCAGGTGCGGGGAGGCGGCCGACTGCTTGATGACCGCGCCGTCCGGGCACAGGTTGCCGCGCAGCACGGCCGTGCCGGAGCCCGCGGGCTGGAACGGCGCGTCCAGCCCGGTGATCACCTCCGTGCCGGTACGGGTGGCGCCCGCGACGTTCTCGGCGATGCTCGCACCGGTGACCGTGAGCTGTCCGCCGTGCAGCAGACCGCCCCGCTCCAGCTCGTCCAGCACGGCGGGCAGGCCGCCCGCGTAGCAGAAGTCCTCCATCAGAAAGCTGCCGCTGGGCATCAGGTTGACCAGCGTCGGCACATCGCGCGCGAGGGCGTCGAAGTCCTCGGGGGCCAGCTCGACGCCGGTGCGCCCGGCCAGTGCGGTGAGGTGGATGATCGCGTTGGTGGAGCCGCCGATGGCCGCGTTGACGCGGATGGCGTTCTCGAAGGCCGCCCTGGTGAGGATCCTGGAGGGGCGCAGCTCCTCGTGCACCATCTCCACGATGCGGTTGCCCGCGTTCTGGGCCGTCTCGAAGCGCCGCGCGTCCACGGCGGGCCACGTCGCCGAGCCCGGCAACTGCATGCCGAGCGCCTCCGCCACACAGGCCATCGTGGACGCTGTGCCCATGGTCATGCAGTGCCCGTTGGACCGGGCCATGCAGCCCTCGGCGAAGAAGCACTCCTCCTGGGTCATCCGCCCCGTCTTCAGGTCCTCCTCGAACTGCCACACGGCGGTCCCCGAACCGACGTCCCTGCCCTCGTACTTGCCGTTCAGCATCGGCCCGCCCGTCACCATCAGCGCGGGGAGGTCCACGCTGGCCGCGCCCATCAGCATCGCGGGCGTGGTCTTGTCGCACCCCGAGAGCAGCACGACGCCGTCGAGCGGGTTGGCCCGGATCAGCTCCTCGACCTCCATTGCCATGAGGTTGCGGAAGAGCATGGCGGTCGGGCGCATCAGCGTCTCGCCCGTCGCCATCGTGGGGAACTCCAGCGGGAAGCCGCCCGCCTGCCACACGCCGCGCTTGACGGCCTCCGCGACGCGGGTCAGATGCGCGTTGCACGGCGCGAGTTCCGACGCGCTCGTCGCGATGCCGATGACGGGGCGGCCGTCGAAGACACCGGGGCCGAAGCCCTGGTTGCGCATCCAGGAGCGGTACACCATGCCGCCCCGGCCGCTCGCCCCGAACCACGCCTGGCTGCGGCGGGCCGGTGCGCCCGTGGTGTGCTGCCGCTCGTCGGTCTCGCGGTGCTGCCCGTCCGTCGTACGGCCCGTGTCGCTCATACGGCTCAGCTTCCTCTCGTCGCGGGGGTGGGGGTGACCGGCGCCGGGGAGGTGCCGGTCAGCCGAAGAGGTCGAGGATCTGCTGCCGCACCGTCAGCACGGACAGCGCGCCGAACAGCACGATGCCCCACACGAGCGCGGCGGCGCGGTAGCCGCGCACCTTCAGCGGCGCGGGCAGCGCCCTGCGGTTCATCACGAGCAGCAGCGCGGAGTAGACGAACATCATCAGCCCCGCCACACAGGCCGAGATGACCAGCAGCACCAGCGGCTGGTCGAGCCCGAGGAGCAGGACGGTGACGCCGATCGCCACGAGCCCCCAGACCAGGCAGAAGTACAGACGGCTCTCGGAGTGCCGCGAGCGGCGCAGATACGTCGACTTGAGGACGTCGGCGGCGAGCCTGCTCGTGTAGTCGACGATGCCCGTCGCCGCGCTGAACAGGGAGAACGCGCCGATCAGCCAGAAGAACACCCCGAACCAGCCGCCCACCTGGGCCTGGAGCACCTGCCCCTCCTCCTCGACGAACCCCACGTCGTTGGAGAGCCCCGGGGCGCCGAAGAGCGTGGAGTGCGCGAGCAGGGAGGCGAGGACGATCGTGACGACGGTGACGAGGCCGAAGGTGAGCGCCTGCTCGGTGTTGGCGAAGCGCCACCAGCGCTTCCAGCGGGCGAGGTTCTCCCCGGTGGGGACGAAGACGTACCCGGCCGCCGAACGGGTGGCGTCCTCCTCCTTGCCCGTGACGGGGCTGACCAGGCGCGGTACGTAGTGGCCCATGCCGAAGCCCTTGTCGCGGATCCAGTTGCTCTGGCACAGGTTCTGTCCGCCCCCGGCGCCCGCGTAGGCGATGGCCCCCATGAGCACGGCGATGCCCAGCTCCGTAGGGAACTGCCCCACGTGGGTGACCGCCTTCGGCAGCTCACGCCAACTGGCCGCCTCCACGGCGAACAGGACGGCGAGCAGGAAGAAGACGCCGATCACCGCCACCTTCAGGAACAGCATCCGCTCCAGCGCCGTGTAGACGACGGGCGCGAGGGTGAGGATCGCGCCGATGAGCAGCAGCAGGCCGATCGCGATGACGGTGGGTTCGCCGCCGAAGACGTAGGACAGCATCGTCGCCGAGCTGGTCGCCCAGCCGGGCCAGAGGTTCGACGCGTACGTCAGCGTGGCGAGGACGGCGCCCCAGTGCCGCCACATCCGGTTGAAGCCGGTCATGGCGGTCTCGCCGGTGGCGAGGGTGTAGCGCTCGACCTCCATGTTCAGGAACCACTGCGTGACGACGCCGACCACCGCGCCCCACAGGAAGAAGAGGCCCGCCTGCGAGGCGATGTAGGGCCACAGGATGAACTCCCCCGAGGAGAGGCCCACTCCGGCCGCGACGACGCCGGGCCCGATGATCCGCCACATCTTCGCGGGCGGCTCCGGCAGCTCCCTGACCTCGGGCGCGGGGAGGTGGCGGGTGCTGAGGGGGAAGGGGGCGGGGGAGCCGGGTGCGGTACGGGCGCCGCTTGGGCTGCCTGGGCTGCCTGGGCCGTCGGGTCCGTCGCGCCCGGCAGGGTCTTCCCCGCCGGGCGCGGGGGTGTGCTCGGCGTGCGTCATCGCGGAATGCCTCCTCGGCCGGGACGGACTTCGGGCGGACTCACGGGCGCGCAACGCGGGTGCAATCATTAAATGATTCGATGAATGCCGTCCAGGGGGTGCGCACAGACAATGCCGCGGAACGGGAGCGGACACGGGGACACGCACGGGGGCGGGGGTGGAGGCGGGCACGGGCTCGTGTCCGGCGGCGCGACGGCGCCCGCGCCCAGGGTCGCGACGGGGCCCGCGCACAGGACTCCGCCGTCCCCGCCGTCCCTGCCGACCGCGCACGAGCGGGTGGTCGCCGAACTGGGCCGCCGCATCGTCGCGGGCCGCCCCGCACCGGGGCAGCCGCTGCCCGTCGAGGACGACCTCGCGACGGAACTGGGCGTCAGCCGGGGCGCGTTGCGCGAGGCGGTCAAGGCGCTCGCGGCCAAGGGGATGCTGCGGACCAGGCCGCGCACGGGCACGCGCGTGCTGCCGCCCGAGCACTGGAACCACCTGGACCGGGACGTGCTCCGCTGGCAGCAGGACTGCGACCCCAGGCCGCTGCTGCGCGAGACCGGCGAACTGCGCCGCATCGTCGAACCCGAGGCGGCGCGGCTGGCCGCGGAGCGGAGCACGGCGGAGGACGTGCGCGCGCTGCGCCGGGCGCTGGAGGCGATGGAGGTGGCAGCGGCGCACCCCGAGCGCAGCGGCTACGTCGAGGCCGACAGCGCCTTCCACCGCGCGCTGCTCGACGCGAGCGGCAACCGGCTGCTGGGGTCTCTGGGGCGCGGTATCGAGGTCGCGCTGGAGCACAGCTTCGCGGTGAGTTCGCAGACGCACGGTGCGGTCGAGGCGTCGCTGCCCGCGCACCGGGCGATCGTCGACGCGGTGGAGCGGGGCGACGCGGCGGCGGCCTCGGACGCCATCTCGGGCATCATCGCCGCCGCGGAACGGGAGATAGCCCAGTCACCCGTGCTCCCTCCCGACGCGAAGCGCTGACACCGTGCCCTGACAACGTGTCCCGACATCGCGCCCCCGCCCGGCAACCTTTCGGTCCTCGGCGGCGACCGAGGGGTGGAGCGGACCGTGCGGAGCCGTGCGAAGGGCCGTGACACCGTGCGGCGGCCGAAAACACCTGTAGCTACTTGCCAGTTTTTGGTGCTTTCATTGACATAACCTCTCAAGAGACGACACGCTCGCGGTCGTTCAGCCGCCGTGGCCGACGAGAGGCCGCGGTTTCTCAGGGGACAGACGGATGAACCGGGAGACACGCATGGCCATCTCACGAAGAGCGGTCCTGGGCGGCGCCGGCGCCACCCTCGGCGGTGCGATCGGCGCGTCGGCGCTGGGTACCGTTCCCGCGGCGGCCGAGGCGGGCCCGTCGGCCGCCGCACTGGCCCTCTCCTCGGGACGGTGCACCGACCTGCGCCAGGGCTGGCGGTTCGCACTCGTCAACACCAGCGGCGCCGACGCGGAACAGCCGGGCGACGACGACCAGGGCTGGCGCGACGTGGACCTGCCGCACGACTGGAGCATCGGCCTCGACCCGCGCAGGAGCGCCGAGACCACGGCGGGCAGCGGCTATCTGCCGGGCGGCCTCGGCTGGTACGTGAAGACGTTCACGCTTCCGCGCGAGGCGGCGGGCAAACGCCTGTCCGTCGAGTTCGACGGCGTCTACATGGACGCGCACGTCCACTTCAACGGCCAGGAGATCGGCGCCCACCCCTACGGCTACACCGGCTTCGCGCTCGACCTCACCGACCTGGCCCACACCGACGGGAAGACGCCGAACACCCTCGCCGTGAAGGTGCGCAACCAGGTGCCCAGCAGCCGCTGGTACTCGGGCAGCGGCATCTACCGCGACGTGCGCCTCGTCGTCACCGACCCCGTCCACGTCGTGCGCCACGGGGTGACCGTGACGACGCCCGGCCTGACGGGCGGCTCGGGGCCCGCGACGGTACGGGTGGAGACGAGGGCGGTCAGCGCGGAGCGCCCGGTACAAGCGGAGCTGACGGTGACGCTCAAGGACGCGACGGGCCGGACCGTGGCGACCGGGAGCACGCGTGCCGACCTGGACGCCGAACCCGTCAGCGAGGCGCTGGAGCTGAGCGTCGCGAAGCCGCGCCTGTGGTCGACGGCCGAGCCCCACCTCTACACCGCGCACGTCAGGCTCTCCGTCGACGGAAAGACGGCCGACGAGACCAGCGCCCGCTTCGGCTTCCGCCGCTTCGCCCTCGACCCCGACCACGGCTTCTCCCTCAACGGCGAGGCCATGAAGCTGAACGGCGTCAACCTCCACCACGACCTGGGTGCGCTGGGCGCCGCCTTCCATGTGGACGCCGCCAGGCGCCAACTGGAGATCATGCGCGACATGGGCGTCAACGCGCTGCGCACCTCGCACAATCCGCCCGCGCCCCAGGTGGTGGACCTGTGCGACGAGATGGGCATCCTGCTGCTCGTCGAGGCGTTCGACTGCTGGAAGACCCCGAAGAACACGTACGACTACGGCCGGTTCTTCGAGGAGCACGGCGTGGCCGACATCAAGGAGATGGTGCACGCCGCGAAGAACTCGCCCGCCGTGGTGATGTGGTCCATCGGCAACGAGATCCCGGACAGCACCAGCGAGGCCGGAGTCGGCATGGCCGAGCGGCTCATCGAGGCCGTCCGCTCCGTCGACACCACGCGTGCCCTGGTGATCGGCACCGACAAGTACCGCAGCGTCCCGGCCGACGGCTCCCCGCAGGACCGCATCCTGCGCATGCTCGACGGCATCGGCCTGAACTACAACACGGCGGCCTCGATGGACGCCCTGCACAAGAAGTACCCCGACACCTTCTTCTTCGAGGCGGAGTCCTCGTCCTCCACCTCCACACGGGGTGTCTACGACAACCCGGACCAGCTCAACACCGGCGAGAACTACACACCGGGCAGGCGCGGCACCTCGTCCTACGACAACAACCTGGAGTCGTGGACGATGAGCGGCGAGTACGTCCTCAAGAAGGACCGCGACAGGGAGTACTTCGGCGGCCAGTTCGTCTGGACGGGCATCGACTACATCGGCGAGCCGACGCCGTACGACGACGTCTACCCCGTGAAGTCCTCCTTCTTCGGCGCCGTCGACACCGCCGGATTCCCCAAGGACCAGTTCTCCCTCTTCCGCAGCCAGTGGCGCGACGAGCCGATGGTGCACCTGCTCCCGATGGACTGGACGGGGCACCGGCCGAAGGAGGAGGTGAGGGTGTGGGCGTACACCAACGCCGACAGCGTCGAACTCTTCCTCAACGGGACCTCACTGGGCGAGCGCCGCTACGACCGCAAGACCACGCCCTACGGCAAGGAGTACCGGGAGACGACGGAGGCGACCGGCGACGACAAGACCGTCACCTCAGGGCCCTACCCCGGCAGCTACACCAGCCCGAACGGCAGCGCGGGAAAGCTCCACCTGACATGGAAGGTGCCCTTCCGCCCCGGCAGGCTCGTCGCCGTGGCCCGGCGCGGGGGCAAGGAGGTCGCGCGTGACACGTTGCGCACGGCGGGCGAGGCCGCGGCGCTGCGGCTGACGCCCGACCGCGAGAAGGTCACGGCCGACGGGCGCTCGCTGGTCTTCGTCACCGCCGAGGTCATCGACGCGAGGGGCGTGCTCGTGCCGGACGCGGACCACGCGCTCACCTTCACCGTGACCGGGGGCCGCCTGCTCGGCCTGGACAACGGGCAGCAGGAGAGCGCGGAGAACTACCGGTCCGACACCCGCTCCGCCTTCCACGGCAAGGCCCTCGCCATCGTCCTGGCGGACGGTTCCGGGGGTTCGGGCGGCGCGCTCACGGTGACGGCGCGCTCGGAGGGGCTGCGGTCCGGCTCCGCCAGGGTCCGCGTGACCGGCGGCGGTGGCGGGGGAGGCGGCCGGGGCGCGTCCGTCGCCACGGGTGCGTCCGCCGCCGCCACGGGCCGGGACTCGACGGCCGCCGAGGAGACCCCGAAGGCGGACGCGAGCTTCTCCGGGGCGCCCGGCACCGTGCCCGCCGCGATGCTCGACGCCGACTCGGCAACTGGCTGGTCGAACGCCTACCGCATGACCGCGACGGCCGTGCTGCCCGAGATCAGCCTTGCGCACGCCAGGGACTGGGTCTCGCTGAGCTGGCCGCGTGCGCGCTGGATCGCGGGGCTCGAAGCGTCGTTCACCACGGACGGCACCCACGCGCTGCCCGAGTCCGTCGCCGTCAGCTACTGGAAGAACGGCGAGTACGTCCCCGTCGACCACCTCGACGTCACCTGGGCCGACGGCTCGGGCGAGCCCACCCGGATCACCTTCGACCCGGTACGGGCCGGCCGCGTGCGCCTGGAGATGACGAGCCGTCACCCGCACAGGCCCGACGGCTTCCTGCGCATCGTCCGCCTCGCCCCGCTCCCCGCCACGTCCTGAGCCCATGTCCTGACCACGCCATCCTCGGCGGCCGGAGAACGGCCGCCGAGGGGCGCGCTCGCCGCCGCGCCCGTCAGCGCTGGTAGCGGGCCAGCACCCGGTTGCCGTCGCCGACCAGCCGCTCGCGCAGGCCCGCCACGTCCGTGCCCCCGTTGTAGAACTCCTGGAACGCCGGAGTGGCCACCTTGTCCAGCCACTCCGGGTAGCCGCGGACGCCCAGCGAGGGCGAGGCGACCAGGTCGGGAGCGCTGAGCGCGCCCGTGCGCCAGCCGTGCGCGCGGGTGCGCAGCGCGGGGTCCCGCAGCGCAGTCTCGCCGGTCGGCAGGATCCAGTCGCCCTTGGCGAGACGGGCCAGCGGCCCAGGCCGGGCGAGGAAGGCGATGAACGCCATCGCCGCCTCCTTGTGCGCGCAGTCCTGTGCGACGGAGAGGGTCTGCGGGCTGATGCCCTGCTCGGTGCCGCCGCCCGAGGCCGCTTCGCCCCTGGGCAGTGGCAGGGTGACCCAGTCGAACCCCTTGGGCGCCTGCTGGCGCACCTGCTGACGGTACGAGAGGTTCAGCGGGACCATCGCGTAGCGCCCGGCGAAGAAGCCGGGCAGCACGTCGGAGCCCGACATGCCCAGGGTGCCGGGCGCCGCCGTGCGGTCCTGGCGCAACTGGCGGCGTATCAGCTCCGGCACGGCCGCGTCGCGCGCCCCGAACCGCACCACGTTCCTGCCGCCCTCGCGGTAGAAGACCCGCCCGCCCGTCGTCAGCGCGAGGTTGAGCGACTGCGCGACCGGCTCCTTCAGCGCCCACGCGACCCCGTAACGGCTCCGCAGCCCGCCCCCGCGCGCCTCGCCCGACAACCGTCGCGCCATCTCCTCGAACCGCTCCCACGTCCAGGGCGCCCCGGCGTCGGGCGGCGGAGCCCCGGCGCGCTCCAGCAGCTTCCGGTTGGCGACGAGGACGCGCGGCTCCTGGAGGATCGGCACCCCGTGGACGCCGCCCCGGAAGGTGGTGGTGCGCCAGAGCCGGTCCGGGATCTCCTCGCGCAGCGCGCGGGGCAGCAGGCCGCGCAGGTCGGCGAGATAGCCGCCGTACGCGAAGTCGGTGAGGTCCCCCGCCTCGTCGTGGATGACGTCGGGCGCGCTGCCGCCCTCGAACGAGGTCAGCAACTGGTCGTGGACCGTGTCCCAGCTCCCCTGCACATAGCGCACGCGGCTGTGGGGGTGGGCCCGGTTCCACTCGGCCACGAGCGCCTTGTTGACCTGGACCGACTCCTTCTGCCAGGCCAGGCTCAGATAGTCCAGGAGCACGCCGTCCGGGCGCGGCGACCCCGTACCGCATCCGGCCAGCACGCCGCCGCCCACGCCGCCGGCGGCGGCCGAGAGCGCCGCGCCCAGCAGCCGTCGGCGCCGCATCAGCCCTTCACCGCCCCGGCCATCATGCCGCTGACCAGGCGGCGTTGGAGGAAGGCGAAGAAGAGGAGGCTCGGCAGGGTCGCCAGCAGTGCCGCAGCCGCGAGGGGGCCGAGGTCGGCCACGCCCTCGGCGCCCAGGAAGCGGGTGAGGATGACGGACATGGTCTGCTTCTCCGGCGACTTGAGCAGGACGAGTGCGAAGAAGAACTCGTTCCAGGCGGTCACGAAGGAGAACATCAGCGTCGCGGCGACCCCGGGCGCCAGCAGCGGGAGCACGACGCTGCGCAGCACGCGCAGCCGCCCGCAGCCGTCCACCGCCGCCGCCTCCTCCAGCGAGACGGGCAGCGCCTTGACGTAGCTGCGGAGCATCCACAGTGCGAAGGGCAGGTTCCACACGACGTACACGGCGGTCAGGCCCGTCAGCGAGTCCACCAGGCGCAGGCCCTTCAGCACCATGAACAGCGGGATGATGACGAGGACGAACGGGAACATCTGGCTGACCAGCACCCAGCCCGAGGCGGTGCGGGTCAGCGGCGAGCGGTACCGCACCATCGCGTAGGCGGCGGGCACCGCGAGCGCGACGGAGACGAGCGCCGCGCCACCGGAGACGAGCAGGCTGTTGAGCGCGGAGCGCAGCAGCGGCTGCTGGTCGAAGGCCGCGTCGAAGTTGTCCAGGGTGGGGTGGCGGGGCAGCCAGCCGGGGTCGACGGTGGCCAGCTCGGGCGGCGGCTTGAAGGCGGTGGACAGCAGCCACAGCAGCGGGAGCCCGAGGAAGGCCAGGTAGCACAGCAGCGCGGCGTATTGCGCACCGCGCGTGGTGCGCTCGGCGCGTGCCCGGCGCCTGACGCGGGGGGCCGGGGGTGGTGGGGACGGTGCGATCACCGGTCGTCCTCCTCGATGCGGTTGCGCAGGAAGACGGTCAGCAGGACGGCGATGACGGCGACCATCACCAGCCCCATCGCGGCGGCGTAGCCGTACTGCCCGTAGCGGAACGCCTCCTCGTAGGCGAAGAGCATCGGCAGCCGGGTCTGCGCGCCGGGGCCGCCCTGGGTCAGCACGTAGACCAGGCCGAACGCGTTGAAGTTCCAGATGAAGCTGAGCGCCGTGATCGCCAGGACGACGGGCTTGACGGCGGGCCAGGTCACCGCGCGCAGCCGCCGCCACGCCCCGGCGCCGTCCAGCGCGGCGGACTCGCGCAGCTCGCCCGGCACGTTCTGGAGGCCCGCGAGCAGCACGACGGTGGTCTGCGGCATGCCAGCCCAGACGCCGACGACGATCACGGCGGGCAGCGCGAGGGAGGCGCTGGAGAGCCAGGCGGGGTTCTCGCCGATGAGCCGCAGATCGCGCAGCGCGCTGTTCAGCAGCCCCGCGTCCGGGTGGTAGACGAGCCGCCACATGATGCCGATGACCACCTCCGGCATGGCCCACGGGACCAGCGCCAGGGTGCGGGCCAGCCACCGCCACCGCAGGTTCGCGTCGAGGAGCAGCGCCAGCCCGGACGCCAGCACGAGCTGGAGCGCCGTGACGCACACCGCCCACGTCAGTCCGACGCGGAAGGAGTCCCAGAACAGCGAATCGAGCCGCAGGTCGGCGAAGTTGGCCAGGCCCACCACCTTGGTGGGGTCGGTCCTTCCGGCCTGCGCGTCCGTGAACGCGAGGGAGATCCCGTACAGCAGGGGCCCGACGCTGAGCACCAGGATCGGCACCAGCGCGGGCAGCAGCAGGAACCAGCCGCCGCCGTACGGGCCCAGGGCCGAGCCGCGTCCGCTTCCGCGACCGTGTCCCCGCTCGCGCAGGGGGCGTGCGGCGGGTGGTGCGGCACGGTCCCGGCCCGTCATGGCCGCCCCGAACGGTGCGCGGGGTGCGCGGCCCTCGGCCATCGGCCGTCCGTCATCGCAGCTCCCCCTCGTCGCACCGCCCCGGACGGCGGAGACGGTAGCAGGGCCTCGCGGGCGCTCCTAGACGAGGGAGACCACGTTCAGGCGGGCGCCCCGCCGTCACGCCGCCCCCCGGACGGAGCACGGGGACGGAGCGGCTTCCCAGCTGCCCGTTCCGCACCGGAGTACGGGGCTCCTGGGGCGCGTGCCCCGCTCGCGGGCGCCCTGGCAGGCTTCCCGGCGACTGAGCGCGTGCGGCCTTTCGCGGTTTGAATGGGGGCGAGTGGACTACGGACGGGATGTCTCGGAAGCGGGCACGCCAGTGAGCGCCAGAACCGACCTGCACGACCCCGCGCTGACCCCGCGCGGCGGTACGGCCGTGCTGGTGGTCGACCGGCACGGCCGCGTGGCCATGTGCGCGGGCGCGGTGCGGGAGCTGACCGGGGAGCCGCCCGAAGCGGTCTGCGGAAGCGCGCTGGCCGACCTCCTCACGCCCGCGGCCCCCGCCGGGGCTCCTGCGTCCCCCGAGCCTCCCGGCGACCCCGCCGCCGACCGCACCGGGGGCGCCCGTGACGGCGGCCCGCCGGAGGACACCGCACGCCGCCTCGCCCCGGACGGGCGCGCCGTGCTGCGGCGCCGCGACGGCGAGCCGCTGGAGGTGCGCGTCGAGACGCGCCGGATGCGGACCACCGAGGGCGCCGCGCTCCTCGTCGAACTCGTGCCGGTCCCCGTCGCCGACCGCAGGGACGAGAACGAGGCGCTGGTCAGGGCGCTGTTCGAGCAGACCAGAGTCGGGCTGGCGATCCACGACATGAACCTGCTGACGACGCGGCTCAACCACACCCCGCAGTCGACGGGCCCGCCGACGGAGGCGGGCGTCCATGTGTACCCCGTCGGACGCGGCATCGAGGAGATCCTGCTGCCCGGCGACGCCGCGGCGGTACGGGAGCGGCTGCGCCGGGTCGCGGAGACGGGTGAGCCGCTCGTCGACTGGGTGACCACGGCGCGTCGGCGGAACGCGCCCGAACGGGAGCGGACGCTCAGCTTCTCGGCGTTCCGGCTGGAGGACCGGCAGGAGCGGCCGATGGGGGTGGCGGTCATCTTCACCGACGTCACGGACCAGCACGTGGCCCGCGCGCGGATGGAACTGCTGCACGCGGCGGCGGAGCGCATCGGCCACAGTCTGGACGTCACCAGCGTGGCCGGGGAACTCGTGGAGGTGCTGGTCTCCCACGGGTTCGCCGGGCTGGCTGCGGTGGACCTGTCCTCGCGCGTGCTGCTGGGCGAGGAGCCAGAGGGCTTCCAGCCGGGGGCACCGCTGCGGCGGGTGGCGGTGGCCTCGGCGGCGGGCGAGGGGCACTGGCCGTCGGAGATCCACCCCCTCGACGCCACCATCAGGCCCCGCAGCCTGGAGACCGACAAACTGCGGCAGGGCGCCGTCGTCTTCCAGTCCGACCTCGCGGACTGGCGCGAGGACCTGGCGGGCGACCCCGAGCGCTCCCGGCTGCTGCTCCCTTCGAGCGCGACGTCCTTCATGGCCGCGCCGCTGACCGCGCGCGGCCTGGTGCTCGGCGCCCTGGTGCTGTGGCGCACGGGCGACCAGCCCCCGTTCGGCGGGAGCGACGCCGATCTCGTCGAGGAGATCGCCTCGCGCGCCTCCCTCGGCCTGGACAACGCGCGCCGCTACACGCGCGAGCGCCGTACCGCCGAGACCCTGCAACGCAGCCTGCTGCCCCCTGCGGTGACCGACACGAGCGCGGCGCGCACGGCGGGCATCTACCGTCCCGCGGGGATGATGGAGGGGATCGGCGGCACGTGGTTCGACGTCATCCCGCTCTCCTCGACCCGGCTGGCGTTCGTGACCGGCGAGGTCGCCGGGCACGGGCTCGGCGCGACGGCGGCCATGGGCAGGCTGCGTACGGCGGTCCAGACCCTCGCCGATCTCGACCTCACGCCCGGCGAACTGCTCAGCCATCTGGACGACATCGTCCTCAGACTGGCCGACACCGAGACGCCCTTCGCGAATCCGGAGGAGGGGGGCGCGGGGGGTGCGGGGGGCGCTGCCGGTACGGAGGAGGGCCCGCCGGGTCCACCGGGCCCGCCGGATCCGGGTGAGTCCGGCCCGGGTGAGTCCGGGGAGGAGGACCGGATGCAGTCGGTGGGGCGGCAGGTGGCAGGGGCCACCTGTCTGTACTGCGTCTACGACCCGGTCACGGGCCGCTGCGCCGTGGCCAGCGCCGGGCATCCGCCGCCCGTCCTCGCCAGGAGCGGGGAGGAGGCCGGGGCCGTCCGGCTCACACCGGGGCCGCCACTGGGCGCGGGAGCCCTCCCGTTCGAGTCCGTCGAGTTCGACGTGGGCCCCGACGGCCTGCTCGTCTTCTACAACGACCCCCTCCTCGCGGGCGGGAGCGGCACGACGCGGGAGGAGCGCGTGGCCAGGCTGGGCGCCGTGGTGGCGGAGGCCGCCACGCGGCACAGCACGCCGACCGGGGCCGGTCAGGAGATCCTGCGACGGCTCCTGCCAGAGGCGCCGGCGGACGACGTCTCCCTGCTCCTGGCCCGTACGCGGCTCCTCCCGGACGACACGGTGGCGGCGTGGGAGTTCTCCGTCGACCCGGCGGAGGTCGCGCGCGCCCGCGTAGCGGTGCAGGAGCGGATGGCCGCCTGGGACCTGGGGCACCTGGCCGACACCACCGAGCTGATCGCGAGCGAGCTGCTCACCAACGCGATCCGCTACGGCGGAGCACCCGTCGGACTGCGTCTGATCAGGGATGAGACCCTGATCTGCGAGGTGTCCGACTCCAGTCAGACCCAGCCCCGGCTGCGCCGCGCGCAACTGTCCGACGAGGGAGGGCGCGGGCTGTTCCTGGTCGCGCGGCTCACCCACCGCTGGGGCAGCCGCTACACGGACTCGGGCAAGACGATCTGGGCCGAACAGTCGCTGGACCCGCAGGAAGCCGACGATCCCCTGGGCCCCGTGGACCCCCTGAACCTCCTGGAGTCCCTGGGCCCGCTGGAGTGAACGGGGGAGTCCCGGCTCCCGGAGGTGACCGCTCCGCGTGGCGTCCTACAATCGAGAAATGATCTTTATTGTCGTCAAATTTCCGGTGAAGCCCGAGCACGTCGAGCAGTGGCCCGAGCATGTCGCCGCCTTCACGAACGCCACCCGCGCGGAGCCGGGGAACCTCTGGTTCGAGTGGTCCCGCAGCATCGAGGACCCCGACACCTACGTCCTGGTGGAAGCCTTCCAGGACGACGCGGGCGAGGCCCACGTCAACTCCGACCACTTCAGGGCCGGACTGGAGACCATGCGTCCGCTGCTGCGCCGTACGCCTGACATCGTGAGTACCACGATCCCGGGCGCGGAGGGCTGGAGCGCCATGGGCGAGCTGTCCATCGACTGATTTGCCGTCACCGGCCTCTCCCACGGGGCCCATGGGTCCTGCGGGCGGGGGAGGCCGGTCAGCCGGTCAGGTGGCGGCGCCGGTGCGCGATGCGCCGACCGCCACCGTCGCGTAGCGCATGGTGAAGCTGCCCCCGGCCGCGTCGACGGCGTCGCCCGCCGCCTCCAGTACCGGCGCGAGCTGGTCCGGCGGAAGCCGGGTGAGGATGCCCAGGGTGGGCAACTGGTCCAGCCACGCGTCCTTGGTGCACAGGTGCTCCCAGTCGAACCGCCACCGCTCCGCCGCGCCGAAGGCGCCCGTCCGCTGGATGCCGTCGGCGGCCCTGGTGAGGATCTCCTGATACGGGTCGGTGTCCTGGCTCAGCGCGGCGCGCAGGTCGAACGGCGAGTCGGGCACCGCTCGCCGGTAGGCGTCGCCGCAGGCGTCCGCCAGCTCGGGCGGGAGCCGGAAGACGTTCCAGAACGCCGCCAGCAGACCGCCGGGACGCAGCACCTCGGCGGCCTTGGCGGCGCCCGCAACGGGGTCGATCCAGTGCCACGCCTGGCCCGCGACGACCACGTCGAACTCCCTGCCGCCCGCGTCCCACCCCTCGAACGCCGCCGTCTCGACCTCGACCCCGAACCGCCGTGCCACCTCGGCCATCCGCGCGTCGGGCTCCACCCCGAGCACCCGGCCGCCGAGGGCCTGGAACTGCCGGGCCGCGATGCCGGTGCCACAGCCGACGTCGAGGATGTCGGGGCCGGGGCCGGATCCTGGGCTGGGGCTGGGGCTGCTGGCGATGACGCGCTCCAGCAGCGCTTCGGGATAGCGGGGCCGGGCACGCTCGTAGCGCTCGGCGTCCGTGCCGAACGACTCCGCGTACTGCCGGAAGGAGGAGTCGGAGCCGGAGGGGGCAGGGCGCCCCGGCGGTATAGTGGGCATGTGCCCACTATGAGTGGGCGAACGCCCACTCGTCAATGGGGTGGGCCAGGGCACGGAAGAGACAGAGAGACGGGAGACGGGGTGCCGACAGGAACGGCCATCCGCGATGTGCGCGAGCAGCTCTTCGACGCCGCCGAGCGCGTGCTGCTCCGCGACGGGCCGAGCGCGCTCACCAGCCGCGCCGTCACCGCGGAGGCGGGCTGCGCCAAGGGCGTGCTGCACCGTCACTTCGCCGACTTCGACGCCTTCCTCGCCGACCTCGTGCTGGACCGCGTCGCCAGGATCGGCCACCAGGCCGACGCGCTGCGCGACGCGGCCGGGACCGGCACCGTGACCGGCAATCTCGCGGGCGCGCTGACGGAGCTGTTCGAGTCGGTCGCGGTGGCGATCGTCGCCCTGATCACCTCACGGGACGAACTGCGCACCCGGCTCCGCCGGACCACGCCGACGGGCGTCCCGGTCCTGACGGAGGCCACGGCCATGATCGCCGCCTACCTCACGGCGGAACGCGAACTGGGCCGTCTCGCGGCGGACGCCGACATCGACGCACTCGCCCCCACGCTGATCGGCGCGGGACACCTCCTCTTCGCCGACCGGGAAAGCACCGCGCCGGACGCGGCGGCGGTCGGCAGGGTCGTGACGACGGTTGTCGGTGATGCGGTGCGGGAGCAGCGGGCGTAACGTCCGGCCCGCCTCCCGCTGGTTTAATGCCCGGACACGTGCGGACGGTTCGGACACGGGGGTACGCGATGGCGGGCGGAGCGGCGCAGCCGTCCTTGGACGGTTCGACGTGGCCGACGGCACCGGACGGTGGGGCGGTGCGCAACGAGGTCGGTGGAACGGTCCACGGCTCCGTGTTCCTGGGGCGGGACATCGTGGTCAACGGCCGTCAACTCCCCGTGCCCACAGGCCCGTTGCGCATGGTGCTCGCGAGGACACACCGGATCGTGCCACGCGCGGAGCTGGCCGACGAGATCGTCGCACGCCTCCTCGCCGAGGACGGGGACGGGCTCGTGGCCGGTGCTGCTCCGGCTCGTCAACGGAGCGCTGCGCCGGTATGTGCGCGGCGGACTCGCCCTGCCTACGGCCGCAGCGCGGATCACGGGGCAACTGGCGGAGCGCGGGCCCGTCGCGGTGGACGTCACCGACGCGGACCAGCGCGACGCAGCCGTCGCCGCGACCGTCGAGGCAAGCCTGTCGCTGCTGGACCCCGCGAGGCTCCAGCGCTACCTCGAACTCGCCGTGTTCCCCGAGGACTCGGCCGTTCCCGAGCCGACGCTGGCCGCGTACTGGGCGCACACCGGGGGCCTCGGCCCGGCGGAGACGGAGCGCCTCTGCCAGGATCTCGCTGACCTCTCCCTCGTCGACCTCTCGGTGACCGGCCCCTCGGAGGCCGAGGTAGCGGACGACGGCGCCCCGACCCTCGCTCTGCGTCTGCACGACATCATGCGCGCCTACCTGCGCCATCGCGCGGGCTCCCAACTACGCGACCTGCACCGTGCGTTGCTCGACGAGCACCGGTCCGCCCTGCCGCGTGAGCGGAGTGACGACATACCGGCCGAGCCATCGTCCGGGGCGTTCCCCTGGTGGCGGCTTCCACCGCAAGAGCCTTACCTGTGGCGCCAGTTGAGCTACCACCTGCAACAGGCGGAGCTGACGGCGGAGTTGAACGAGGTGGTCTGCGATCCGCGCTGGGTCCTGGCCGTTCTGGACCAGCATGGTCCGGCGCCCCTGGAGGCCGACCTGGGCCGTGCCACGGGCCCGCTCGCCGAGGCGCTGGGCCGGGCCGTCACTCAGAACGCGCATCTGCTCGCGCGTGCCGACGCGGCGGGTGGACTGGGCAGCACGCTGCTCGCCCGGCTGAGCGGCCATTCCTCGCTGGACGCCTGGCGAACGGCGGCCCAACGCCTCCTGCCTCTACCGCTGCTGAACCCCGCGTGGCCGCTCCCCGACCCCCACCACCCCGCGTTCCTCCGGGCGTTCCACCACGACACCGACAGCTTCCGCGGGGTGGCGATCAGCCCGGACGGCACCTGGCTCGCCTGCGCCGTAGGTGAGCGGACCGAGCTGTGGACACTGTCCGGTAACCGGATCGGCGAGCTTCCGGGCACCGGCGAGCTGGCGACCGACGTGGCGATCACCCCGGACGGCACGATCGTCACCGCGTCGCTGGACGGCACCGTGCGGTTCTGGAATGCCGACGGCACTCCGCGCGGCGCCCCGTCGGCAAGCTGCGATCCCCTTCCAGAGTGGCCATCAGCCCGGAGGGCAGTTGGTTCGCCGTGGCACACCATGACCCGGAACCCACGATCCATCTGTGGGACGCCGACGGCACCCCGCGCGCCGTCATCACCGGTACTGGCATGGTGGACAATCTGGCGGTGAGTCCGGACGGCAGTTGGCTCGCGGCGGGCACCGGCCACGGGGCCGTGCACCTGTGGAACACCGACGGCACCGCGCGGGGCGTCCTCACCGGTCACGTAGACAAGGTTGCGGGCGTCGCCGTCAGCCCGGACGGCCGGTGGCTTGCCACCAGCGGCCGGGACAAGACCCTCCGCCTGTGGGACACGGCGACGCTGCGCTGCGTCACCTACCTCCGGGTGGACTCGGCGCTGGGCCGTCTGACGTGGTTCCCCTCGGGAGACCGCCTCGCGGTCTGCGGCGATCTGGGCCTCTACGTCTTCGACGTACGCACATGAACCCGGCGGTCACACCGGGGCGCCGGGCTCAGCCCGGTTCGCGCGCAGGCGAGGCGGACGACGCGCCTGCGTCCCCCGCGCCAGGCTCCGCGACCCGCAGCAACAGCCCGTGCAGCAGTTCGCGTTCGGCCGGGCCGAGCGGTGCGAGGAGGTCGTCGCTCACCCGGAGGCTCGCGGCGTCCATGTCGCGCAGGAAGGCGCTCCCCGCCTCCGTCAGGACGACGACCCGGCTGCGCCGGTCGGCGGGCGCCGGGCGGCGCTCGACCAGTTGCAGGCGTTCCAGGTCGTCGACGAGGCCGACGATGGCGGAGGGGTCGTAGCCCAGCCGTGTGCTCAGCTCCCGCTGGAGCGCGCCCTCGACGGTGGCGAGATAGCGCAGCACCGCGTAGTGGCGCAGCCGCAGCCCCGACTCCTGGAGCGTCGCGTTGAACAGCTGGCCCGAGCGCAGGCCGAGCCGGTAGAGCAGATAGCCGGTGTCGGAGTGCAGCGAGCGCATCCACGGCTCATCGGCGTCGAGGCTGCGGCTCGCGGGGGTCCTGCCCGGGTCCTTCGCCGAGCGCGTGTACGTGATGGCCTGCTCCCTGCTCACCGTCGTCCGTCCCCTGTCCCTCGTCCGCCGCTGTGCTTCGCGGCCCGCCGTACGTCCAGGATGGTCCACGAAGGTGTCGGCGACAACTATTGACGTCGACAATTATTGGTCCTAGCTTCCTCTCCGCACCCTGCACCCCGCACGTGGCGGACCTCCGGCTCCGGCTCCTGACGAGGAGAGTGTGATGCGCAACGAGGGACTGGGATCCTGGCCCGCACGCCGCGCCCGCAAGACCCCCCACCGCGCGGCCCTCCTCCACGACGGACGCACCGTCACCTTCGCCGCGCTCCACGACCGCACCACGCGGCTCGCCCACACGCTGCGGGAGCTGGGAGTGCGGCGCGGGGACCGGGTGGCCTTTCTCGGGCCCAACCACCCCGCCTACTTCGAGACGTTCTTCGCGACGGGCCTGCTCGGCGCCGTCTTCCTGCCGCTCAACACCCGGCTGAGCGCCCCCGAGACCGCGTACCAGCTCACCGACTCCGGCGCCCGCCTCCTCGTCCACACTCCCGAACACGCGCCGCTCGTCCAGGAACTGGCCGGGCAGCGCAGCGGATCCGTTCCCGTAGGCGACGTCCCCCGGACGCTGCCCGTCGACGTCGCCTACGAGGACTCGATCGCGGCGGCACCGGCCGAGCCGCTGGACGAGACGGTCGGCCCGGACGACCTGTGCCTGCTCATGTACACCTCGGGCACCACGGGCCGCCCCAAAGGCGCGATGCTCACCCATGGGAACCTCACCTGGAACGCGGTCAACGTCCTCGTCGACCACGATCTCGTCGCCGACGAAGTGGCCCTCGTCTCCGCGCCGCTCTTCCACACCGCCGCGCTGAACATGCTCGCCCTCCCCGTCCTGCTCAAGGGCGGCTGCTGCCTGCTCACCGGCTCCTTCGAGGCCGACGCGGCCTTCGACCTCGTCGCACGCCACCGCGTCAGCTTCATGTTCGGGGTCCCCGCGATGTACCAGCGGCTCGCGGCGCACCCGCGCTGGCCGGACGCCGACCTCTCCTCGCTGCGGCTGCTCACCTGCGGGGGCGCGCCCGTGCCCCGCTCCCTGATCGAGACGTACCAGGCGCGCGGGCTCACCTTCACCCAGGGCTACGGCATGACCGAGGCCTCGCCGGGCGTCCTCTTCCTCGACGCCGCGCACAGCGTCAGCAAGGCGGGGAGCGCGGGGGTGCCGCACTTCTTCAGCGACGTGCGAGTGGTGGAACCGGGCCCCGGACTGCGCCCCGTGGGACCGGGCGAGACCGGCGAGGTGGTCGTGCGCGGCCCCCATGTGATGCCCGGCTACTGGGGGCTGCCGGAGGAGAGCGCCGAGGCGTTCACCGACGGCTGGTTCCGCAGCGGGGACGCGGCGCGCAGGGACGCGGACGGCTACGTCACCATCGTCGACCGCTACAAGGACATGATCATCTCCGGTGGCGAGAACGTCTACCCGGCCGAGGTGGAGGCGGCCCTCCTCGACGATCCCGCCGTCGCCGAGTGCGCCGTGATCGGCGTACCCGACGAGAAGTGGGGCGAGGCCCCGCTGGCCGTGGTCGTGCCCCACGAAGGCGATGCGCCCGACCCGGACCGGATACGCGGCACGCTCGCCGGGCGCCTCGCCGCGTACAAGGTGCCCAGGTCGGTCGTCGTCGCCGACGCCCTTCCCCGTACGGCCTCGGGCAAGCTGCTCAAGTCCGCGCTCCGCGAGCGCTACGGCACCCCCTGAACCCCTGATCCCGTGAACCCCTGATCCCTGGACCCCTGAACCCGTGACCCGCCTCCCCGTTCCTCCGCGCGGCGCCGAAGGAGACGACCGTGGCACCGAACCCACCACCCACCGCAGCCGCCGACTCCGATCCCGTGCCCGACAGCACACAGTTGCGCCGGGCCGTCACGTCCAGCTTCCTCGGCAGCGTCATCGAGTTCTACGACTTCCTGCTCTACGGCACCGCCTCGGCCGTCGTCTTCAGCCAGATCTTCTTCTCCGGTCTGGACCCGCTGGCCGGTACGGTCGCCAGCTTCGGCACGTTCGCCGTGGGCTATGTCGCGCGGCCCCTCGGCGGCGTGCTCTGCGGACACTTCGGTGACCGGTTCGGGCGCAAACGCGTGCTCGTCGCGACCATGACGCTGATGGGCGCCGCGAGCTTCCTGATCGGGCTGCTGCCCACGTCCGAGCAGATCGGGAGCTGGGCCGCCGTCATCCTGGTGCTGCTGCGGCTCCTCCAGGGCATCGCGGTGGGCGGGGAGTGGGGCGGCGCCGTGCTGGTCTCGGCCGAGCACAGCACCTCGCGACGCGGCCTGTGGGCGGGCTTCACCAACGCGGGCGCGCCCTGCGGCATGGTGCTCTCCACGGCCGCCTTCAGCGCCGCCGCCTCGTTCACGACCGAGGAGCAGTTCCTCGCCTGGGGCTGGCGCATCCCCTTCCTGCTGAGCGTCGTGCTGCTCGCCGTCGGGCTCTTCGTACGGACGCGGGTGGAGGAGACCCCCGTCTTCCGGGCGGCGCGCGAGGCGGAGGCGGAGGCGGAGGCGGAGCGCGAGAAGGGGCGGGAGACGGGGCGCGACGCGACGGGCGAGGCGGCGCCGCCGCCGCGCACCCCGCCGCTGCTGGAGGTGCTGCGCCACCACCCGCGCGTCCTGCTGCTCGCGATCGGCACCGGTGTCGGCGCCTTCGTCGCACAGGGCGCGCTCACCACGTACTTCATCGCCTACGGGGTCCAGGCGGGCCACCCGCGCCAGACCGTGCTGAACGCGCTCACCCTCTCCTCGGCGCTGGCCGTCCTCGGCATCCTCGGCTGGGCCGCGCTGTCCGACCGTACGGGCAGACGCCCGGTCGTGCTGAGCGGCGCCGTGCTGATGGGCGGCTTCGCCTTCGCGCTCTTCCCGCTGATGGACTCCGGCAGCGCCCTGCTGCTCACCCTCGCCGCCGTCCTCGGGCAGGCCGTGATCCACCCGATGATGTACGGGCCGCTCGCGGCCCTGTACGCCGAGCTGTTCGGCACACGCAGCCGCTACACGGGCGCCTCGCTCGGCTACCAGCTCGCCGGTCTCGGCGCGGGCTTCGGGCCGCTGCTCTTCGCCGAGGTGAACCGCTCCTCGTCCGGTGAGGGCGCGCTGTTCATCTCCCTCGTCATCGCCGGGTTCTGCCTGCTGACCGTGCTGAGCGTCCTCCTGCTGAAGGAGACCAGTGGCCGGACGTTGGACGACAGCGGTCCGGCGGGGCTCCCCGCCGTGGACGAGGACGAGGACGAGGACGAGGACGAAGGGCGCCGCGCGGCTCCGGCACCCTGACCGGAACGGCCCGGGGTCCGGGGTCCGGGGCCCGGGGTCACTCCGAGGGCGACGTCAGGCGCAGATCCGCGCCCGCCGCGCGGATGCCCTCGGCAGCCGCCTCGGTGAGCGCTGTGTCGGTGACGACGGTGTCGAACGCGCCGAGCGCCGCCACCCTGTACATGCCGAAGGTCCCGTACTTCGAGGACCCCGCGACCAGCACCGACGTGGACGCCGCCGCCATCGCCGCCTGCTTGACCTCGACCTTGCGCTCGGAGGGCGTGGTCACCCCGCGCAGCAGGTCCCAGGAGCTGGTGCTGATGAAGGCGACGTCGAAGGCCAGTTGGCGGACCGTGGCGGCTGCCAGCCGCCCCACGCTGGAGTGGTTGTCCGGCTCGACCTGCCCGCCGACGTGGATGACGTCGAGATGCCGCGCCCCGAAGAGCTGCTCGACGGCGCCGAAGTCGTTGGTGACCACGGTGAGTTCGTCGTGCTCGGCCAGCAGCGGCACCATCGAGAGCATCGTCGTGCCCGCGTCGAGGTAGACGGTCATGCCGCTGTGCACCAGGCGCGCCGCCTCCTCGGCCATGGCGCGCTTCTCGGAGCGCTCGACCTGGGACTTCGCCTGGAAGCTGGGCTCGGAGTGCACCTGACTGGCGATACGCACCCCGCCGGGCACGGAGAAGACCAGGCCCTGGCGCTCCAGTTCGGCGATGTCGCGCCGTACCGTCATGTGCGAGACGCCGAAGATCTGGGTGATCTGCTGGACGCTGAGCACCCCTTCGCGGCGCAGATGCTTCACCAGCAGCTCGCGGCGCTGGTCGGGGATGAGCGGGAGCCCCTCCGAGGAAGCCGTGCTGCCCGAGGAAGCCATGCTGCGTTCTCCGTCCCGGTCTCGCGGCTTCGGGCCGCGTCCTGCGTGTCGCGTTCTCATCCTGCCCGAACCGTCGTACGGACGGCGGTCCGGGCTCCTTCGCCACGGCCCTCAGCCGACCACCGTGCTCAGCAGCAGGATGCCGCCGAGGCTCAGGACCGACTGGAGCGAGAGCATCAGGGTCCAGGTGCGGAAGGTCTGCGCGATGCTGAGCTGGAAGTACTCCTTGAACAGCCAGAACCCCGAGTCGTTGACGTGCGAGAGCATCACCGCGCCGGAGGCGGTGGCCAGCACCAGCAGCTCGGGCGACAGCCCGGGGTAGGCGCCGATGAGGGGCGCCACGATGCCCGTCGCGGCGGCGGTCGCCACCGTGGCCGAACCCAGGCAGATCCGCAGCAGCGCCGCGACGGCCCAGGCCAGCACGAGCGGGGGCACGGACCAGTCCACCGCGTAGTGGGAGATCACGTCGTCCACGCCGGTCGCCGACAGCATCTCCTTGAGCGCGCCGCCCGCGCCCAGGATCAGGATGATGGAGCCGACGGGGCCCAGGCCCTTGCCCGCCATCTTCTGGAGCTGGCTCAGCCCGAACCCGGAGCGCACACCGAGCGCGAAGAAGGCGAAGACGACGGCGGCGATGAGGGACAGCACCGGTGTGTCGCACGCCTCGAAGAGGGTGTAAGCCCAGGTGCCCTTGTCCACCACGGCCGTGCCCAGGGTGCCCGTGAGCATCAGCGCGGCGGGCAGCAGCACGGTGATCAGGGCCAGGGCGAGGGAGACGGGCCGCTTGCCGTCCTGCGGCGCGGGTCCCGGATCGGGCACCGGGCCCTTGTCCAGGTCGGGCGCCGGGCCGAACCAGCGGGAAGCGAACCGCGTGAGCAGCGGGCCGCTGACGGCGGCGAGGGGGATCGCGATGATCAGGCCGTAGAAGAGGGTGAGCCCGGTGCTGGCGTCGTACGCCTGGACGGCCAGCGTGGGGGAGGGGTGCGGGGGCAGCAGCCCGTGCGACACGTAGAGGCCGGCCGCCATGGGCAGCCCGACGAACAGCAGATGGGAGCCGGTGCGCTTGGCCACCGCGTAGACCAGGGGCACCAGCATGACGAAGCTGACGTCGAACAGGTGCGGCATCCCGATGAGCAGCGCCGCCGCGGCGATGGCGGTGGGGATCCACTTGACGGGGCGGGCACCGATGAACGCGGTGGCGATCCTGTCGGCGCCGCCCGAGCCGAGCAGGATGCCGCCCAGGATGGTGCCGAGTCCGATGACGGGACCTGTGCCGCTGAGCGCGTCGCCGAAGCCGGTCTCGAAGTGCTCCACCGTCTTGGCTGGGCCTATCCCGCCCGCGAAGCCGAGGCCGAGCGCCGCGAAGGCCAGGGCGAGGAAGGGGTGCAGCTTGAGCTTGGTGATCAGCAGGACGAGGACGACGATGGCCGCGGCGGCGAGCAGCAGCGGCTGGAGGCCGGGGCTCATGCGCGGGCTCCGGTGGTTCCGTCAGTACCGGTGGTTCCGGCCGCGTCCTGCGCCTGGGTGCTGTCGGACCCGGACCGCTCCGACGGCCTCTCCGCACGCCCCTCCGCCCACGCTGCGGCCAGCGCGGTGTCGTACCCCTCCAGGTCGTCCAGCGTGAGCAGCCCGCCCTCGGGCACGGCGCGGCGCAGCCTGGCACCGGCCGCGAGATAGAGCGGGGCCACGTCGTCCGGGGCTTCCTCGTCGCGCAGCAGCACGGCCCGTACCCCGGACACGTCGTGGTGGTGACCGCCCATGGGCAGCGGGCTCCCCGCTGGCAGCTCCCGCTCGGCGCGGCCCGCGAGTACGGCGTGGCCGCGCGGGTCTGTGCCGCCGGAGGGGCGGCCGTGCAGGACGGCGGAGAGCAGGGTGAGGGGCGTCTCGACGCCCATGAGGTGGTACGGGAGGTAGACGGCCGCGTACTTACCGTTCCGGCTCACCACGTGCCCCTTCGCGGCCAGGGTGCGCCAGGTCTCGGGGTCGTGGGTGCGGACGACGACGAAGACGCCGCCCGCGAACGATGCCTCGCCGACGGGCCGGAGCGCGGTGAACACGTCGACGGCCCCGGCGCGGTGAAGGACGCCGCCGTCCTCGCGCAGCGCGTAGACGTCGGCCAGCTCGGCGACGCGGGCCACGGGGTAGTGCAGCCGCTCGGTGTCGGGGCGGAAGCCGGTGCTGGTGGCGACGACGGCCATCTCGCAGTAGTCGGCCGTCGCGCCCGTGGGCAGCGCGGCGACGGCCTCGGCGCGGGCGCGCAGCGTCGCGCGCACATCGTCGCCGAGCTGGAGCAGCCCGGCCAGCTCCGGGGCCTGGATGGTGGTGTCGAGCTGGGTGACGGTGCCCTCGGCGGGGTCGAGGACGAGGTCGTACTCCGTCGACTTGCCGATCGCGACGATGTCGAGCCCCAGGGTCTCGGCCCAGGTCACCAGGCCGATGAGGTTGGCGGGCTGGTCACCGTCGGCTGTCGTGTAGACGAGCCCGCGCTCGTCGGCGAGCTGGGCGAGGTGGAGCCCCGCGACGGAGTCCACCTCCTTGCTGACCATGGCCACGTGGCGCCCGGAGCGCAGTGCGTCGCGTGCCATCGCGAAGCCGTGCGCGGGGCTGCCGGTGGCCTCGACGAGGATGTCCCAGCCCGTGGCGCCGAGCAGCGCCGCGTCGGCGACGAGGGCGGTCCTGCCCTCGCGCCCGGCCTCGGCGACGGAGTGCGCGTCGGCGCAGACGGCCAGCTCGTCCTCGCCGTATCCCAGCTCGGCGCAGACGGCGCGCAGCCGCTCCACGTCGACGTCGCACAGGACAGCGGGCGTCAGACGCGGGATGCGCCGGGTCTGCGCGAGCAGCGTCCGGGCGAAGCCGCCCCCGGCGCCGGACAGCGCGTAACGGACCGGACGGTCGCCGGCGTCGGCGAACAGGTGATGCACGTTCATGGAGCTCCTCGGCGAAGTGCGCGGCGCGGTGACGGGGGCCTCGGGGTGACCTGGCGGGACCTGGGGGACCTTGGGGGTCGAGGGCCAGCCCTCACCGGTTAACAAAAAATATGCAGCATTTAACGTGAGCGTCAAGACTGGTAACATTTTTTCACATGCATGCACCACGGATCGCCGCGCTCGCGGCGCCGCAGACCACGCGAACGCGAACTCGGGAGAGCCGATGCCGTTTCTAGGGGCCATCGCCGATGACTTCACCGGCGCGACGGATCTCGCCACGATGCTGGTGGCGCGCGGATTCCGTACGGAGGTGACCGTCGGCCCGCCCGGCGCGGACGGCGCCGAGGACGGGACGGGAGACGGGACCGGGGGCGGCGATCTGAGCGAGGTGGACGCGGTCGTCGTCGCGCTCAAGTCCCGCACCGCGCCCGTCGAGGAGGCCGTGGCCGATTCCGTCGCCGCGCTCCGCGCCCTGCGCGCCGCGGGCTGCGCGCGCTTCTACTTCAAGTTCTGCTCCACCTTCGACTCCACACCCCACGGCAACATCGGCCCCGTCACCGACGCGCTGCTCGACGAGCTGGGGGAGCGGCGCACCGTGATCGTCCCGTCCTTCCCGGCCACGGGACGGACCGTCTACCGCTCGCGGCTCTTCGTCCACGACGACCTCCTGGACGAGAGCCCGATGCGCGACCACCCGCTCACCCCCATGCGCGACAGCCACCTCGGCCGGCTGCTCGCGCCGCAGACCCGCAGCCCCGTGCACGCCGTCGGGCACGACACGGTGCGCGCGGGCGAGTCCGCCGTGCGCGAGGCGCTGGCCGCGCCCGGGCTCCAGGACGGGCTGATCGTCCTCGACGCCACCACGGACGCCGATCTGCGCACCCTCGCCGCCGCCACCTCGGACCTGCCGCTCGTCACCGGAGCCGCGGGGCTGGCCCTGGGCCTGAGCGGCCCGCAGCCCGACGCGGCCACCGCGCGCGCCCGCTCCACCGGCGGCACCCACGGCGTGATCCTCTCCGGCAGCGCCTCAGCGGCCACCCGCGCCCAGGTCCGCCACGCACGGGAGCGTCTGCCGCACCGCAAGCTGGACCTCGCCGCGCTGCGCGCGGACTTCGAGGCCGCCGTCGCCGCACTGACCGGCTTCGTGCGCGAGAGCTGGCGCGAGGACCCCGGCAGCCCGCCGCTGATCTACGCCGTCGGCGAGGAGTCCGACGTCGAGCGCGACACCGGAGAGGGCGGCGCGGAGGCGTCCGCGCTGGTGGAGCGCGCGCTCGCCCGCTGCGCGGCCGAGCTGGTCGGCGCGGGGGCCCGGCGCCTGCTGGTGGCCGGAGGGGAGACCTCGGGCGCTGTGGTGACGGCGCTCGGCGCCCGTACGCTGCGCCTCGGCGCGCCCATCGCGCCCGGCGTCTCCTGGGCGGTGGCCCGGACGCACGTCGGGGGCGGGCGCCAGGCGGTGGACCTCGCGCTGAAGTCGGGGAACTTCGGCGGTACGGACATGTTCACCACGGCCTGGGACGTGTTGTCGTGAGCGGGCCGCGCGACGAACTCGCAGCGGCCGGGGCCCGGCTGGCAGGGCTCGGCTTGAGCCCCGGCTCCTCCGGCAACCTCAGCGTCCGGGAGGGTGACCGGATACTCATCACACCGACCGGCGCCGACCTCGCGGCGCTCGACACCGGCGCGCTCAGCGAACTCTCCCTGGACGGCACCCTGCTGGCGGGGCCGCGGCCCTCCAAGGAGTTCCCCCTGCACACGGCCTTCTACCGCAGGGACCCGGAGCTGACGGCCGTCGTCCATCTGCACTCGCGGCACGCGGCGGCCGTGAGCTGCCTGCCCGCGTGGTCGGAGCGGAGCGCGATCCCGCCCCTCACTCCGTACTTCGTGATGCGCGTCGGCCAGACGCCGCTCATCCCCTACGCGGCCCCGGGCGACCCCGCGCAGGCGGAGCTGCTGGAGGGCCTCAGGTTCGGCTTCCGCGCCGCGCTGCTACAGAACCACGGCCCCGTCGTGGCGGGCACCTCGATGGGTGCCGCTGCCGACGGGGCCGTGGAACTGGAAGAAGTCTGCGCGCTGCGCCTCCTGCTCGGCGGCGGCGAACAGCGCCTGCTGGAGGACGGGGAGATCACCGAGCTGACGGGACGCTACGGCTCACCCTGGGACGTCGCCGGAACCGCGGGAACCGTAGGAGCCGGAGCCGCCTGAGTCGCCGGAGCCGACTGGGCCCTGGCGGCGTCGGAGACGTCGGAACGGCGCCACCGCGCGAAGCGGGGGCGCCGGGGACGCTCGGCGGGCACTCAGCCCTTCACGTCGCGACGGGGAAGCGTGCCTGGTCCGCACCGGCAGGGCCCGTGGCGGTGCCCGTGCCCGGCAGATCCGTACCGGCGAGGTGCGTGACGGGCGCCAGTGCCTCGGCGCGGGCCGCGGCCTCCTCGCGCTCCTGCTTCTCCCGCTTGAAGGAGTCGATGGTGCGGGTGAAGTCGCGGGTGGAGAGCAGCAGCTTGTAGATGATGGCCAGCTCGAAGACGAGCAGCAGCACGCCGGAGACGATCGTGACCGGCAGCACGATGTTGAAGAGCGGGCCGATGATGAACACGGCCATCTGGAACTCGATGCCGCTGATCAGGTGCGTGCGGATGCGGTGCCGGAGCATGAAGGAGCGGAACCGCAGGTAGGACGGGAAGCGGTGCCGGAACTCCTGGTGCAGGTCGATGACCTGGGCACGCGGGGTCTGCTCCTGGGAGCCGGACGCGTCGTTCTCGTCGGTCCCCGGCGTCTCCCCGGTCCTCTCCGCGTGCGAAGCCTCCTCCGCCTGCTCCGCCTTGGCGAGGTCCTGCTCGATGTCGGCCTCGGGGTTGTTGCGCAGCAGGTCTTCCATGAAGGCGAGATCGGCCGAGTTCTCGGCACGCCGGGCCTCGCGCACATGGGCCTTGATCTGCTTGCGCATGGTGTGGCGCGTCTTGAAGATCTCCAGAGAGTTGATGTACCGCAGGCCGTCCAGGAAGATGACGACGGCGGCGAGCCATATGTAGAGGGTGTCGCCGGTCCGCTGGTACTGGCCCGCCATGAGCGCCACGGCGCAGGCCATGACGCGGATGCGGTCGAAGACGTAGTCCAGCCAGGCGCCGAAGACGGAGCCGGTCCCCGTGAGACGGGCGATCTTCCCGTCCATGCAGTCGAGAACGAAGCTCAGGTGGTAAAGGACGGCACCGGCGACGAGCCAGCGCCAGTCACCCGTCGCGAAGCAGGCGGCGGAGACGAGTCCCAGGAGGAGCGCGGCCCAGGTGATCTGGTTGGGAGTGATCCTGGTACGCGCGGCGGTGAACCGGACCAGCGGTGTGGCCACCGGGTCGACGAGCAGGACGGTCCACCAGGCGTCGCGCTTCTTCTGAGTGATGCGCCGCACCTCGGCAAGGGGCGGTATTTCTCTGGGCATGCTCAAACTTCCCGGTTTTTAGGAGGGCTTCACCTTCAGTTAAGGAGATGGTTGTCTGAGGCACAAGGTTCACGAGATGCAACCTTTTTCTTGAGATAAAGGTCATCAGGGTGCGTGGGATCCAGAGGTCTGCTGCATCCGCAACCCGTCGAAACCCGGCGTATTTACCACAAAACAGGCGGGCGTCCGGCGCGGAGCGCAAAACACCCTCATTCGAATGAACGGCTGCCAAGTAGGTCGTACGGCCCCGAATCCGGGCAGACGCTGGAAAACATGCTCGAAGGTGCTTCTTCGCGGCCTGCCGCGGACCTCGATGCCGATACCGATACTGATGCCGACGCCGAGCCGCTGGACGTCGACGGGCTCGTCTGCGTGACGCGCCCCTACCGCGCACTGCGCGATCTCCGTACCCGGTCACCGGGGCACGCGAGCGCGCGGATCCCCGTCGAGACGAGTCCCGGGGCGCAGGCGGCGCCCACCGGCCTCGGTCCCGGTCCTTCCGCCAGCGGCCCGCCCGGCGCCGCACCGCCCGCACTCACCGGTGAGGCACGCGCCGCCTCCTCGACTCCCCGCGCCACGCCACGGCGTGGACCCTGCTCACCGACCGGACCGGCGCCCCACTGGCCCGGATGACGGTCGAGTACGACGTCTTCTCCCCGGCGCTGTTCACCCGGCTGTTCGGCGAACCCGTCACCGCCGAGCACGCCGAGCACGCTGAGCACGCCTACCGGGGCACAGCGCGCATCGGTCCCGACGTCATCGCGGGCGCGTACATGGACCTCACCCTGCCCACCCCGACCCCGGCCCCGCCTCCGGCCACTTGACCGGGGGCCGTGCCGCGTGCTCAGCGGGGGTGGACGTGGCCCGCGGCCAGCAGCCCGGAGAGCGCCGCGTCGGCGAAGGTGGCGACGACGTCGGCCGTATGGGCGCGGGGCCACACGACCGACGTGGACCACGTCAGGCTCCGCTCGTCCACCGGGCGCCACACCAGCCCCGGCGGCAGCCCGGCCGACGGCTCCTCGTTGAGGTGCACACCGCGCCCCGCGAGGACGAGGCCATGGATGAAGTGCGGGTTGCGGGCGTGCCGGATCGCGCCGGGGAGGAAGCCGTTGTCGCGGCAGACCGTCAGCATGTGGTCGTAGAGCTTCGGCGCCATCAGCCGCGGAAAGATCACCAGCGGTGAGCCGTTGAGACGGCGCAGCCGCACCGTCTCCGCGCCCGCCGCCGGGTGCTCCTCGGCGAGTACCACGCCCAGCGAACGGTGCACCACCGGACCCGACTCCAGGCCCACCGTGTCGGCCGGATGCCGGATCATGCCGACGTCCAGCTCGCCCTCCCTGAGCCTGGCCAACTGCTCGTCCGTGGTCATCTCGTTGAGGTCGATCAGGACGCTGGGCTCCATCGAGGCGAAGGTGTCCACCAGCGTCCGCAGGGTGACGGGCGCGGTGTCCGGGGGCACGCCCGCGCGCAGCACCCCGGCGGCGCCGGGCCGGATACGGCGCATCGCCTCCCTCGCCGCGTCCGCGCTCTCCAGCACCGGCCTGGCGTGCTCCAGCAGCAGCGCCCCGGCCTCGGTCAGCCGCACCCGGTGCCGGGTGCGGTCGAAGAGCCGCACTCCCAGTTCGCGTTCCAGATCGCGGATCCGCTGCGAAAGCGGAGGCTGCGCCATGTGCAGTCGCTCGGCCGCGCGGCCGAAGTGCAGCTCCTCGGTGAGCACCACGAAGTACCGCAGATGTCTCAGCTCCATCCGCGCACCATACCGATGCGATATCACTGCCGGTCCGGATTGGTGTTGGTCAGCTCTGGCCGACGGCTGCTTGTATTCCAGGCGACTCGCGAGTGGCCAGCGGAAACACACGGCGGAAAGGCCAGCACTGTGAACTCCCCCTCCTCCGACAGCGTGCACACCCCCGACACGACCCCGACGACCCCGACGACCTCGGCGACGGCCCCTGCGACCTCCTCGACGGCGGAAACGGAACCCGGAGCCGGGACGGTCCTGCTCACCCGCGAAGGACCCGTCGCCGTCGTCACCCTGAACCGGCCCGACAAGCTCAACGCCTGGACCGCCGCGATGCGCGCACGCCTCATCGCCGTACTGGGCGAGGTCGCGAAGGACCCGGAGGTGACCGCCGTCGTCCTGACCGGCGCGGGCCGCGCCTTCTGCGCGGGCCAGGACCTCGGCGAGACCAGCGGCATCGCACCGGACGACCACGCGGCGGCCGAGGCGTGGATCGACAGCTTCGACGTCCTCTACCGCGCCGTGCGCGACATCGACAAGCCGACAGTGGCCGCCGTCAACGGCGTCGTCGCGGGCTCCGGCTTCCAGTTCGCGCTGCTCGCCGACCTGCGCATCGGCCACCCGGACGTACGCATGGGCCAGCCCGAACTCCTCTCCGGCATCCCCAGCATCACCGGTATCTGGGCGATGTGGGAGATCCTCGGCCGCGCCAAGACGACCGAGTTCGCGCTGACCGGTGACCTCGTCGACGGGGAGGAGGCGCGGCGGCTCGGCCTGCTGACCCGCCTGGTCGACGCCGACGAGGTGCTGCCCACGGCCGTCGAACAGGCCAGGAAGCTGGGCGAACTGCCCTCGGGCGCGGTCGCGCTGACCAAGGGCCGCATACGCGAGCTGGACGAGGCGGCGCTCGTCGAGGCGGTCGAGTCCGCGAAGCGGGTGCACGCCGCCGCGTACGCCACCGGGGAGCCGCAGCGCGAGATGGCCCGCTTCCTCGCCGGCCGCCGCCGCTGAACCGCCGACGGGAGACGCACACCATGAACACGACGGACACCACAGACCCCGCCCGCGCGCAGCGCGTGCCGAGCCCCGCGCCCGGCCCACCCCCGCACCCCGGCTGGGACGTGCCCGAGCGCTACAACATGGCCGCCGACGTGGCCGACAGGCACCCGCGCGAGAAGCTCGCGCTCCTCCACGAGGACCACACGGGCGCCCGCCGCGAGGTGCGCTGGGGCGAGATCCAGGACCGCTCGCGGCAGGTCGCCGCGCATCTGCGGGGCCTGGGCGTACGCCCAGGCGACCGCGTCGCCGTGCTGCTGCCGCAGCGCCCCGACACCCCGGCCGCCTACCTGGGCGTGCTGCGCACCGGCGCGGTACTCGTCACCATGTCGCTGCTGTGGGCCGACGGGCCCGTCCGCTACCGGCTGGAGGACTCCGGCGCCACGGTCCTGCTCACCGAGGCCGGGGGAGCGGCACGCGCCCCGGAGTTCACGGGCACCGTCGTGGACGTGGACGACCCGGCCATCGACGCGCTGCCGCCCGAGTTCACCACCGTGGACACCCGCGCCGACGACCCGGCGCTGATCTTCTACACCTCCGGCACGACGGGCGCGGCCAAGGGCATCGTGCACGCGCACCGCACCCTGCTCGGCCACAACGAGTTCCAGCACTGCCACGACCTGCGCCCCGGCGACGTCTTCTACGGCGCGGGCGACTGGGCGTGGTCCATGGCGAAGCTGATGGGGCCGCTGCGCGCGGGCGCCGTCCACCTCGTGTACCGGCCTGCCGGGGGCTTCGACCCGGCCGGGCTGCTCGCCTCGATGTCCCGCAACAAGGTGACGACGGCGCTGGTCAACCCCACCTTCCTGCGCAAGACCCGGGCCGAGGTGCCGGACGCCGGCACCCGCTTCCCGCAGTCGCTGCGGGTCGTGTGCTCCTCCAACGAACCGCTGACCGAGGACCTCATCGGCTGGTTCCGCGAGCAGTTCGGGATCACCCCGCTCGACTACTACGGCTCGACCGAGTCCTACCCCCTCGTCGGCAACTTCCCCGGCGTCCCCGTCAAGGACGGCTCCATGGGGCGCCCGCTCCCCGGCTGGGACGTCGCGCTGCTGGACGAGCGCGAGCGGCCCGTGCCCCAGGGCGAGGCGGGCGAGATCTGCCTGCGCGCCAGGTCCAACCCGCAGTTCCCGCTGGGCTACTGGAACCGTCCCGAGGCGTCGGAGGAGACCTTCGGCGGCGAGTGGTTCCACACCAAGGACCAGGCGGTCGTCGACGAGGACGGCTACTACTGGTTCCTCGGCCGCGCCGACGACGTCATCAAGACCTCCGGGTACCGCGTCGGCCCCTACGAGGTCGAGGAGGCGCTGCGGGCACACCCCGCGGTGGCCGACGCCGGGGTCGTGGGCGTCCCCGACCCGGTGCGGGGCCAGGCCGTCAAGGCGTTCGTGCAGCTCACCGAGGGGCACGAGCCCGGCGAGGAGCTGGCGGACGCCCTCCGCGCCTTCGCCAAGGAGGGACACTCGCGCTTCGCGTATCCACGGCACATCGAGTTCGTCGCCGACCTGCCCCGCTCGTCCACCGGGAAGATCCGCCGTGCCGAGCTGAGGGCACGTGAGGCGGGCACCCGGCTGAGCGCCGACTGATCGAGGTTCCCATGACCCAGGACGCAGAGGACCCAGGGCGGTCGGTACCACCACCACCGCCACCCTCGCCCCCGCCACCCTCGCCTCCACCACAGACGGCGAGCCCCGCGAAGCGACCGGCCGCCGACCGCCGCAGGATCACCCTGGCCACCGCCATCGGCAACTTCGTCGAGTGGTTCGACTCCGGCGCCTACGCCGTGATGTCGGCGACCATCGCCGGGCTGTTCTTCCCCCAGTACGACGCGACGGCGTCCCTGCTGGCCACCTGGGCGATCTTCGCCGGAGGCTTCATCGCCCGGCCCGTCGGCGCGGCCTTCTTCGGCCACTACGGCGACCGCCTCGGCCGCAACAGGGCGCTCGCGCTGAGCGTGCTCCTGATGAGCGGGGCCACCTTCCTCATCGGGGTGCTGCCGACGTACGCGTCGCTCGGCGTGGCCGCGCCCGTGCTGCTGTTCGTGCTCCGCACGGTGCAGGGCTTCTCGACCGGCGGCGAGTACACGGGGGCCTCGGCCTTCATCGTCGAGTACGCGCCCGACGGCAAGCGCGCCCGGTTCGCCGGAGCCGTACCGATGACGGTGGGCGTGGCCAGCGTGGCGGGCTCCCTCGTCGGCGTGACGCTCACGGCCACGCTCAGCACCCCGGCGATGGAGAGCTGGGGATGGCGCGTCCCGTTCCTGATCGCGGCGCCCCTCGGCCTGATCGGCCTCTATCTGCGCTCGAAGGTGGAGGACACGCCCGTCTTCCGCGAACTGGAGCGGCGCAGCGAGGTCGAGGCAACCCCGCTGCGGGACGCGGTGCGGGTGTGCGGGCGGCAGATCGCCACGCTGTTCGGCTACAGCATCACCAACGCGGTCGGCTACTACCTCATGAGCAGCTACATGATCGCGTACATGTCGGAGGAGCTGGGCTACAGCAGCAGTCTCGCCATGCTGACCAGCGTGGTCGCGATGCTCGCGTACTGCGTGGCCTGTCCCGTCGCGGCGCGCGCCAGCGACCGCTACGGACGCAAGCCGCTGCTGCTCGTCGCCTGCGGCGGGTTCGCCGTGCTCACCCTGCCCGCCTTCGCGCTGATGGGGACGGGCCTGGCGGGGGCCATGGCGGGCACGGCCGTGCTGGCCGTCCTCGTCGCGGTCATCGGCACCTCGAACGTGCCCGCGCTGGTGGAGATGTTCCCAGGGCATCTGCGCGCCAGCGGCTCTGCCATCGGCTACACGGCGGCCTACGTGCTGTTCGGCGGCACGGCGCCCTTCGTCGCCACAGGGCTCGTGGCCGCCTCCGGCACGGCACTCGCGCCCGGCTTCTATCTGACGGGGCTCGCCGTCGTCTCCACCCTGGTGGTCCTCTTCGCCTTCCGCGAGACGCGCCACCTGTCCCTGTCCAGGACGACGGTCCTGGAGCCAGGACCCGACGGCGGCTCCGGCTCAGGCGACGATTCCGGCTCCGGCCCCGGCTCCGACACCTCGGCCCGGCCCCCGGACCCGCCCACCCGGGTGGCCCCGGCTCCCTGACCGGGGCGGCCGGACGGCGCCGCCCGCACTCCCGGGCGGCCGGACCACGGCCCGGCGCGGGCCCCTCCACGACGGGCCCGCGCCGGGCCGGAGCACCGCCGGGCACGAGTTCGACGGGTGGTGTCACGGCCCGGTCCGGTGCGATGACAGGATGGTGGTCATGGCTAGCAACGTTTTCTTTGACGTCACCCTGAACGATCAGCCCCTGGGGCGGATCGTCTTCAAGCTGTACGACGACGTGGTCCCCAAGACCGCGCGCAACTTCCGCGAGCTGGCGACCGGCGCGCAGGGCTTCGGCTACAAGGATTCCTCCTTCCACCGCGTCATCCCCGCCTTCATGCTCCAGGGCGGCGACTTCACCCGTGGCGACGGCACCGGCGGCAAGAGCATCTACGGCGAGAAGTTCGCCGACGAGGGCTTCACCCTCAAGCACGACCGCCCGTTCCTGCTGTCCATGGCGAACGCGGGCCCCAACACCAACGGCTCCCAGTTCTTCATCACCACGGTCGAGACGCCGTGGCTGGACGGCAAGCACGTCGTCTTCGGCGAGGTCGTCGAGGGCAGCGACATCGTCAAGCAGATCGAGTCGCACGGCTCCCGCAGCGGCAAGCCCGACGCCAAGATCACCATCAGCGACAGCGGCACCCTGGACTGAGCGTCCGCCCGGGTTCTTCCCCCGTCCGGAGCGCGGTCCGCCGCGCCCCGGACGGGGGCCCGTGCCCCGCGGCGCCGGTCAGGGACGGGACCCGGTCTCGTACTCCTCCTGGGTCCAGGCCCGCGCCTGGTCGCTGAGGGTGATGCCCAGGCCGGGCCGCGAGGGCACGTGCATGCGGCCCCCGCTGATCTCCAGGCGCTCGTTGAAGAGCGGCTCCAGCCAGTCGAAGTGCTCCACCCACGGCTCGTGCGGATAGGCAGCGGCCAGATGCAGATGGATCTCCATCGCGAAGTGCGGGGCGAGCTGGAGATGGTGGTGCTCGGCGAGCGCGGCCAGCTTCAGGAACTGGGTGATGCCGCCGATGCGCGGCGCGTCGGGCTGGATGACGTCGGCGGCCCCGGCACGTATCAGCTCCCAGTGCTCGGCGACGCTGGCGAGCATCTCGCCGGTGGCGACGGGGGTGTCCAGTGAGGCGGCCAGCGCCGCGTGCCCCGTCGCGTCGTAGGCGTCGAGCGGCTCCTCGATCCAGACCAGGCCGAAGTCCTCGAAGGCCCGGCCCATGCGCTGCGCCGTGGCACGGTCCCACTGCTGGTTGGCGTCGACCATGAGGGGCACGTCGTCGCCCAGGTGCTCGCGTACGGCGGTCAGCCTGGCCAGGTCCTCCTTGCGGTCCGGGTGACCGACCTTGATCTTGATGCCGCCGATGCCGCTGGCGAGGGAGGCGGTCGCGTTGTCCAGGAGCTGTTCGCGCGGGGTGTGCAGGAAGCCGCCCGAGGTGTTGTAGCAGCGCACCGAGTCGCGGTGCGCGCCGAGCAGCTTGGCCAGCGGGAGTCCCGCGCGCTTGGCCTTGAGGTCCCACAGCGCGACGTCGAAGGCGGCGATGGCCTGGGTGGCCAGCCCGCTGCGTCCCACCGAGGCCCCGGCCCAGACCAGCTTGGTCCAGAGCCTGCCGATGTCGCTGGGGTCCTCGCCGATCAGCGCTGGCGCGATCTCCTTGGCGTGCGCGAACTGGCCGGGGCCGCCCGCGCGCTTGGAGTAGCTGAAGCCGATGCCCTGGTGCCCGTCGGCCGTGCCGATCTCCGCGAACAGGAACGCCACCTCGGTCATGGGCTTCTGCCGCCCCGTGAGGACCTTGGCGTCGCTGATGGGCGTGGAGAGGGGCAGGGCGACGGAGGAGAGCCGGATCCAGGAGATCGTGTCGAGCGTCGCCTCGCCCGCCTGCTGCGCGGCCTGGACCTCGGCCTGGACTGTCGTGTGCGTCGTGGTCACCACTTCGTGTCCCTGGGGATGAGAGGGGCGCGCGGCTGCGGTCGCGCGCACCGGGTGGTTGCGGAGGGGGGGAGGGGAGAGGGAAGGAGCCGGGGACCGCCGGGCCCCGGCCCGCACGGCTCCCCGCTCCACGGTCTACTCGGCCTTCTTGACGAGGTCGGCCAGCTCCGCGACCTCGGCCTCCGTCAGATCGGTGAGCGGAGCCCGTACGGGCCCCGCGGGGTGGCCGACGACCTTCATGCCCGCCTTGACGATGCTCACCGCGTAGCCGGGGCTGCGGCGCCGGATGTCGCAGAACGGCAGGACGAACTCGTCCAGACGGCGGCGCACCTCGGCCCTGTCCTGGGCGCGCACCGCGTCGTAGAAGTCGAGCGCGAAGCGCGGCAGGAAGTTGAAGAGGGCCGAGGAGTACGTCGTCACGCCCATCTCCAGGTACGGGAGGGCGAACATCTCGGCCGTGGGCAGCCCGCCCACGTGGACGAGCCGGTCACCGGTGCGCGCGTAGACGCGGGTCATCAGCTCCAGGTCGCCCACGCCGTCCTTGAAGCCGACGAAGTTGGGGCAGCTCTCCGCGAGTTCGGCGACCGTCGTCTCGTTGTAGACGGCGTTGGCGCGGCTGTAGACGATCACGCCGAGGCTCGTGGCGCGGCAGACCGCCTTCACATGTGCGGCCAGGCCCTCCTGGCCCGCCTCCGTCAGATACGGCGGGAAGAGCAGCAGCCCGTGCGCGCCAGCGCGCTCCGCCGCGCGGGCGAGTTCGATCGCGGTGGCCGTGCCGTAACCGGCCGGTGCGATCACCGGCATCCCCTCGGGCGCCTCGCGCACGGCGGCGGTCACGACCCGCTCGACCTCCTCGCCCGTCAGCGAGAAGAACTCGCCCGTCCCGCCCGCGGCGAACAGCCCGGCGGGGGAGAACTCGCCGAGTCGCGCGATGTTCTCGCGGTAGGCGGCCTCGTCGAAGGAGAGGTCCTCGCGGAAGTGGGTGACGGGGAAGGAGAGCAGGCCGGAGCCCAGCTTCCTGGCGACCTCTTCGGGTGAGAACTGCGGCATGGCTTCAGGGCTCCTCGGCGCGAAGGCGGATGAGGACGGGATGCGGGAGGGGCGCAGCCGCGTCGCTGGCCCGCTCGTCACCGCCTCGGTGGACGCACTGTGAGGTTAGGATCACCCATCGATCCACGTCCAACACAAATTTGGCATCCACTGATACCGGGAGAGCATCGTTGTTCACCCTCACCCAGCTCACCAACTTCGTGGCGGTCGCCGAGGAACTGCACTTCGGCCGGGCGGCCGAGCGGCTCCAGATGACGCAGCCGCCCCTCAGCCGTCAGATCCAGTTGCTGGAGAACGACCTCCGCGTCCAGCTCCTCGACCGCACCAACCGCTCCGTGCGCCTCACCCACGCGGGGCGCGCCTTCCTCAACGAGGCCCGCCGCATCCTGCGCCAGGCCCAGCACGCCACCCTCGCCGTGCGCCAGGTCTCCACGGGCGAGGCGGGCAGCATCGCCATCGGCTTCACCGCGGCCAGCGCGTACTCGATGCTCGACACCCTCCTGGACGCCGCCCGCACCGCCATGCCCGGCGTGGAGATCGTCCTGCGCGAGATGGTCACCCGCGACCAGCTGGAGGCCCTCACCGAGCACAGCCTCGACCTGGGACTCGTGCGCCCGCCCGTCACCGGCTCCGATCTGCATTCGCGCCCGGCCCTGCGGGAACGGCTCCTCGCGGCCCTGCCCGCAGGGCACGCCCTCGCCTCGCGCGAAGGGCCGTTGTCCATCGCGGACTTCGACGGACAGGACCTGCTGATGTACTCGCCGATCGAGGCCCGCTACTTCCACGAACTGCTCATCAGCGTCTTCCGCGCCGCCCGCGTCGCGCCCGTCTTCACCCAGTACCTCAGCCAGGTCCACAGCATCCTCGCGCTGGTCAACGGCGGCTGGGGCGTGGCGCTGGTCCCCGAGGCGGCGGCGCGGCTGCGCTACGAGGGGGTCGTCTTCCGGCAGGTCGAGCTGGTCGACCCCGAACCCGTCGAGCTGGCCCTGGCCTGGCGCAAGAACAACGACAACCCGGCGCTGCACGCCCTCCTCGACCGCCTCTGAGGTGGTCCTTCCGCGCGGCCCCTCCGCCAGCGGCCCCCTCTGTGATCTAGGAGACCGATCCGTATGACAGTTCTCGACCGGCAGGACGAGCCGGTTACCGGGACTCTTGCAGAAGGCCCCGGCGTTCATGCCGGGGATGAATGGGTCTCAAGGCTGCTGTGACGTGCGCCTTGGAGCGGATGTTGTTGTTGTTCGGTGTAGTGGCGGATGATCGCCAGCGGTGCTTTGCCGCACGATGCGGAGAAATACGAGGGCGACCACAGGACGGCGTGGTTGATCCGGCCGGTGAACTCCTGCCGTATCCGGCGAGCGGAGACGCCTTTGAGGCTGTTGACAAGCTTGGAGACGGCGGCCTTGGGCGGGTAGTGCGCCAGGAGGTGGACGTGATCACGTGCGCCGGTGAACTCCTTCAGCTCCGCTTCGAAGTCCTCGCAGGCCTTGCGCATGATCTCTTCGCAGCGCGTCAGATGCCTGCCACGCTTTTCGGTGCTTTATCCGTCCATGATGTCGATCGTCATAGGATCTGGCGCATGCAGCTTCGTTACAACTACCGGGCCTACCCGGATGCCGCCCAGTGCCGTGCGCTGGCCAGAGCAATTGGGTGTGCTCGTGTGGTGTGGAACGACTGTCTGCGTGACCGGAGGGAAGCGTATGCGGCGGGGTTGCCGTATGTGACGTCGGCCGAGTTGTCGCGGCTGCGTATCACCCAGGCCAAACGCACCGAGGAACGCGCCTGGCTCGCCGAAGTGTCCGCCGTTGTCCTGCAACAATCCCTGCGGGACCTGGATGCCGCCTACAAGAACTTCTTCGACAGCCTGAAGGGCAAGCGGCCCGGCCGCAAGGTCGCGCCGCCCCGGTACAAGTCGAAGAAGGATGCCCGGCAATCGATCCGCCTCAACACCAACGCCTTCTCTCTCCGAGAGAACGGCACGGTGTATGTGGCCAAGGTCGGCCACCTCAAGGTGAAGTGGTCGCGCCGGCTTCCGGCGGCCCCGACGTCTGTGACCGTCACCAGGGACAGCGCGGGCCGGTACTTCCTCAGCTTCGTCGTGGACACCGAGCCCGACATCCTCCCCGCGCTGGAGGCGGAGGCGGGGATCGACCTGGGTCTGTCTGCCTTCGCCGTCCTGTCGGATGGCCGGAAGATCGCCAGTCCGCGTTTCCTGCGGCGGGCGGAGAAGAAGCTCAAGCGTCTTCAGCGGGAGCTGTCCCGCAAGGCGAAGGGATCGAAGAACCGGGCCAAGGCCCGCACCCGGGTCGCACGCCAGCATGCCCGGGTGGCGGACCGGCGCCGGGACTGGCACCACAAGGCATCCACACAGATCATCCGCGACAACCAAGCGGTGTATGTGGAAGACCTCGCGGTCTCCGGCCTCGGCCGTACCCGGCTGGGCAAGTCCGTGCACGACGCGGGATGGTCCGCATTCGTGGGCATGCTGGAGTACAAGGCGGCCAAGCACGGCCGCACCTTCGCCAAGGTGGACCGTGCGTTCCCCTCCTCCCAGGTCTGCTCGGCCTGTGGAGTACGGGACGGCCCCAAGCCCCTGCATGTGCGGGAGTGGATGTGCGGGGCGTGCGGCGTCGTGCATGAGCGTGATCACAACGCGGCCCGCAATGTCCTCGTCGAGGGACGCCGTATCGTCGCCGCCGGACGGGTGGAGACGTCAAACGCCTGTGGAGCGCCGGTAAGACGGGCACACGTGCCCGCACAGCGCCGTGAAGCAGGAAGCACCCGGAAGAGTCGACCGACCCAGGCCGGAATCCCTGGACTTTAGACCAGGGAGCACGTCAAGTGAAGAAGCTGCTGACCAACCGCACGATGCTCGGCGTCTTCGTCGGCCAGTACTTCATCAACACCATCACCTGGTTCTTCCTGACCTGGTTCCCCGTCTACCTGGTACAGGAGCGCGGGATGTCCATCCTGGAGGCGGGCTTCGTCGCCTCGCTGCCCGCGCTGTGCGGGTTCGCCGGAGGCGTGCTCGGCGGCTTCCTCTCCGACTGGCTCAACCGCCGGGGCATGACCCTCCCGCGAGGCGGGGACTCAGCCGACCGGCGCCTCGGCGCCGACCGGGCCAGCCGTCATCCGCTCGCGCGCCGCCGCCAGCGCCTGGTCCACGGACCGGGTCCCGGTCGTGACGCACAGCGTGTACGCGACGTCGTCGAGCTGACGGAGCAACTGCGCCGTGGGCGGCCCGGTTCCGGCCCCGGCCCGGAGGGTCTCGTAACGGGTGACAAGGTCGCGCAGGACGGCGGGGTGTGCCAGCAGCATCGTTCTGTACTCCTTGGTGAGGGCGGGTGTGGGCACGGGTGAGGCGTATGGGCGCGCGCGACCGCTCGCTGCTCGCCGTGTGGCGGGCCACGACTGTGTGACCTTTCGGGAGAAGGGAGGGGCCCGGGGCGTTCGGCACACGACGGCACACCGCCCGGCGGGTTCCCTCCGCTTCACGGTAAGGCAGCGCCGGGCCCCCGGCATCTCGTTGTGGCGTGCATGTACCTCGGTCGGGCGTGTGCACGGGGCCGCACGGGTGCATGGAGCCCTGTCGGGGCAGGCCCGCACACCGTGGCACACCGTGCGCGGATGCGAAGTGCGCGGGTTGCCCCGACCCTGGAGGTGCGGGGGAGATGTGCCGAGGAGGAAAAAGACCATGGCCATGATGGACAAGATCAAGCAGATGCTGAAGGGCCACGAGGGCCAGGCGTCGAAGGGTGTCGACAAGGCCGGGAACATGGCCGACGACAAGACCCACGGCAAGCACAGCGGCCGGATCGACTCGGCCCAGGACAAGATGAAGGACCAGTTCGGCGGAGATCAGGACAAGGGCAACCGTTAGCGCTTCGCCCCTGCACCTGCCCCCCGACCCTGCCCCTGCCCCGGATCCCGGTCCGGCTCCGCGCCCGGCCGCACGGCCCGGGGTGCGGCGGCCCTGTGCGTACGCGAGACGTGCGGAGCCGCCGCACACCGGACCCCCTGGCCGGGCGCTCAGCAGCGGGCGACCCGGCCGCCGCCCTTCAGCGCGCGCAGCGCCTCGACCGCGCCGTCGAGCGTGCTGACCGGGACCAGCCGCAGCCCGCGCGGGAGTTCGGCCCGCGCCTCGGCGCAGTTGCTCTCCGGCACGAGGAAGACCCGGGCCCCGTCACGCGCGACGGCCTGCGCCTTGAGCGCGGCGCCGCTGATGGGGCCCACCGTGCCGTCGGCGGCGATCGTCCCCGTCGCGGCGACACTGCGCCCGCCGGTGAGTTCGCCGCCGCTACCGTCCCCGTCGAGCTTGTCCACGATGCCGAGCGCGAGCGGCAGCCCGGCGCTCGGGCCGCCGATGCCGGCGAGGTCCAGGGTGACCTTCACCCGCTCCGGATCCCTCTTGAGATACGCGAGGGCGGCGTCGACGGCCGTGTGCTGGGACTTCTCCATCTCGCGGAGGTTGTACCGCTCGGCCTCCCGCACGGAGCCCCCGCCGGGGTAGACGGCGTCCGTCGGCATCACCGTGCGGTCCGTGCGGAACCAGCCGTCGAGCAGGTCGCCCAGGCCGTGCCGGACGTCGGGTGCCGTCGCGGCGATGGCCGCCATCCGCAGCTCGCCCTCGGTCTCGCGGACCGGCGCACCGCTGATGTCGACGACCTGCTGTCCGTCCCTGCCGCCCAGCACGTTCGCCGTCGGCCCCGGCCGGGCGACGGTGAAGGGGAGGGGCACGAGCAGGGCGACGACCAGCAGGGCCGCGACGGGCACGGCGCAGAGCCCGAGCGTGGCGGAACGGGAGAGACGGACGGGGCGAAGGGGGCGAGGGAGGCGGAAGGAACGGGTGGGCACGCCGTCAACCTATAGGACGCCCGCCCCGCGCCGACCGGCCCCTACCCGCCCCCGCCCCCGCCCCGGCCCCGGCCCCGGCCCCGGCCCGTCACCGTACGGGCGCCGGACCCCGTCGCGCGGTGCCCGGCGCCCGTACCGCTGTTACGCCGTCATGCCGTCATGCCGTCACGCCGTCACCGCTGGGGCACCAACTGGACGAGGACGTCCTGCGGCGGGACGCCCAGGGACGGCCGGCGCTGTCCGATGACTGTCCAGCCCCAGGCCCGGTACACGGACTGGGCCATGGAGTTGTCGGGGGACACCAGTGCCGTCGCCAGGATGGCCCCGCAGTTGGCGAGCAGCTCCTTGAGGATCTTCGTCGCGACGCCCGCCCGCCGGTAGGGCGGCAGGACCATCAGCTCCGTCAGCGCGTACACGCCGCCGCGCGCCGTGAGTTCGACGAGCGCGCCCGGAAGCGTGCCGACGAACCCGTCCCACCAGGCGCCGTCCCGGCCCACCCGGAACCCGTAGCCGTAGCCCTGAGCCGTGTTGCCCTCGGCCATGACGAGGTCGAACCCGGGCTCCTGGGTGTCGCGGACGAGGCGGTCGAGGAACGTCAGCCTCGCGCCGAAGTCGTTCCCGCTGTGCGTGGTGTACGCGGCGACGTGCAGATCAGCGAGGTTTTCCCGGTCGCGCTCCGCCTGCCACCGGGTCACCCTGCGCAGAAATACCTCACGCCGGTCCCCTGCGCCGAACGGCACGGCGACCGTCGACTGCAACGCCAATTCCCATGCGGCTTTCGTGGTAACTCTGTTCTCCGGGGGCTCCCCTTCGGGGAGTGGAAGAATTACTGCGGTCATGCGGGTTCTCCCCCCAATAAGGCACATCACCGAACGGTTCCGCGCAGGGCGAGCGGTGTGCGTAACGGCTTTGGACTTCATTTCACATCCCGTCCGGACGCACCGGCGGCCGTGCCGCCGTGCGCCCGCCCAGCCGTCCGGCCCTGGGACAAGCCCCTGTTCCCCGGCTTACCCCTTGACCCCGCTCCTCGGTACTGCTCTGCCGCTGCTCCGTCCCCCCAGGGACATCGCTCGAAGTCCTCACCACCCGCGGGGAAATTCCCCCGCGAGCGCCGGAATCGTCAGCGGCAACCGCCCTCGGACCGCGTACTCACGCGGCTCCACTTCTCGCCCTGCCCGGTATTCCTTACCCCTATATTCCCTCCAATCGGGGAAAGGTGCGGCCTCTTGCTGTTGCCAGGGCATATTGGCAACACGGGCGAACGACGGACCGTGGGGGGACCATGGAGCCACAACCGGGCGGATTCGGGGCCGAGTTGCGCAGAAGGCGGCAGGCCGGAGGGCACTCGCTCAACTATCTGGCGGGCCTCGTCCACTGCAGCCGCAGCTACCTCAGCCGGATCGAGACCGGTCAGCGGCGGGTGACGTACGAACTGGCCGAGCTGTGCGACATCGCGCTGGACGCCCAGGGCGAACTGCTCGCCCTCGCGCCCCCTCCCCGCTCGCCGTCCCCGCCCCGGCGCGCCGGATCCGGAACCGGAACCGGCACGGGCGCCGGTGTGCGCGGGCCCCGGATGTGGGAGCCCTCGCGCGTACCGGGGGCGCACGCGGCCGACGGCGGCTCGGGCCACGGCGCCGAGTTCGACCGGCTGGTGCGGCGCGGCGACGTCCACTACATGGCGGGACGCATGGCGGAGGCGGACGACTCCTACCGCTGGGCGCACCGGCTCGGCGCCGGAAGCCCCCGGGCCCAGGCCGTGGCCGTGGCGCGGCAGGCCCGGCGCTGGTCCGATCCGGGACAGGTCGACCGCGAGCTGCTGCACCTGCTCCGCAGCGCCCTCGCGGCGCTGCGGGACGAAGACGGAGCGGAGGCCGCGGGACTGCGGCTGCGGCTCGGCGCGCACCTCGCCAAGAAGCTCTCCCTGGCGGTCAGCCAGGACACCGCCCTCCCGGAGGCGGGCCCTCGGCACGGTGCCGACCTGGCCCACCGCGTCCTCACCGCGCTCGACGCGGGGGACCACGGCGACGAGGTCCGCTGCGAGGTCCTCACCGAGTGCCGCTGGGGCCTCTACGACTACGAGCCGCCCTCCGAACTGCTGCGGATGTCCCAGCAGTTGCTGGAGGCGGCCGTCCGGCTCGGCGACCCCTACTTCCGCGGCGAGGCGCTGGTCGCCCTCGCCATCGACCAGCTCAGGGTGGGGAGGGTGCACAGCGCGTGGTCGACCGTCGATCTGCACAGGAAGCACGCGGCACGCTCCGGCAGCGCCCTGGCCCGCTGGCAGCAGTGCACGCTGGACACCCTCTTCGACCTGTGGGGCGGGAAGTTCGAGTCGGCCGCCGACTGGATCTTCGGCGAGTCGCGGGAGGTCGTCGGAGCGCTGGAGGCGGATCTCGCCGTCCCGGCCGACACCCTCCAGCAGACCCGGCTGGGCCAGGCGTACTGGCTGCTGCGGGAGGAAGGCAGGATGGACGAGCTGTTCAGCTCGGGCCTGGCCGAGAACGTCGAGCGGCACGGCTTCTTCCCCGTATGGCGCGCGGGTATGGCGCTGGCCCTGTGCGAGACGGGGGACCTCGGCCCGGCCGCCGACCGGCTGGTCGCCTTCGCCGACGACACCGAGGGGTTCACGGCCCTGCCCCCCTACGGCTGGGCCCTGCCCGCCATGGCCCTCCTCGCCGAGGTGTGCGCGGCGCTGGACGCGCACGGCGGCTACGGGGACGCGCTGGCCCGTGTGCTGCCCGGACTGCGCAGGGCGATGGGGCGGCAGCCGGAGGGGATCGCGCTGGCGGGCTGGCCGACGGTGCTGATCGGGCCGACGGCACGCGCCCTCGGCCTGCTGGACCTGGCGGCGGGCGACACGGCGGGCGCGCTCCGGCGCTTCCGCGAGGCCGAGCGCCCGGCCGGTGATTCGCCGCCCCAGATGGCCCGGCTCCGCCTGGCCCAGGCGCGCGCCCTGATGCGCTCGGCGCCCAAGGGGCGGGGCAGGGCGGTGGCCGGGCTGCTGGGCACGGCGCTCTCGGCCGCCGAGCGGTACGGCATGAAGGCGCTCGCGCGCGAGTGCCGCGTCCAACTGGAGCGCGCGCCGGGCTGAACCGCCGCGTGTGGCCCGTCGCGGACAAGGGGTGTGGGCGAGGAACGTGGACGACGGGCGCGGGCGAGAAGCGTGGACAAGGGGTGCGGACAAGGTGCCGAGAAGGGGGTGTGGACGATTCGGACGACAGTAGTATTCGCCGGGAGGGGCGGGCGCGGGGCCGTCGGCGGCACACGTGGGGGTGGGGTCGTGTCCAAGCAGACCGTGCGGCCGGGCGGCCGGGTGCCGCGCGCGGACCCGGACACGTCCAGCTCCGCCTGGGGCCTGGACGCTGAGGCCGGACTGCTGCTTGTCGAGGACGACGCCGGTGACGCGCTCCTGGTCACGGAGGTGCTGTCCGACTCCGGACTGGAGATGGACATCGTCTGGCGCAAGACGCTGGCCGAGGCCCGCACGTTCCTGCGGGGCCTGATGCAGCCCATGTGCGTGCTCCTCGACCTCCATCTGCCCGACGCGCACGGCATGAGCGCGGTACGCCATGTGCTGGAGACCTCCCCCGACGCGGCCATAGTGGTGCTCACGGGGCTCGCCGAGAACGAGGCGGGGCTCACCGCCGTCGCCGAGGGCGCGCAGGACTACCTCGTCAAGGGCAGCATCGACGCGGAGTCCCTGAGCCGGGCCATCCGGTACGCGCTCCAGCGCAAGCAGGTCGAGCGCTCGGTGGTGGAGCTCCAGGCCAGCAGGCTGCTCGCGCGGGAGAACTCCCGCCTGGAGCGCGGACTGCTGCCGCGCCCCCTGCTGCGAGGCGACGGCTGCTCGGTCTCCTCCCGCTACACCCCGGGCCGCGATCACGCGCTGCTGGGCGGCGACTTCTTCGACGTGGTGCAGACCGACGACGGCGCCGTGCACGCGGTCATCGGCGACGTCTCCGGGCACGGCGCGGCTGAGGCGGCGCTCGGCGTCTGCCTGCGCGTCGCCTGGCGGGCCGCCGTGCTGTCCGGCTGCGTCGGCGCCGCGCAGGCCAGGCTGCTCGACGAGATCCTGGTGGCCGAGCGCGCTGCCGACTACGTCTTCGCGACGTTCCTCAGCCTGCGCCTCGACCCCGAGCGGCGGCTGCTGCGCGTGATCCGTGCCGGGCACCCCGGTCTGCTGGTCCGCTCGGAGCGGCGCATCGAGCTGTGCGAGCCGCCCGCCGACGCCGCGCTCGGGATCCTCTCGCGCGAGGCGGCCCAGTGGAGCGAGACGCTGCTGCCCCTCGCGGACGCCACCTCCGTCACCGTCTTCACCGACGGCCTCTTCGAGGGGCAGGTCGGGCCGCACGCGCGGCTCGGCGAGGAGGGGCTGGTGAGGCTGGCCAACAAGCACGCGGTACTGCGGGGGAGGCCGTTCGTCGATGCCGTCTTCGAGGAGGTCGCCGCGCTCACCTCGCCCTACGGAGGGCTCGCCGATGACGTCGCCGTACTGGACCTCGCCTGGGGCACGACGGCGTGAACCCCACTGACCCCGCCGCGTATGAGGGGCGCCGCGTCCGGCGGTTGTCGGCGCAGAGCTGGATCCATCTGGTGCTGGCCGTCAACACGCTGCTGCTGGTGGTGTTCGCGGCGGTCGGCGGCACGCTCCAGGCGCGCACGGACGAGCGCGTCGCGGACCTGTCGGAGCGCCTGCACCCGGCCAGGACCGCCTTCTTCCAGATGGAGACGGCCCTGGTGGACCAGGAGACGGGCGTGCGCGGCTATGTACTCAGCCGCGACCCCTCCTTCCTGGAACCGTACACGGAGGGCAGGCGGGAGGAGCGGCGGCTGTACGGCGAACTGCGCCGTCTCATCGGCGACGACGCGCGGCTCGGCGGGGACCTGCGCGCGATCCGGAGCGCGGTGGCCGACTGGCGGCGCGAATACGCGCGCCCGCTGATCGCCTCGGCGGGCGACCCCGCCGAACGCGTGGCCGTACTGGAGGCCAGCAAGGGGAAGTTCGACGAGGCGCGACGCCAGTTCGCCTCGCTGGAGAAGCACATCAACGCGGCCAGGGCGCAGGCCCGTGCGGACGCCGCCGGGACCCGCAGCCTGCGCAACTGGGCCTTCGTCGCCATGCTCGCCGGTTTCCTCGCCAGCGCGGTCGTCCTGGCGCTGCTGCTGCACCGGATCGTGGGCCGCCCGCTGCGCGCGCTGGAGAGCGCCTCGGCGCGGGTGGGCGCGGGCGCCTTCGGGGAGACCATCCGGATCGAGGGCCCGCGCGATCTGGAGTCCGTGGCCCGGGTCGTGGAGGAGATGCGCGGCAGGATCGTCACGGAGCTGTCCGCCAGCCGGGACAGGGAGGCGCTGCTCACCCGGCAGGCCGGTGAACTGGACGCCCAGACCGCCGAGTTGCGGCGCTCCAACGCCGAGCTGGAGCAGTTCGCCTATGTCGCCTCGCACGACCTCCAGGAGCCGCTGCGCAAGGTCGCCTCCTTCTGCCAGTTGCTGGAGAAGCGCTACAGCGGCCGGCTCGACGACCGCGGGCGGCAGTACATCGCGTTCGCCGTCGACGGGGCCAAGCGCATGCAGGGCCTCATCAACGACCTGCTGACCTTCTCCCGTATCGGCCGCTACGGCTCCGAGCCGCGGCCCGTCCTCCTCGACGAGGTGCTGGACCGCGCCCTCGCCAACCTCGCGCTCAGCATCGAGGAGACCGGCGCCGTGGTGGAGCGGCCGGAGGCGCTGCCGACGGTCGAGGGAGACCCGACCGCGCTGACCATGCTGTGGCAGAACCTCATCGGCAACGCCGTCAAGTTCCGCCACCCGGACCGCCCGCCCCGGATCACCGTCACCTGTGAAGCCGAGGGGGACGTCTGGAGCGTGCTCGTGGCCGACAACGGGATCGGGGTGCCGCCCGAGTTCTCCGAGAAGGTCTTCGTCATCTTCCAGCGTCTGCACAGCCGCGAGGAGTACGAGGGGACGGGCATCGGGCTCGCCCTGTGCCGCAAGATCGTCGAGCATCACGGCGGCCACATCGGGGTGGAGACCGCCCCGGAGGGCGCCCGCGTGCGCTTCACGCTGCCGGTCGTCGGCGCGGCGAGCGGCACCACCACGAGCGGCACCACCACGGCCACCGTCACCGAAGAACCGGACACCGCGCAGGGAGCACTCCCGTGAAGGCGACACCCGAGCCCATCGAAGTCCTCCTCGTGGAGGACGACCCCGGCGACGAACTGATGACGCGGGAGGCGTTCGCGGACAACAAGATCGGCAACACGCTGCACGTCGTACGGGACGGGCAGGAGGCGCTGGACTTCCTCTACTGCCGGGGCGAGCACACCGAGGCACCGCGCCCCGACCTCATCCTGCTCGACCTCAACCTTCCCAAGTACGACGGGCGTCAGGTGCTGGAGCGCATCAAGTCCGACCCCGTGCTGGCGCACATCCCCGTCGTCGTGCTCACCACCTCCTCGGCCGAGGAGGACATCCTGCGCAGCTACCGCCTGCACGCCAACGCCTATGTGACCAAGCCGGTCGACCTCGACCAGTTCCTCTCGGCGGTCCGGCAGATCGACCACTTCTTCGTCACCGTCGTCCAGCTCCCCCGAAATCCCTGACACCTACCGGTGCACGTAACACCGCGTTCATTCCATTGACATGGCCCTGCCCCGGTCCTACTGTCCCCGGCGAATCGCTTCGACAGCAGTCGTCGAAACGATTCGACTGCCCGGCGGACAGGACGGCGACCGGGCGGTGACGACCAGTGTCCGGAGCGCCCGCGCCATGGTGGGGAGCCGTTCCGGGCCGACGCGGCACCGGGAGAGGGACGTTGGTCAGGATCACTGATGTGGCGCGGTGCGCGGGCGTCTCCCCGAGCACGGTCTCCTACGTACTCAGCGGCAAGCGCTCCATCTCCGCCGAGACCCGGCGCCGGGTGGAGGCCAGCATCCGCGAACTCGGCTACCGTCCGCACGCCGGAGCGCGGGCCCTGGCCAGCAGCAGATCCAACGTGCTGGCGCTCGTGATGCCGCTGCACAGCGGCATCCACGTACCCGTCCAGATGCGCTTCGCCGTCTCCGTCGTCACCACGGCACGCGCACACGACCACGACGTGCTGCTCCTCACCCAGGAGGAGGGCGAGGAGGGGCTGCGCCGGGTGACGGACAGCGCGCTGGCCGACGGGCTCGTGGTGATGGACGTCCAGATGCGGGACGCACGCATCCCGTTCCTGCGCGCCCTCGACCGGCCCTCCGTGCTGATCGGCTTTCCCGCCGAGGCGGAGGGCCTGACCTGCGTTGACCTGGACTTCACGGCCACGGGGGAGGTGTGCGCCGAGCGGCTCGCGCTGCTCGGGCACCGCAGCGTGGCCCTGATCGGCTCGCCGCCCGAGGTCTACGCGCGGGGCACGGGGTTCGCCCAGCGGACGGCCGCGGGCTTCACGGCAGCGGCACGGCGCTACGGGCTGGCCTCCACCGTGCTGCCGTGCGCGCCCAGCGCCGAAGCGGCGGGCACGCTCGTCGAGCGGCTGCTGCGCGAGCGGCCGGGGCTGAGCGGGGTCGTCGTGCACAACGAACCGGCCCTGGAGCCGCTGATGGAGGCGTTCCAGCGGGCCGGGATGCGCATTCCCGAGGACCTCTCCGTCGTCGCCGTGTGTCCCGACGATCTCGCCGAGCGGGCCGCGATCCCCGTGACCTCGGTCGGTGTTCCCGCGGCCGAGGTGGGGGAGCGGGCCGTGGAGCTGCTGATGGCCAAGCAGCAGGGGCAGCGGGTGCCCGACGCCACGCTGCTGCCGCCCCGGCTGACCGAACGTGCCAGCACCGCGCCCCGCGCCGCGGCGCCCTGAGCCCGCACCTGAACCAGCCCCGTACCGCAGCACGACGCGCCCACCCCGTACCGCAGCACCCCCGTACTCCGCACCGCAGCACCCTCCCGCACGTCGCCCCGCCCCGTCTTCGCACCCTTCCGCACGGCACCACCCGCCTTCCTTATCGAAGCGCTTCGACTACAAGGAGTTCGCAGTGCCACCACAGGGCATCCCCCGCCGGAACGTGCTCGCGCTCGTCATGGCACCCATGGCCACCCTCGGCCTGCCCGTGCCCGCCGCGGCCTCGGCCGCCGCCGCTCCGGGAACCCCGGCGGCCCCGGCAGGGGCGGCCCTTCCCTTCCGTGACGCGGGGCTGGCCCTGCCGGCACGCGTCACGGACCTGCTGGAGCGGCTGACCACGGCGGAGAAGATCTCCCTCCTGCACCAGTACCAGCCCGCGATACCCCGGCTCGGGATGCGCGCCTTCCGCACCGGCACCGAGGCACTGCACGGCGTCGCCTGGCTCGGCAAGGCCACCGTCTTCCCGCAGGCCGTGGGGCTGGCCAGCACCTGGAACCCGGAGCTGATCGAGCGCGTCGGCGCCGCCGTCGGCGACGAGACACGCGGCTTCCAGCAGGAGCGGCCTCAGGGCTGGGGGCTGAACGTGTGGGCACCCGTGGTCAATCTGCTGCGCGACCCGCGCTGGGGCCGCAACGAGGAGGGCTACTCCGAGGACCCGTATCTGACGGGCGTCATCTCCACCGCCTACTGCGAGGGCCTGCGCGGCAAGGACCCCCGCCACCTCAGAACGGCGCCCACCCTCAAGCACTACCTGGCCAACAACAACGAGATCGACCGCGCCACCACCTCCTCGTCGCTGCGCCCGCGCGTGCTCAAGGAGTACGAGGAGGCCGCGTTCAGGCCCGCCATCGCCGCTGACGCGGCGACCGGCGTGATGGCCTCCTACAACCTCGTCAACGGCCGCCCCGCCACCGTCAACCCGGATCTGAACGACACCGTGCGCTCCTGGACGGACCGCGAGCTGTTCAACGTCACCGACGCGGACGCGCCCAACAACCTGCTCCCCGCAGTCCAGGACTACTACGCGACCAGGACAGAGGGCGACGCCGCCGCGCTCAAGGCCGGTATCGACAGCTTCACGACCGACAGCGCGGAGCCCGCCAAGACCGTCGCGGCGCTCACCGCGGCGCTGGAGAAGGGGCTGATCGAGGAGGCCGACCTCGATACCGCCGTACGGCACATCCTGGGCATCCGCTTCCGGCTCGGCGAGTTCGACCCTGACGGCGGCCCCTACGGCGGGACAGGAGCCTCGGTCATCGACAGCCCCGAGCACCGCGCCCTCGCCCGTGAGGCGGCCGACGAGGCCGTCGTACTCCTCAAGAACGACTCCGGGACCCTGCCCCTGGCCCCCGGCACCGTGCGCGAGGTCGCCGTCGTCGGGCCGCTGGAGAACACCCTCTACACCGACTGGTACTCCGGCTCCCTGCCGTACGGGATCACCCCGCGCGAGGGCGTCAGGCAGCGGCTCGGCGAGGGCGGCACCGTCACCTCCAGCGAGGGCGTGGACCGCGTCGCGTTCCGCAACCAGGAGACGGGCGCGTACATCACGGCGGGCGGCGGCGAGGACGGCGCGCTGCTCAAGGAGGAGGCCACCAGCGCGGGCGAGACGGAGCGGTTCGACGTCTCCGACTGGGGCCAGGGCATCGTCACCCTGCGCAGCGCGGCCAACGGCAAGTACGTCGGCCGCACCGACGGCGGCTTCCGCAACGACCAGGCACAGCCCAACGGCTGGTACGTACAGCAGCAGTTCCGCGTCGAGGAGCGGGACGGCGCACACCTGCTGCGCTACGCCGGATATGAGACGCACGAGGACTGGTTCGGCACCGACGTCTATCTGCGCGCCGGAACCGGCGGCGTCCTCACCCTCACCAGCGAGGAGAACGCCACCCGCTACACGCGCGAGGTCCTGCGCGACGGCATACGGGAGGCCGTCGAGGCGGCCAGGGGCGCCGACGCGGCCGTCGTCGTGGTCGGCAGCATGCCCTTCATCAACGGCCGCGAGGTCTTCGACCGCACCGACATGAACCTGGCACCCGCGCAGTCCGCGCTGGTCAAGGCCGTGCACGAGGCCAACCCCAGGACCGTCGTGGTGCTGGAGACCAGCTACCCCGACACCCTCACCTGGGAGCAGGAGCACATCCCCGCGATCCTGTGGACCACCCACGCGGGGCAGGAGACCGGGCGCGCGCTGGCCGACGTGCTCTTCGGCGACCACAACCCGGCCGGGCGGCTCACCCAGACCTGGTACCGCTCCACGGACGACCTCCCCGGCATCCTCGACTACGACATCATCAAGTCCCGCCGCACCTACCTGTACTTCACCGGGGAACCGCTCTACCCCTTCGGGCACGGCCTCTCCTACACCACCTTCCGCTACGGCGCCCCCCGGCTTTCGTCGGACACCGTGGAGCGGGACGGGAAGGTGACCGTCTCCGTGCGCGTCACCAACACCGGGAAGCGGGACGGGCACGAGGTCGTCCAGCTCTACACCCGCCACCGCGACTCCCGCGACGCGCAGCCGCTGCGGCAGTTGCGCGCCTTCGAGAAGGTGCGGCTGAGAGCGGGCGAGACACGGACCGTACGGCTGACGCTGCGCGCCGCCGACCTCGGCCACTGGGACGTGACACGTGGCAGGAAGGTGGTCGAGGACGGCGTCCACGACATCATGGTCGGCGCCTCCTCGCGCGACGTGCGGGGCCGTACCTCGCTGCGGGTGCGGGGCGAGAAGATCCCGGCCCGCGATCTGTCACGCACCACCCGCGCCACCGGCTTCGACGACTACGAGGGCGTGCGCCTGGTCGACGAGAGCAAGGTGCGCGGCGACGCCGTCGGCGCGACGGACGAGGGTGCCTGGCTCCTGTTCAGCGACGCGGACCTGGGCGCCGGAGCACGCACGTTCACGGCCCGCGCCGCCAAGGAGACCGGGGGCACCGGAACCATCACGGTGCGGCTCGGCTCGCCCACCGGGCCCGTCGCGGCGCGCGCCGAGGTGCCCTCCACCGGCAGCCGCTACACCTACGTCACCACGAGCGCGCGGCTGCGCGGAGCGCGCGGCAGACAGGACGTCTACCTCGTCTTCTCCGGCGCGGTGCGCCTGAGCACCTTCTCGATCCGCTGACCACACGCTCCCCGCGCCCGGCACACCCGGCCGCACACCTCCCCGTACACCCCCGCCCACCCCTTTCCCCCAGCCGCATCGAATGGAGGCACCATGCCTTCCCGTACAGGCATACCGGCCCTCGCCACGGTCATGGCGGGGGTGACGGTGGCGTTCGGTCTCACCGGGTGCGCCGCCACCCCCGACCCCGGCACCGTCACCGTCCTCAACTCGGCCACCGACACGGCCGAACACACCAAGAACCAGAAGTTCTTCGACCGCTGCGCCCGCCCCCTGGGGCTGAGCGTGGAACAGATCAGCGTGCCCGCCGACCAGGTGGCCTCCAAGGCACTGCGCATGGCGTCCTCGCACTCCCTCCCCGACATCCTCGAACTGGACGGCTCCGAACTGCCGCAGTTCGCGCAGACCGGCGGGCTGCGGAGCCTGAAGGACATCGGCGTCGGGACCGAGGGGTTCTCGCGCAGCGCCGTCTCCCTCGGCTCCTACGACGGCACCCAGTACGGCATCGCCCGCTCGGCCAACTCCCTGGCCCTCTTCTACAACCCCGACCTGCTCGAAAAGGCCGGGGTCGAGCCGCCCGCCACCTGGGACGAGCTGCGCAAGACGGCGAAGGAACTCACCGGCGACGGCACCTACGGCATGGCCTTCAGCGCCACCCCCGACGCCGACGGCGTCTACCAGTTCCTGCCGTTCTTCTGGTCGGCCGGCGGTGACGAGGCACGTCTGTCCGAGGGCGAGGGCGGCGCCGACGCGCTGCGGCTGTGGAAGGACATGGTGGGCGACGGCTCGGTCTCCAAGTCCGTCGTCAACTGGAACCAGCAGGACGTCAACGACCAGTTCCTCGCGGGCCGCGCCGCCATGATGATCAACGGCCCGTGGCAGGTGCCCGTGCTGAACGGGCAGAAGAAGGTGGACTGGGCCGTCGCCACCATCCCCGTGCCCGAGGGCAAGCGGGACGCCATCCCCCCGATCGGCGGCACCGTCATGACCGTCCCCGAGAACGAGGACGCGTCCCGCGAGAAGAACGCGGCCAAGGTGCTCAACTGCCTCAACAGCGAGAAGAACCAGTTGGAGTGGGGCCAGGCGGTCAACAACGTCCCCACCCGCACGGCCGTCGCCAAGACCTACGGCAAGAAGAACCCGAAGCTCGCGCCCTTCGCCGAACTGGTCCTCACCGCGCGCTCGCGCACCGCGAAGGTCGGCACCCGCTGGCCCGCCGTCGGCGACGCGCTCTCCGGCGCCTTCCAGTCCGTGCTGACGGGGCGCACCAGCCCCGAGAACGCCCTGCTCCGCGCCCAGCGGCAGGCCACGAGGGAGAAGTGAGGAACCGGACATGAGTACCCTCACCCCGGCACCACCACGCGCCGCGGCCCGGCCGCCGGCCCAGGCCCCCGCGGGCTCCCGCCACCGGCAGACACTCTTCCGCTGGCTGTTCGTCGTCCCCGCGCTCGGCTACATGGCCCTCTTCTTCGGCTATCCGCTGGTCCGCATCATCCTGATGAGCTTTCAGGAGTACACCCCGGCCACCTACTTCACCGGCGAGGCACCCTTCAACGGGCTGGACAACTGGCGCGCCGTCTTCAGCGACCAGCTCTTCACCGACGCGCTGTGGCACACCGCCCTGTTCACGGCAGGGTCCCTGCTGGGCCAGTTCACCATCGGCCTCGCCCTGGCCGTCTTCTTCTCCCGCCGCTTCCGCCTCGCGGGACTGGTGCGGGCCGTCCTGCTGCTGCCCTGGCTGGTCCCCATGGTGGTCTCGGCCGTGGTGTGGCGCCGCATCCTCGACCAGGAGCACGGGGTGCTCAACAGCGCCCTGCGGACCCTGGGGCTGACGGACGGGGGTGTGCCGTGGCTGAGCAGCCCCAGCGTGGCGCTGCTGGCCGCCGTCCTGGTCAACATCTGGATCGGCATCCCCTTCAACATGGTCATCCTCTACGGCGGCCTCCAGGAGATACCCCGCGAGCTGTACGAGGCCGCCTCGCTCGACGGGGCCGGGCCCTGGCGGACGTTCCGCAGTGTCACGCTGCCCATGCTGCGGCCCGTGATCACCGTGGTGCTCGTCCTCGGCTTCATGTCCACCGTGAAGATCCTCGACCTGATCCTCGCGCTGACCGACGGGGGCCCGGCCGACGCCACCCAGACCCTGGGCACCGTCACCTACCAGCTCTCCTTCCTCAACCTCGACTTCGGCCAGGGCGCCGTCGTCGGCAACGTCCTCATCCTCGTCAGCGCGGTCTTCGCCGTGCTGTACCTGCGGGCCAACCGCAGCGACTTCGCGCCAGGGAAGTGACCGCCATGACCTCCGCACACCCAGCGGCCCCGACACCGGCACGAAGCCGTCCTGCCCGCCCCGGCCGCCCAGCTCGTCCCGGCCGACGTGGTGGCGTGCGCGGCGCCTGGAACACCGCCGCCGCACTGCTGATCCTCGCGGTGCTGCTCTTCCCGGTCTACTGGATGCTCAACACCGCGCTCCAGCCCGACAGTGGCATCGCCGCCGTCACCTGGCTGCCCACCGCGCCGCGCCTGGAGAGCTTCCAGACGGCGCTGGAGAGCCAGGGCGGCTCGCTGCTCACGAGCCTCGCCGTCGCACTGGGTGCCGTGGCCGTGTGCCTCGCGCTGGCCGCGCCCGCCGCCTACGGGCTGGCGCAGTCCGGGCTGCGCGGCGGCCGTGCCGTCGTGTTCACCACGCTGATCACCCAGATGGTCCCCGGCATCGTCATCGCCAACGCCCTCTACAGCGCGTACGCCGAACTCGGCCTGGTCAACTCCTACTTGGGCCTCATCCTCGCCGACGCCTCCCTCGGCCTGCCCTTCTCCGTCGTGCTGCTGCGCGCGTTCATGGTGTCCATCCCCGGTGAGGTGGTGGAGGCGGCGCTGGTCGACGGGGCCAACAGGTTCACCGCGTTCGTCCGCGTCGTCCTGCCCATGAGCCGCAACGCACTCATCACGGCGGGGCTGTTCACGTTTCTGTTCGCCTGGTCGGACTTCATGTTCGCGCTGACCCTCAACACCACGGACGACGTCAAGCCGATCACGCTCGGCATCTACCAGTTCGTCGGCGCCCACGTCAGCGACTGGGGCGCGGTGATGGCCACCGCCGTGATGTCCGCCGTTCCGGCGGCGATCCTGCTCGTCGTCGCGCAGAAGTACATCGCCGCCGGGATCACCGGCGGCTCCGTCAAGTAGCCCCGCCACCGCACCCGCACCACTGCACCCGCACCACTGCACTCGCACCACTGCACCCGCACCGTCAGCCCAGCCCCCCACCGCGAGAGGACACCCCGCACCGTATGAAGTTCACCGACGGCTACTGGCTCATGCGCGGCGGCGTCGAGGCGTCGTACGCCACCGAGATCGCCGACGTCCACGCCGACGACGACAGGTTCACGCTCTACGCGCCCGTGCGCCATGTCCGCCACCGAGGCAACACCCTCAACAGCCCCCTGCTGACGGTCGAGTGCTTCACACCCGCCGAAGGCGTCATCGGCGTCCGCGTCACCCACCACGCCGGTGCCCCCGATCCAGGGCCCTCCTTCGCGCTGCACCCCGCGCGGGACACGGGAAGTACGCCGGACACCGGCGGCCCGGGTGAGGGGAACCCGGGGAAGGTCGTAAGGGAGGGCACCTGGCTCGAACTCGCCAGCGGGGAACTGTCGGTGAAGGTGGACACCGCGGCGCCCTACCGGCTCGACTTCATGGCCGAGGGCCGCGTCCTCACCTCCGCCGAGTCACGCGGCACCGGCTTCGCCACCACCCCCGACGGCGCGCACCACAGCCTGGCCCAGCTCTCCCTCGGCGTCGGCGAACTCGTCTACGGGCTCGGCGAGCGCTTCACGCCCTTCACCCGCAACGGGCAGAGCGTGGACATCTGGCAGGCGGACGGCGGCACGGCCAGCGAGCAGGCGTACAAGAACGTGCCCTTCCACCTCACCAACCGGGGCTACGGCGTCTTCGTCAACCACCCCGGCAAGGTGTCCTACGAGGTGGGCTCCGAGGCCGTCGGGCAGGTGCAGTTCAGCGTCGAGGACCAGACGCTGGAGTACTACGTCATCCACGGCCCCCGGCCCAAGGACGTGCTGGAGCGCTACACCGCGCTCACCGGACGCCCGGCACTGCCGCCCGCCTGGTCGTTCGGGCTGTGGCTCTCCACCTCCTTCACCACCGACTACGACGAGGAGACCGTCAGCCACTTCGTCCAGGGCATGGCCGAGCGCGGCATCCCGCTGGGCGTCTTCCACTTCGACTGCTTCTGGATGCGCGCCTACCAGTGGTGCGACTTCACCTGGGACCCGGAGGTCTTCCCCGACCCCGAGGGCATGCTGCGCCGCCTCAAGGAGCGCGGACTGCGCGTCTCGGCGTGGATCAACCCGTACATCGCCCAGAAGTCCTCGCTGTTCGCCGAGGCGAAGCGCCAAGGGCACCTCGTGCGCACCCCGGACGGCGGTGTGTGGCAGTGGGACATGTGGCAGGCGGGCATGGCACTGGTCGACTTCACCAGCCAGGCGGCCCGCGAGTGGTACGCCGAGAAATTGCGGGGCCTGCTGCGCCAGGGTGTCGACTGCTTCAAGACCGACTTCGGCGAGCGGATACCCACCGAGGTCGTCTGGCACGACGGCTCGGATCCGCAGCGCATGCACAACTACTACACGCACCTCTACAACGACACGGTCTTCCAGGTACTGCGCGAGGAACGCGGCGAGGGCGAGGCGGTCCTCTTCGCGCGCTCCGCCACCGCCGGGGGCCAGCAGTTCCCCGTGCACTGGGGCGGCGACTGCGAGTCGACGTATCCGGCGATGGCCGAGTCGCTGCGCGGCGGCCTCTCGCTGGGGCTGTCCGGGTTCGGCTTCTGGAGCCACGACATCGGCGGCTTCGAGGGCACACCCTCGCCCGCGCTCTTCAAGCGGTGGGTGCAGTTCGGGCTGCTCTCCTCGCACAGCAGGCTGCACGGCAGCAGCTCCTACCGGGTGCCGTGGAACTACGACGAGGAGGCCGTGACCGTCACCCGCGACTTCACCCGCCTCAAGCACCGCCTCATGCCCTACCTCTACCGCGCGGCCCAGCAGGCGGCCGAGCACGGCACCCCCGTGATGCGCCCGATGCTGCTCGACTTCCCGGAGGACCCGGCCTGCCACACGCTCGACCGCCAGTACATGCTGGGCGACGACCTCCTCGTCGCCCCCGTGTTCACCGAGGACGGCACCGTCGACTACTACCTGCCGCACGGCACCTGGACCCACCTCCTGACGGGCGAACGCCTCCAGGGACCGGGCTGGCGCAGCGAACGCCACGGCTTCGACAGCCTCCCCCTGCTGGCACGCCCCGGCTCGGTGATCCCCTTCGCGGCGGACGACGAGGCCGCCGTGAGCGACTGGGCGGACGGGGTGACCCTGCGCGTGCACCCCCGCGAGGACGGCGCGACGACGGTCACACATGTCCCGTCGCCCGACGGTTCACCGGGCGCGGTGTTCCGCACCCGCCAGGACGCGGACGGACGCGTCACGGTCGAGGCCGAGGGCACCCCCGGTGGCTGGCGGGTGCTGCTGACGGGGGTGCGGACCGTCGACGGCACGGAGGGCACCGTCGGCGCGCCCGAGAGCACGCCGCTCGGGGTGCTGCTGACGGCGGGCACTGGCGCGGAGAGGGTGACGGCGGTGCCGGTGGAGTGAGACGGCGGTGGGGCGGGGCGGCGGCCCTCGCTGTGCGGGCGACGACGCGGCGGGCCACTTCCGCCGTGGTCCCTACGCTCGCGCACTCAGCGGCAGGAACCGCACCGAGGGCCGCCCCTGCCCCGCGTCGGCCGTGACCACCGCGCGCACCCCGTACACGTCGGCGATCAGCTCCTCCGTCAGCACCTGCGACGGTGTGCCCGCCGCGACGACATGGCCGCGCCGCAGCACCACCAGGTGGTCGCAGTACATGGCGGCCAGGTTCAGATCGTGCAGGGCGATGACACTCGTCACCGGGGTACGCACCACCAGCTCCAGCAGCTCCAACTGATGCTGGATGTCGAGGTGGTTGGTGGGCTCGTCCAGGAGCAGTTCGCCCGGCTCCTGGGCGAGCGCGCGGGCGATCTGGACGCGCTGGCGCTCCCCGCCGGACAGCGTGTGCCAGGACTGGCCGAGCTTGTCCTCCAGCCGGGTGTGCTCCACCGCCGAGCGCACCGCCGCCTCGTCCGCCGCCGTCGAGCCCGACCAGGGCCCACGGTGCGGGATGCGGCCGAGGCGGACGACGTCGCCGACGGTCAGGTCCACCCCCGTCTCGGCGTGCTGTTCCACGACGGCCACCCGGCGGGCGACGTCCTTGCGGCTCAGCCGTGGCAGGGGCACCTCGTCCAGGGTGATCACCCCGGACGAGGCGGCGCGTATCCCGGCCAGCAGCCGCAGCAGCGTCGACTTGCCCGAACCGTTGGGCCCCAGCAGCCCCACCGTCTCCCCGGGGCGCGGCGACAGGCTGACCCCTTCGAGGATCAGCTTGCCGTCGGCACGCCAGGCCACATCACGGGCGCGCAGACTCATCCCCGCCCCCCTCCGGTCTCGGGTGCCCCGGTCTCCCGTGCCCCGTGTTCCGTCGCGCCCGCCGTCACCGTGACCTCCTCGTGCGGTGCAGGATCACGACGAACGCGGGCACCCCGATCAGCGAGGTCGCCACGCCGACGGGGAGTTCCTGCGGGTCCAGCACGGTCCGCGCCAGCGTGTCCACCCAGACCAGGAACACCGCGCCGACCAGCGCAGTGGTGGGCAGCAGCCGCCGGTGCCCCGGACCCGTCAGCACGCGCGCCGCGTGCGGGAGGACGAGTCCGACGAAGCCGATCGCACCCGCCGCGCTGACCAGCACCGCCGTCAACAGCGCCGTCACCAGCAGCAGAAGCATCCGCACCCGCTGGACCGCCACGCCCAGGGCCGCCGCCGCCTCCTGCCCGAAGGCGAACGCGTCCAGCGCGTTGGCCCGCGTCAGACACACGGCGAGCACCAGCACCAACGCACCCGCGCACAGTGCCACGTCCGTCCAGTCGGCGCTGCTCAGCGACCCCAGCAGCCAGAACAGCACCCCGCGCGTCTGCTCCGCGTCGGCGGAGGTGAAGACGATGAACGAGGTGAGCGCCGAGAAGAGCTGCATTGCGGCGATGCCCGACAGCAGCACCCGGTCCGTCGTCCCGCCCGAGGTGTAGGCGAGCAGCAGCACGAGCCCGAAGGACACGACCGCGCCCACGAAGGCGCCCGCCGAGAGTGAAACGGCCCCGCCGCCGACGCCCAGTACCGCCACGGCCACCGCACCGGTCGAGGCGCCCGAGGACACACCGAGGACGAACGGGTCGGCCAGCGGGTTGCGCAGCAGCGACTGAAGCACGGCGCCGCACACCCCCAGGCCCGCACCGCACACCGCCGCGAGCAGGGTGCGCGGCAGCCGCAGCTCCCACACGATGCCCTCGCGGATCGGCGTCAGCCCGGCCTCGGCACCCCCGAGGCGCTCGGCCACCACCCGCCACACGTCGCCGACGCGCAGTGCCGCGGGCCCGATGGTGATGGCCACCGCCACGGACAGCGCGAGCAGCAGCACCCCCGCGGCCCACAGCACCGCCGCGCCGGTCCCGGTGCGCGCGGCCCGCGCGCTCCACGCCCGCGCGGCACGTAGGCGCGCGGCGGGTGTCGGACCGTCGGCGCCGTCCCGTGCGGCCGGTGCGGGCGCGGCGGGCGCGTCGGGCGTGGCGGGTGTGCGTTCGCGCGGCGTACTCAACCGGCGAGACCGAACGTCCGCAGGCCCTTCGCGACCTTCTCGATCCCCTCGACCGTGCGGATCGACGGATTCATCGCGGCGCCGCTCAGCAGCACATACCGCTTCTTCTCCACGGCCTTCATATGGCGGGTGACCGGGTTGGACTCCAGCCACTTGATCTTCGCAGCGGCGGTCTCGGCCGTCTGGCTCTTCCGGCTCAGATCGCCGAGGACGATCACGTCGGGATCGCGGTCCGCGACCCGCTCCCAGTTGATCTGCGGCCACTCGTCGTGTGTGTCGTCGAAGACGTTCTCCGCGCCGACGGCGCGCGTGATGATGCCCGGCGCACCGCAGCACCCGGCCAGATACGGCGACTCGGAGTTGGCGAACCAGTACATCAGCCGGGTGTCCGACGCTTCGACGTCCTCCGTCGCCTTCGCGGTGCGCGCCTTCAGCTCCGCGATCAGCTTCTCGCCGCGCTTCTCCACGCCGAACGCCTCGGCCAGGTCCCTGACCTCGCCGTAGACGTCGTCCATGCGCAGCGGCCTCGCGCGCTCGCCGTCGCCGCTCCCGCCGTTCTCCTTGGCGCAGTCGGTGGGGGAGAGGTACGTCGGCACGCCCAGCTTCTCGAAGTCCCCGCGCGGGGCCACCCCGCCCTTGCCGAGCGTCGACTCGAAGGATGCCGCCACGAAGTCCGGTTCCTCCTCCAGCACCCGTTCAAAGGAGGGCGCGTTGTCCGCGAGCCGCTCGACCTTGGCGTTCTCCTCGCCCAGGCCCCTGGCGACGGGGTCGGTCCAGGTCGCGGTGCCCGCCATGCGGTCGGCGAGGCCGAGGGAGAGCAGGATCTCCGTCGTGCCCTGGTTCAGCGAGACGGCCCGCCGGGGCGGGGAGTCGACGGTGACCTTCTCGCCGCAGTTCTCCAGCGTGCGCGGATAGCCCCCGGACGCCGCGGACTTCCCGGAACCCTCGCCCCCGGAGCCCTTTGTGCCGCAGGCGGCCGTCAGCGCCATCAGAGAGGTGAGGAGTACGGCCGCGATGCGGGTACGGCGTGAGGTCGCCACCACAGTTCCCATCCGTCAGAGGCCCAGTCGCGAGGCCCGGCGTCCTTCCGCCCCGGTGCCGGGGCGGACCGCCAGCAGGTCTTCGGACTCGGGACTCCCACGGGCCGAGCGCCTTCCCGGACTCCTCCAGTGGCCTCTGCTCGCCCGCCCTGTCCCTCACCGCTGCGCGTCAGTTCCGGGTTCGCACCGGATTCCCTGACCCCATCAGGGGTTCGACTGGCGTCGGCAAGCTATCACACGGACCTGGGCGGTTCGCCCGGCGGACGGTGCGCTGAGCTGCGAGGACGGGACGCGGGCCAGGGGACGGAGGAGCGGTGCGCCGGGCCGTCAGGACATCGAGGGCGGTTGACGCCTTACGCGTCGGGTAGAAGCGCCACCGAGTCCCAAGGGCCAGCCGCGGCACACGCGGCTCACCGAGCAGAGGGAGGCACCATGCGCACCCGTACCCGCCGCACGCCGACCACCGCAGCCCTGCGCAGAGTCGCCCTGCGCGCCGTCAGAAGGATCGCGCACCCCGCACGCGTCCGCTCCGGCACGGGCCACCCGCACCGCGACCTGAACCGCCCGCGCCCCGGCGCCCACACCCTGCGCCCGTACCAGGTGACACCCCACGACGCGCTCCAGCGCCGGGGCCCCACCACACTCTGAGGGGCCGCTGAGAGGCCGCTCCCGCGCGCCTCGCCCGTCCGCGTCCGTACCCCGGTCTTTACCTGCCACCGTCGCACCACCCAGGATCGGATCATCGTCGAGCGAAGGAGCGCCGGGATGGCGACGGTGGTACTGGTCGGGACCCTGGACACCAAGGGCGCGGAGTACGCCTGGCTGAGCGCGCGGTTACGGGAGCTAGGCTGCGAGGTGGTACTCGTCGACGCCGGGGTGCGACGCGTCCCGCCGGGCACACCGGCCGCCGACGTGTCGGGCGAGGCCGTCGCACGCGCCGCGGGACACGACTTGGAGCGACTGCGCGCGGCGGGAGACCGCAACACGGCGGTGACGGCCATGGCGGAGGGCGCAGAGCACGTCGTGCGGGACCTGTACGAGGCGGGCCGCCTGCACGCACTGCTGGCGGTCGGCGGCAGCGGCGGCTCGTTCATCGCGGCCCGCGCGATGCGCGCGCTCCCCGTCGGGGTGCCCAAGCTGCTGGTGAGCACCATGGCGGGCGGGGACGTGGGCCCGTACGTGGGCAGCGGCGATGTCACGCTGATGCACAGCGTGGTGGACATCGCCGGGATCAACTCCGTCTCGCGGCTCGTACTCGGCAACGCGGCAGCCGCGGCCGCCGGTATGGCCGCGCACAGGGCACGCGCCGTGGCGGAGCCCGGACCGCGGGGGCGCAAGGTCATCGGCGCGACGATGTTCGGCGTCACCACGCCCGCGGTGGACGCGGCACGGGGACGCCTGGAGGAACTCGGCTACGAGGTGCTGGTCTTCCACGCCACGGGCGTGGGCGGCCGGGCCCTGGAGAGGCTCGCCGCCGACGGCCAACTGGACGGTGTGCTGGACCTGACGACGACCGAACTGGCCGACGACCTCGTCGGCGGTGTGCTCAGCGCGGGCCCCGACCGGCTCACGGCGGCGGGCGCCGCCGCGCTCCCGCAGGTCGTCGCACCGGGCGCTCTGGACATGGTCAACTTCGGCCCCGAGGCAACCGTTCCCGAGCGTTTCGCCGCGCGGCGCCTGCTCGTCCACAACCCCACCGTCACCCTCATGCGGACCAGTACGGAGGAGATGGCGGCCCTCGGCACGGCACTGGGCACGAAGCTCGGCGCGGCGAAGGGGCCCGTCTCCGTCTTCTGGCCGCTGCGCGGGGTGTCGGCGGTGGACGCGCCGGACGGCCCGTTCGAGGACCGGACGGCGGACGGCGCGTGCCTCGACGCACTGCGCGCGGCGGTGGAGGGCACCGCGGTCCGCCTGCACGTAGTGGACGCACACCTCAACGACGCCGTCTTCGCGACGGCCGCCGCCGACCATCTGCACGAGCTGATCGTGCGACGCGACCACGTTCCGGCGGGCACCCCCGCCGTCTGACGGGTGGTCATGCCCGCCACCACGGTCACCAGCACGACCACCACCACTGCCACCGCCACCGCCACCGAGCGAACGGAGAGACGAGAGATGGACCGTACCGAGGCCCTCGCACGCCTGCGTGCCCAGGCGGACGCCGGACGGCCGGTGATCGGCGCGGGAGCGGGCACGGGCCTGTCCGCCAAGTGCGCCGAGGCGGGCGGCGCCGACCTGCTCATCATCTACAACTCGGGCCGCTACCGCATGGCGGGCCGCGGCTCGCTCGCCGGGCTCCTGCCCTACGGGGACGCCAACGCCATCGTCGTGGACATGGCCGGCGAGGTGCTGCCCGTCGTACGGGACACACCGGTGCTCGCGGGCGTGTGCGGCTCCGACCCCTTCCGCGTCATGGGGCACTTCCTCGACCAGCTCAAGGCCATGGGCTTCACCGGGGTGCAGAACTTCCCCACGGTCGGCCTCTACGACGGCGTCTTCCGGGCCAACCTGGAGGAGACCGGCATGGGCTTCGGCCTGGAGATCGACATGATCCGGCAGGCACACGAACGCGACCTCCTCACCGCGCCGTACGCCTTCGACCCCGATCAGGCAGCCGAGCTGGCCAGGGCGGGTGCCGACGTCCTGGTGCCCCACGTCGGGCTCACCACCAAGGGCTCCATCGGCGCGGCCACGGCCATGACGCTCGACCAGGCGGCCCGCGCCGTACAGGAGATGCACGACGCGGCGAAGCGGGTCTCCCCGGACATCCTCGTCCTGTGCCACGGCGGCCCGATCGCCGAGCCCGAGGACGCCCGCTACGTCCTGGAGCACACCTCGGGCGTCGTGGGCTTCTTCGGCGCCTCGTCGATGGAACGACTCCCCACCGAACGCGCCATCACGGAGCAGGCCCGCGCCTTCAAGTCGCTGTCACTGGGCTGATGAAGGTGCCGGTCTTGGCGCGCGCATTTCCCGTTCTCGGCCGTTCCTCACAATTCGCGGGGATGGTGTGCGTTGAATTCCGTGAAAGGCGGTTGCGGTGTTCTGCGGAGCCTGCGGACCGGCTGGTTCCGTATGTTGTGCGGCCCTGCCTCCGAATTCCCGCTGCTGGTGCGGATTCCGTGCGGAAAAATATGATGATGGGTACCGGTGCAGGTAGGTGGACCACGCTGTGACGTGATGCGGAGCGCGCGATGCGGGGGCCGGTGGAACTCCCGTGAGGGCGGGGTGCTTTATCGCTCCGGAAATTTGTTGCGGTGTCAGCCGATAGGAGTAAGCGGCCCTTTCCCTTTTCCTGGGCGGCATTTAGCGTGGCGTTCATGACGGAGAAGCGCCAGGCAACGGAAAAGGGCAATCGTTCGGCTGAGCATCTGCTCGCCGAATTGGAACCCGCGGTGGTGCGGCAGTTGGAGCGCCATCTGGAGACGGCACGTGAATGGTTTCCCCACGAGTACGTTCCGTGGAGCGAGGGGGAGAACTTCGACGGGCCCTTGGGCGGCCGGCCCTGGGAGCCCAAGCAGAGCCGCCTGGCGCCCGCCGTCCGCACCGCACTGATCGTCAACCTCCTCACCGAGGACAACCTCCCCATCTACCACCACCAGGCAGGGGCCAACATCGGCCGCGAAGGCGCCTGGGGGGAGTGGCTGTACCGCTGGACGGCGGAGGAGGACCGGCACGCGACGGCGATCCGCGGCTTTCTCCACACGACGCGCGCGGTGGACCCGGTCGCCCTGGAACGCACGCGCATGCAGCACATGAGCGCCGAGTGGGACCCCGGAACCCCCTCCGGGCTGCACGCCATCGCCTATGTGACGGTGCAGGAGCTGGCCACGCGGGTCGCGCACCGCAACACCGGGAAGGTCAGCGAGGACGAGGACTGCGTGCGCCTGCTGAGCCGTATCGCGCTCGACGAGAACCTGCACATGGTCTTCTACCGCGAGGTCTTCCGGGACGCGCTGGAACTCGCCCCGGCCCAGGCGCTGGCCGCCTTCGCGGACACCCTGGAGAACTTCGCCATGCCGGGCAGCAACGCGCCGGGCTTCCCCCGCATGGCCGCGGAGATCGCCCGCGCGGGCATCTACAACCTGCGCGTCCACCACGACGAGGTCGTCACGCCACTGCTGCGCTCGCTGGGCGTGCTCGACATGACGGGGCTCGACGCGGAGGGGACGCACGCCCAGCAGCGCATCGCGGCGCACGCCGCCGGACTCGACGCCAAGGCGCGGCGGTTCGACGAACTGTGGGCGGAGCGGGAGGAGATCGCGCGGCGCGCGCCGCACCCGCGCCAGGGCGGTTAGCGCCGCACGTCCGGCGAACAGCGAACGCGCCACTGCGCGCCGCACCACGAGACGCCACCACGAGACGTACAGCGAGAGGAACGCGCCATGACCCTGCCCGCACCCACCCACACCGCGGCGCCCCGCGCGCCCGCCCGCGCGCACGCGCAGGTGCTGTCCCTCGGCGAGTACCGGCCACGGCGGGCCGTCTCCAACGAGGAGCTGATCCAGGAGCGCCGGCTCAGCACCACCGACGACTGGGTCCGCCAGCGCACCGGGATCGCCTCGCGCCGGCTGGCGGAGGAGCACGAGTCGCTGCCCTACATGGGCGCGCGGGCCGCCGAGGAGGCCCTGCGGCGCGGCGGGTTCGCGCCCGAGGACGTCGACTGCGTCCTCGCCGCCTCGATGAGCAACCTGGCGGGCGGCTCCCCGCTGGCCAGGAGGATCGCGGAGGAACTGGGCGCACGGCCCCGGACGGCACTGGACGTCTCCGCCGCCTGCGCGGGCTTCTGCGTCTGCCTGGAGGTGGCCCGCGGCATGGTGACCGCGCACGGGTACCGGCGCGTGCTGATCGTCGGCGCCGAGCGGATGACGGACATCGTCGACCCGTACGACAGGACCACCAGCGTGATCTTCGCGGACGGCGCGGGCGCGGCGCTGGTCACCCCGGCCGACGAGCCCGCCATCGGCGCCGTCTCCTGGCGGACCGACGGCGAACGGCGCGATCTGCTCAGCCGCTCGGGCACGCCTCCGGAGCCGGACCGCGCCGCGCTCGCCGGTGCGACGACGACGATGGCGGCGGCGACACCGGCGTCCGCATCGGCCGTGACCACCTCAGCCGCGTCCGCATCGGTGTCCGTCGAGCACGTCGAGCACGTCGAGCCCGCCGAGGGGGCGCGGGACGGGTATCTGCGGATGCGCGGGCCCGAGCTGTACCGCTGGGTCATGGCCCATGTGCCAGGCGCGGCACGGACCGCCGTCCACAGGGCCGGGGTGTCCATGGAGGATCTGCGCGCCTTCGTCCCGCACCAGGCCAACGACCGCATCACCACCGCGCTGTGCACGGCGCTCGGCATCCAGGAGGACACCGTCGTCGCCCGCGACGTGGTCTCGACGGGCAACACCTCCGCCGCCTCCGTCCCCATGGCCACGGCGCGGCTGCTGCGTGAACGCCCTGACCTCGCCGGTGAACTGGCCCTGCTCGTCGGGTTCGGCGCGGGCGTCACCGTCGCCGCGCAGGTCGTCCGCCTGCCCTGACCCAGTTTGTCCCCTCACCCCCAGGAGTTCAGCATCATGGGTTCCTTCCCCTGCGGCGCCCGCCGCACCAAGCACCGCAAACCCACGACCGCGTCCCTCGCCAGGACCGTCACCAGGTCGCTCGGCCGCGCCTACGCGCGCACCGTCCTGCGGCCCCTGCTGCACATCGACCCGCGTGCAGCGCTCGACGCCAGCGGCCTCTACGTCGCCCCTGGCCCCGGCCCCCGGCCGCAGGACCGCACCATCCGGCTCGCCGTCGTCGGTGACTCCGGTGCCCTCGGCCTGGGCGTCGAGAAGCGCGAGCAGACGACCGGCGCCCTGCTGGCCGGGACCCTCGCGCGCGCCCTCGACCACCCCGTGCAGCTCAAGGTGTGCGGTGCCGTCGGCGCCAGTACGCACGGGATGTCCCGCTGCGTCGCCAGGGCCCGTAAGCACAACCCCCAGTGCGTCGTGATCATCGTCGGCGGAAACGACACACTGCTGCCCCGCCCGGTGCGCTGGGCGGCGCGGCGGCTGGGCCGCTACGTGGAACAGCTCGTCATCCAGGGGGCGTCCGTCGTCGTCGCCACCGCGCCCGATACGGGTAGCTGCCCCCTTTTCCCCGGCCCGGTGCGCAGGCTGCTGAGCTGGCGTTCGCGCAGGATGGGCGAGTTCCAGGCCCTGCACGCGGTACGGAGCGGGGCCCGCGTGGTCTCGCTCAGCGACACCGTCTTCCGCGAGCGCCCCGACGAGATGCTGGGCCGGGACGGCTTCCACCCGTCCGCCGCGGGCTACGCGCTCCAGTGCGCCCGGCTGGGCCTCGCCGTCGTCGCGGCGGCGGGCGGCCCCGCGCCCGAGGAGGAGCCGTTCGGGCCCGAAGACGGCGAACTCCCGCTGCGCGACGCGGCCCGCACGGCGGCGCGCACCCGCGACGCGCATCTGGCCCCCTCGCCCTCCCCCGAGCACGCCCTGCTGTGCGTGCGGCCCCCCGAGGCGCGGAGGCGCGGCGCCAGGGGACACGCCTCGCGCGGCGGTCCCGGTGGCCGCTCCGGCCCCGGCACACCTGGCCCCGTCACGGCGGTCTGCGGCGGCCCCCTCACCGGGACGGGCAGGACACCGCGCGCACGGTACGCCGGTCACGCGCACGACCCGTACGGGCCCGGCCGGTACGCGCCGGTCCGGCGCGGCGGCCACCTCCGCTGACCACCCCTCACCACTCTCACCACCCTCACCACCCCCTCAAGGAGCACGGCATGACCTCCCGCACCCCCACGCCCCGCACCTCCTCTTCCTCCTCCGCCGACTCGTCGCCCTCCGCCGCTCCCGCCCCCGCCCCCGTCCAGCGCCCGGCGCATACGGGCCCGGAGGAGGAGGCAGAGCCCGAGGCGGCGCGTTGCGGGCTCTACGGGCCGACGTCCGCCGAACTCGTCCACGCCTTCACCACGCGGCTGCACGACGGACTCCGGCACAGCCGTTGCGCCCGCGTGCGGGCCGCCCGCCACCACGGATCAGCGGTCAGGGCCGCCGGAGCCGCGGGCAGGGTTCCCCGCGCCGGGCGGCCTGTGCCGCCCGGCCGCCGCACCCCGGGGGGAGGCGACGACCGGTGAGCGGCCATGACGTCGCCGTGACCGGCCTCGGCCTGCTGACGCCCGCCGGCATCGGCGTCGGGGACACCTGGGAGGGGGTGCGGGCCGGGCGCTCCACCGCCACCGCCGACCCCGAACTCGCCGGGCTGCCCGTGGAGTTCTCCTGCCGACTGCCCGACGTGGACATCGACGCGCGGCTCGGCCGACGGCTGAGCAGGCGCGTCGACCGCTTCAGCGCGATGGCCCTGATCGCCGCGCGCGAGGCGGTCGCCGACGCCGGGCTGGGCGAGCCGTGGCACGCGGAGGCCGAAGGGCGGGAGGCGGACTGGGACCCGGACCGCGTGGCAGTGCTGCTCGGCGTCGGGAGCAACAGCCTCGCCACCTACCCCGAGGAGTTCGGGCGCCTCAACGAGGAACGCCCTGACCGGGTCTCCCCGCTCGCCCTGACCCGCAGCGTCCCCAACTTCGCGGCGAGCGAGGTGAGCACGGACCTGGGGGCCGCCGGGCCCAGCATGGCCATCAGCACGGCGTGCTCCTCCGGCGCCATGGCCCTGGGGACGGCCCGCAGCCTGATCGAGAGCGGTGCCTGCGACGTCGTGATCGCGGGCGGCAGCGAGTCGGCGCGCGCGGCCATGACAGCGGCCTGCTTCGCGCAGATGCGGGCCCTGTCCCAGCGCGGCGACGAACCTGAGCGCGCCTCGCGCCCCTTCGACGCCGAACGGGACGGCTTCGTGCTGGGGGAGGGCGCGGGCATCCTTGTGCTGGAACGCGCCGAGCACGCCCGCGCCCGCTCGGCGCGGGTCTACGCCCGCCTCACCGGGTTCGGCGCTTCCTGCGACGCCTACCACGTCGTCGCGCCCCGCCCGGACGGCGAGGGCATCGTGGGGGCCACCCGCGCGGCGCTGGCCGACTCCGGCTGGGAGCCGCAGGACGTGGGGCACATCAACGCGCACGCCACCTCGACCCGCCTCAACGACCGTGCCGAGGCACACGCCCTGCACCGGCTGTTCGGCACGCCGCCGCCGGTCACCGCCACCAAGAGCGTGATCGGCCACTCGCTGGGCGCGGCCGGGGCCATCGAGGCGGCGACGACGGTGCTCAGCGTGCACTACGGCACCATTCCGCCGACCGCCAACCTGGACACGCTGGACGAGGACATCGACCTCGACGTGGTCACGGGCAAGGAGCGCGGCACATGGGCGCCCACCGCGCTGTCCAACTCGTTCGGCTTCGGCGGCCAGAACGCGGTACTCGCCTTCGAGGGGCCCTGAGCGGTTCGCGGGCTCTCAGCGAGCGGGCCTGTGCGAAACGTCCGTGCCGGGGGGAGAGGAGGGGCGGCGGCGCCGAAAACCGGTTGCCGCCGCCCCGCCGCTTCCGCTGAACTGCCTCGCGCACCGGCCGTCCCACCCATCCCGCCAAGAGGAGCGAAGAATGCGCACACCCTTCATGTCCACCAGGAATCGAAACGTCACTCGTTCGAAGGACATGACAGGCAGTGCGTACGCTGAACTTGGGAATCCTGGCGCATGTCGACGCCGGTAAGACGAGCCTGACCGAGCGGCTTCTCCACACCGCCGGAGTCATCGACGAGATCGGCAGCGTGGACGCGGGAAGCACGCTGACCGACTCCCTCGCGCTGGAACGGCGGCGCGGCATCACCATCAAGTCCGCCGTGGTCTCCTTCGCCCTCGGCGATGTGACCGTCAACCTCATCGACACCCCGGGCCACCCGGACTTCATCGCCGAGGTGGAGCGCGTGCTGCACGTGCTCGACGGCGCCGTGCTCGTCGTCTCGGCCGTCGAGGGTGTGCAGTCGCAGACCCGCGTGCTGATGCGGACCCTCCGGCGGCTGCGCATCCCCACCCTGGTCTTCGTGAACAAGACCGACCGGCGCGGCGCGCGGTACGGGCCGCTCCTGCGCGACCTCGCCACGAAGCTCACCCCCGGAGTCCTCGCCATGGGCACGGTCCACGGGCTGGGCACCCCCGGCGCCGCGTGGCTGCCGTACGGCCCACGCGACGCCGCGTTCCGCTCAGCGGCGGCCGAACTGCTCGCCGAGCACGACGACGCGCTGCTCGCCGCCTACGTCGAGGACGAGACGTCGCTCTCCTACAGCGTGCTCCGCGACCGGCTCGCGGGACAGAGCACGCGAGCGCTGGCGCACCCGGTCTTCTTCGGCTCGGCGATCACGGGCGCGGGCGTCGGCGGCGACGGGCTGGCCTCGGGCATCACGCGGCTGCTGCCCGCACGGGACGCGGACACCGGAGCGCCCGTCGCCGGAACCGTGTTCAAGGTCGAGCGCGAACCCTCGGGCGAGAAGACCGCCTACGTCCGCCTGTTCTCCGGCACCCTGCGCACACGGGACCGCCTGCGCTTCGGCCACGACGGCTGCGAGGGCAAGGTGACGGCGCTCAGCGTCTTCGACCGGGGGACGGAAGCGCGCGCCGCCGCACTGCCCGCAGGACGGATCGGCAAGGTGTGGGGCCTCGCGGAGGTGCGGGTCGGCGACGCGATCGGCCCGCCGCTCACAGAGGCGGAGGACGGGTCCGGGGCCGCCGGGCCCGTGGCCGGAGACCACTTCACCGACGGACACCACTTCGCGCCGCCCACGCTGGAGACCGTCACCGTGCCCCGTCGCGCAGCGGACAGGGGCGCCCTGCACACGGCGCTCACCCAACTGGCCGAGCAGGACCCGCTGATCAACCTGCGGCAGGACGACCTCCGCCAGGAGATCTCCGTATCGCTCTACGGAGAGGTGCAGAAGGAGGTCATCCAGGCGACGCTGGCCGAGGAGTACGGGATCGAGGTCGGCTTCCGCGAGACGACGACGATCTGCCTGGAACGCCCTGTGGGCACGGGCACTGCCGTCGAGTTCCTCAAGAAGGATCCCAACCCGTTCCTCGCCACCGTCGGCCTCCGCGTCGGCCCGGCCCCTGTCGGCAGCGGGGTGGACTTCCGGCTGGACGTCGAACCGGGCTCCATGCCGTACGCGTTCCTCAAGGCCGTCGAGGAGACGGTGGCGCGGACGCTGTCCCAGGGGCTGCGCGGGTGGCGGGTCACCGACTGCGTCGTCACCATGACGCACTCGGGCTACGCGGCACGGCAGAGCCACGCGCACGCGGTCTTCGACAAGAGCATGTCCAGCACGGCGGGCGACTTCAGGAACCTCACCCCGCTGGTCCTGATGAGCGCGCTGACGGAGGCGGGCACGCGGGTCCACGAGCCGGTGCACCGCTTCCGCCTGGACATCCCGGCCGACGCGTTCGGCGCCGTGCTCCCCGTGCTGACCCGGCTGGAAGCGGTGCCCCGCACCTCGCGCACGAGCGGGACCACGTACGTGCTGGAGGGCGACATCCCCGCCGCGCGGGTGCACGCGCTGGAGCGGCGGCTGCCGACGCTGACCAGCGGAGAGGGCGTCCTGGAGGCCGCCTTCGACCACTACAGACCCGTGCGGGGCGAGATCCCGTCCAGGCCCCGCACGGACCACAACCCCCTCGACCGCAAGGAGTATCTGCTGCACGTGATGCGCCGGGTCTGAGCCACGAGGCGCCTGCCTCGCCCCGCCCCGGATCAGCAGGTGGGCGCGGCGGGCTTGCCCGCGACCCGGTCCTTCAGGAAGGCGAGCACGTCCGCGTTGCCCCGGTAGACCAGCGAGAGGTGCCCCATCTCGTACGTCTTCCAGGTGAGCGGCACACCCCGCTCGCACAGGCGCTGGTGGAGGCGGTCCGCCTGGGAGTACGCGACGAGTTCGTCCTGCGCCGCGTGGTACTGGAAGACGGGCACATGGATGCCCTGTGACGACTCGCCGAGCTTGTTCTCCGCGACCCGCTGGAGCCACGGCGGGTCGAGGAACGGGGAGCGCTCCAGATAGTCACTGGTCCGCTTGCCCGCGTAGTCCACCAGCAGCTCCACCGTGCACGCCGACTCCTCCATCGCGGCGAAGGCCGCGCGGCCCGCCTCGTTGAAGTAGGAGTCGAGCTTCAGCTCGGGGTAGGCGTGGTCGAGGCCGATCAGCGCGTACGCGAGGACGCCGAAGCCGCTCTTGCCGTCCAGCGGCAGCGCGACCTGCGTCAGATCGGCGGGCACCCCTCCGGCGGCGACGCCGACCAGGTTCAGTTCCGGCGCGTACGCGGGCTGCGTCTGCGCCGCCCACATCGCGGCGCCCCCGCCCTGCGAGTAGCCGCGGAACAGCACCTTGGCGTCCGCGGACAGCCGTGCCTCGGGAAGCCGCTGCGCCGCGCGGACCGCGTCGACGAGGGCCGGGCCCATGGACCTGCCGACGACGTACGTCGTCCGCGGCTCGGGCCGGTAGCCCTCGTAGTCGGTGACCGCGACCGCGTAGCCGCTCCTGAGCAGGTCGTTGAGCGCCGGCTGCTCGTAGAAGGCACCCCCGTCGATCATGCGCGATGGTGCGCAGCGGAAAGCGGGGCCGTGGGTGCCGGGCGCGAAGCCGACGACGGGGGCCTGCGCCGGATCCGCGGCCTTGGGGACCAGGACGGTGCCGGTGACGGCGGTGGGCGCGCCCTGCGCGTCGGTGGACAGGTACATCACCTGCCACGCGTCCGCCAGCGCGACCGCGCCCGGCGGCCCTGCCTTCGCCGGACGCGACCTGATGACGTCGCCGGGCTCGCCCTGGGGGAGGGGTTCTGGCGGGGTGTAGAAGGCATCGTCGTCGGCGGACCCGGCGGCCGCCTGCGACTGTGCCGGGTCCTGGGTGTGCGAGGCGGAGGCGGTGGGCGTCCACACGAGGAGCGCCGCGAGGACCGCCAGCGCGCTGAGGAGCACCAGCAGCGGGAGCGTGACGCCACCGCGGCTGCCGGTGCCGCTGGCGCTGCCGCCCGCGAGGGGGTGGGCGCGAGCGGGCGAGGTAGGAGAGTGCCGGTACCGCACGGGTCAACCTCCGGTGAGGGACTGGGAAGGGGGAGCTGGGGTGGCAGCGCGTGACGGGGTGTCCGGGGCCTGCGGGGTGGTGTCCGCGGGTGTGTCCGCGAGCACGGGACCGGGTGAGGGATCGGGTGCCGCTGCCTCGTCGCGCCGACGGGCCCGCCGCGCCGCACGCCCGTCGAACCGGCGCAGCAGCGATGAGGGCAGGAACACCGCGTCCGCCGCGATCATCGCGAGCGAGAAGAACGGCAGCCCGAGGACGACGGCGATGGCGGCGTGCTCGGCCATCATCGCGGCGAGCAGCACGTTCTTGACGCGCCGGTTGAAGAGGGTGAAGGGGAAGGCGACCTGGACCGCGACCGTCCCGTACGTCAGCAGGAGCACCATCATGCCGCTGCCGCCGAGAAGCCCGGAGAGCGCGGGCCAGGGGGAGAAGTAGTCCAGGTGCAGCGGGTAGTGCAGCGCGGTCCCGTCCTGCCAGCGCCCGCCCTGGATCTTGTACCAGCCCGCGGTGGCGTAGACGAGGCAGACCTGACCCATGATCACGAGCAGCGCCGCGTTGTGTGTGAGGTTGGCCAGCGCGTCGAGTACGGCGTGCGCGGGCGAACCGTGCGCGCGACCGGCCACCGCCCACCACACCGCGTGGGTGAGCCACAGTCCCCACAGGAACGCCAGCCACACGGGCCCGAGTTCGCCGGTCAGCGTGCCCCCGGCCAGGCCGAGGCCGCACACCGCCCACAGCACGGGACCCGCGACGCGGCCCGCCCCACGGCGTGCGAGACGTGCGCGGTGTGCGCGACGCGCGTCCAGGGACCAGACCCGGCCGCAGCGGGTGAGCACCAGATACATCGCGATCAGATGGACGATGTTGTCCCCGCCGTCGCCCATGAAGACACTGCGGTTCTGGAGCGACAGCACCCCGAGCATGAACAGCACCGACATGGCCCGCGTGTGCCACCCCACGAGCAGCAGCGCGGAGGCGGCGACGGCCAGCGCGTACACGGCCTCGAACCACGGCTGACCGTCTGACCACATCAGGGCCGTGAAGGCGTGGTTGTCGTCGATGAGCCGACGCGCGAGACCCCAGCTCCACGGCCCGTCGGGGCCGTACAGCTCCTGCCGGTGCGGCCACTCGCGCAGCAGGAACGCCAGCCAGGTGAACGCGAAGCCGATGCGGACGACGGCCGTCTGATACGGGCCGAACGCCGTGCCCGCCGCGCGCGCCAGGGCGGCAGAGGGGCGGTGGGTGCTCGTGGGCATCAGTGCCTCGCCTCCGTGGAACCGTCCGCCGTCACATCGCCGGGTGCCGCGGGCCACCAGGGCAGCACCCTCCGGTCCCGCTCGACCGCTCCACGGGTCCCGGCGCTCCACGACGGTGGTGCGACGGGTGTGGTCACGGCCTTGATCTGCACACGGTGGACGGTGCCGAGGGGATGGTGGTCGTCGAGCCGTGCCAGCACGATCCGCTTGAGATACATCTCGGAGAGCGCGCCGCGCGTGCCCGTCGAGCGGTTGCGGGCGTCGTGGGAACCGTGGAAGAAGTCCCAGGCGCGGCGCAGTTCGTTCTGCCGCGTATGGCTCGGCGCCGGGTTGCCCCTGATGGCCTCGCGGTCCCCGGCCGTCAGATCGGTCCAGCCGGTGCGCCGTGTGCCGCCGTCGGGGGTGAGCAGTTCGAGCCGTGCGTGGACGTGGATGTTGGCCTGGAGCGGGTCGGGTGCGAAGAGCTTCCAGTTCTGCTCGAACTCCGGCTCCACGTACGCGGCGATCTCCTGCCCGTACTGCCTGGACGCGGTGTTCGGCGGCGCCAGATGCAGGAAGGCCATGAGCAGATGCAGTGCCGCTGCGCACGCCAGCACCACCGCAGCCGAGGCCACCAGTACCCACGAGGAGCGGGACAGTGCGACGGCGGGTGACGGCGGGCCGCCGTGGCCCTTCGACGCACCGGACTCCATCCGCCCCACCCCGTCCTGGTCGGTCGCGCGTGGTCCCGGCGTGGTCCGTCGACGGCCCGTTGATGGCTCACTCGGTGTCCCGTCGACGGCGGGAGAGTGGAACGGGGCCCGTGCGGCGGCCGGGTTTCGCCGCGCGGGCCCCAACGGCACGTGCCGGGAGCGTCAGTTGGCTCCCGTGCTCGCGCCGCGTGCGGGGATGCGCGGGAGCAGGCGGAACAGGAAGAGGCCCGTACCGATGGCCAGTCCCGCGATCACCAGCATCCAGCCGGTGCCCGTCGCACCGGTCAGGGCGAGTCCGTCGCCGCTGTCCGACGAGCTGCCGCCCGCGGAGCCGGTGGAGCCGGTGGAGCCGGTGGAGCCGGTGGAGGACCCGCCGGTGTCACCGGCGGTGCTTCCCGTGCTTCCGGCGCTGCCGGTGTCCCCACCCGCCGAGCCGGTGGTGCCTCCGGTGTCACCCGCGGTGTCGCCACCCGTGTCCCCGCCCGAGGAGCCGGTGTCTCCGCCGGTGTCACCACCCGTGTCTCCGCCGGTGTCGGCACCCGTCGTGCCGGTGGTGCCCGTCGTGCCGGTGGTCCCCGTGTCGCCTCCGGTGTCGCCCCCGGTGGTGCCCGCGCTCGTGGCGCCGCCGTCGTCACCGCCGCCCTTGCCGATGGTCACCTTCGCCAGGACGTTGTCCTGCCCCTCGTTCTGCTTGCAGGCGGAGTCGAAGGTGCCCAGGCTCGTCTCCTTGCCGTCCTTGTCCTTCGGCGTCAGGGTCAGCAGGATGTCGCCGACGGTGATGGTGGCCGTGCCGTCCTTGTCGAACGTCAGCGACGGTGCCTTGCCCTTCGCGTTCACCGTGAAGGAGCCCTCGGCAGGAACGTCGGCCTTCTCCACGGTGTTCGGCACGGTGACGGGCAGATCCACACCCGGCGCCTGCACATGGGCCTTGGCCTCGGCCTTGCCCTCCAGGGTCTTGGCGCCGACCAGGTTGAGGCCCTGGGTGGCGGTGGGCGGCACCGTGGTCACGGTGGTGATGTCGAACTCCTCCGTCGGCTCGCCGACCGCCACCGACGACGGGATGTCCGCGCTGATCTCCATGGTGAACTTCTGCTCACCGATCAGGGGCATCGGACAGGTGTAGTCGAGCTTCAGGGAGACCGGCTCGGCCGAGGCGGTGTCGGGTCCCGCGACGATCAGCGCACCCCCCGCGGCGAAACTGGTGACGGCCACAGCGGCCATGACCTTCCCTGATTTCCTTCTGGCCCGCATGCGTTCCCTCTCGTCACTGGAGAAACTCGTCACTGGTGAAATCGAGGCGACGACCACAATGCCAATGTGATGCACGTCGCGCTTGGGAGCCGCAAACTACTCATGCGTAATACGGGGGTCAAGGTGTGAACTGCGGATATCCCGGGGTTCTGCGGGGGAGTGGAGAAGGGGCCGCTTTTTCTCATCACAAGGTGAGTGTTTCCCGCGCGATCTTCATCGTTTCAGCAGTGTGGTCGCGGGATCCGGGGTTCCCCTCTGAGCTGCGCGTCCGGTGATGAAAACGCCGCTCACGATGCGCGGGGCGTCACAAAAAATCGGTGCGGAATACGGGCTTGGAAGGACTCGACTGGCATGGGAATTACTTCCCTTGACCGTGAGGGTACCGGCCAGTAGTTTACGGCACCGAAACGCTTTCATCTTCTCTTTGGAACCTGCCTGGTTCGTACGGGAGAAGCGTAGTCCAAGCGTTTCGGGAGCGTAAGCACTTCGCACGGCGGGGGTGATGCATTCCACCGAGCGCGTAGCTCGTGTCAGTTTTTCGGCAACACGAGAGGTGCATCAATGAAAGCCAGAGCAATATCGGGGAAGGTGCGGGCCGCACTGGTCGCGACGGCCGTCGCGGCAGGCGGCATGATCGGCCTCGGCACGATGGGCTCGGCCTCGGCCGACCCCGTCACGCTGGACCTCAACTACACCTGTCCCTTCCCCCTCATCGGCAGCCAGCCGTTGAAGGTGCAGATCAGCGCGGACATCCCGACGACCGTCCCCGTGGGCCAGCCGGTTCCGGCCTTCGACATCAACACCGTGTCGACGGTCAACGCCACGACCACGCAGGGCCTGAACCTGGTCGGAGCCAAGACTCTCGAGGGCAGTGCGGCGGCGAAGGCCACCGTGGCGGCGCCGGAGGCGACGCTCCCGGTCACCGTGCCCAACACCCTGGAGAAGACCGAGATCCCGGCCGAGGGCGGCTTCGACATCAAGGCCAACGGCAAGACACCCTCGCTGACCTTCACCAAGGCGGGCACCGCCACCATCACCGTCGGCGACATCCTGCTGACCCTCACCCCGCGCGACGCCGCGGGCAACGAGACGGGGCTCGGCACCTTCGAGTCCGCCTGCACGCAGGACGCGGGACAGGACAACAAGCTGGCCGAGGTGGAGATCACCGACGGCGGCGGCACGACGGGTACCACGGGCACGACCGGAACGTCCGGCACCACGGGCACGACCGGCACGACCGGAACCACCGGTGGTGACACGGGCGGCGACACCGGCGGTGACACGGGCGGTACCACCGGCACGACCGGCACCACCGGCACCACCGGTACGACGGGTGGTGACACCGGCGGAGACACGGGTGGTGACACCGGCGGCGATTCCGGCACGTCCGGCGGGGATTCCGGAACCACGGGCGGTGACTCCGGCACGACCGGCACCACCGGCGGTGACTCCGGGACCACTGGCACCACCGGTACCTCCGGCACGACGGGAACCTCCGGAACCACAGGGACGACGGGTTCCACCGGCAGCTCCGGCTCCACCGGCGGCCCCATCGAGCTGGGCTTCGGCCTGAGCGGCAAGTCCACGATCAAGGCCGCGAATGGTGATGTCGCGCTCAACGGCGACATCGACACGGAGTTCGACCTCGCCTCCGGCAAGTTCGAGGCGGACCTGAACCTGAACCCGACCTCGGGCAAGTTCAAGGTGCTCGGGTTCCTCCCGACCACCGCGAAGGTCGAGTTCGCGCAGGAGGGCCGCACCACCGGCACGCTGTCGAACGACGGCAACCTCAAGTCCAGCTCGAAGATGTACGTCGCGCTTCCCGAGGTGGCCGTGTTCGGGTTCCCGATCGGTGGCGGCGAGGAGTGCAAGACCAGCTCGCCGACCGAAGTGAACCTCGCGTCCGAGGGCCGGTTCGACCCGTTCAAGGGCGGCACGCTCAAGGGCGAGTACGAGCTGCCCGAGCTGAAGGACTGCGGTGTCCTGAACGGCATCGTGAGCCTCTTCACCGCGGGCCCGGGCAACACCATCAGCCTGGCCCTGGCCCCCGAGGCCGCCGCCAAGTAGCCGCACCCCTGGCAGCACCGTACGGACGCCGTCCGTACGCCGCCCCCGAGGAACAGCGCGCAGCACTCCGCACGATGGCCCCCACCGCCCGAGCGGCGGTGGGGGCCATCGTGTGTCTCGATGCGCGGCGGCTCAGTGGTCCCGGGCCGCCGCCGCGTCCGCGCCGACGCCCTCGATCTTCTTGCAGGAGTCGGCCTTCTCGAAGGCGGGGCTCAGCTCCGGGTTCGACTTGAAGTCCTTGGCGGGCCCCTCGTAGGCGTTGAAGTCCGCCATCGCCTTCCCGGCCTTGGCGAGCGCCTTCTGGAGGGAAGCGGTGTCCTCCACCTTCGCCCGGCGCAGCGTCTCCGACGCGTCCGCGACCGCGCCGCGCGTGTTGCCGAGGGTCTTCAGGACGCGGAGGTAGGTGGCCTCGCCCCCGCTGACCGGCGGCTTGCCCTCCTTCTTGATGCCCTTGCCCAACCGGGACAGCTCGCCGGACAGCGCGTCGAGGAACTGGAGCGCCCCCTCCTTCACCTCTTCGGGCTTCTTGCCCTGGCTCGCCGGGAGCTTGAGGTTCTGCGCACCGTCGCCGACGTGCGAACAGACCCGCCCGGCCCAGGCGACCTCGGGGCCGTCCTTCTCGCCCGAACCGCAGCCGGCCAGGGCGAGGCCCGTGCCCGCCAGGGTGACCAGCGCCAGCACCCTCACTGCCTTGATGTCCCGCGTGCCCTTCATGACTCTCATCGCGCTCATGCCCCTCATGACCTTCCTCGGCCGAACGTGTCGATACGGGTGATCTTCCAGACGCCGTCCCTGAACACCGTGTCGACGGCGAACATGGCCGGTGCGTACGTCGGTCCGGCGGCTTCGTCCTTGCCGCCCTTGCCCGACGTGCGGGTGTGCCGCTGGTCGGCGTAGACGAGGACGCGGGCCCGGTCGCCGTCGAGCAGTTCGACGCCGCTGCCGGTGACCGTCGTCGTCAGCACGGACTTCTGCCCTGGCCCCTTCTCCCTGACCCCGGCGAGCATCTTCCGGTGCTGCTCGACCGCCTTGCCCGTCAGCAGCTTCTGCGCCGCCTTCTCCGTACGGGCGGCGTCGGCGTGGTCGTAGGAGAAGAGCGCGCCGACGGACCTGCTGATCTCGCCCTTGAGCTTGCTGGTGCGCGCGGTGTCGGTGAGTGCGGTGTTGCGTACGGAGGCGTCCTCGCGCAGTGCACGCGCCTCGTCGCCCGCCCACACGCCGAAGCCGCCCAGCAGCACCGTGACCACGCCCAGCACGGCGGGCAGTGGGACTCTCCGGCGCCGTCTCCCCGTGGCGTCCCGCGCCTCGCGGGCGGGATCGGGCCGCTGCGGGACCTGTGGGGCGGCTCTGGGCCGCGGCCTCGGGTCGGGTTTCGGCCGTCGTGCGACGTCGGTGTCGCGGGGCGGCTGCTCCCGTACGGGCGATGCGGCGCTCGTAAGGCTCTCCAGCCGCCTTCTGCGGTTGATGAGATGGCGCGTGGTGGACATGCGGACCGTTCCTCTCGCTCGTCACTCGCCGTCGGCGGGGCTGCCGTCGCCGTCCCCGTCGCCGTCCCCGCTCTCGCCGTCCCCGCTCTCGCCGTCCCCGCTCCCGTCGTCCTGCGCCGCGCTGTCGCCGAAGGGCGCCTGGCCCAGGCCGCTGAGCTTCCAGCCGTGCGCCGTGCGCGTCAGCTCGGCCAGCAGGCGGTTCTCCTTGTCGACGGGCTCCGCCTTGGGCGCGTTCACCGTGACGCGGAGGGCGACCATCACGCCCGCCTTGCCCGCGCGTTCGTCCAGTTCGGTGACCGCGCCGGACAGCACCGTCGCCGTGGTCACGGTCTTCGCCTCGCGCACCTGCTTCTCGAACGCGGACCTGCCCTCGCGCAACTGCTCGCGCAGCGAGCCCGTCGTGGACTCCTCCCAGGCGTCGAGCCCGCGCCGCAGGTCGCGGTGGTCCAGCGTGTTGAGGTTCTGCGCCCCCTGCTCGCCGGCGGCGCGCACGAGGTCGCGCTCGTGCGCGAAGTGCGCCGCGCCGTCGTGCGCTGCCGCGTACCAGGACGTGCCGGACCACAGGGCGAGCGCGGCGGCGCTCGCGGCCAGCGCGGACGCCGCCGTCAGCAGCGGGTTCCTCCTGAGCGGCGCCGCGGCCCGCGAGGCGGTGCGGGGGAGCGCGCGGAACGCCGCGCGCGGGAGCTGTGCCATCGCGATGTCTCTCCTTCACCTCACGGAACTTGTCGGGCCTCGACGGGACCCCGGTGGTCAGCGGGACTTCAGGTCGGTGATCCTCCAGTGCTCACCGCGCGGTTCGGCGGTGACCGCGAGCTGCGCCGCGGCCTTGCCCGGCTTGTCGCCCTCGCGCTCGGTGACCTGGTCGAGGAAGACGAGGAGACGCGCTTCGCGCTCCGTGAGCCGGACGACTCCGGTGCGTACGACGGTGGTGGTGAGCGTCAGCTTCTGCTCGGCCACCTTTCGCTCGACCTTGGCGAACAGCGCCTCGTACTGCTGCTCGGCCCTGCCGTCGAACACCTCGCGTGCCGCGTCGGCCGTCGCGCGGGTGTCCTTGGGCGTGTAGGAGAAGGCGCGGGTGAGCGCCGTGGCGACCTCTTCGCCGACCCGGTCAGTGGCGTCGGTGTCGGTGAGCGCCCGGTTCTCGACGGCCGGGTCGCCCGCCAACTGCGCGGTGCTGAAGAGCAGTACGCCGCTCGTCAGCAGCGCGACGGCACACAGCGCGACGACGACGGTCCTCCCCCGTCCTCGCGCCCACCGGCCGGGCCCGCGCGCGGAACGGCCGTCCGCCGTGTCGTCCACGGAACCGGGCGCCGCGATCTCCTCCTCCACCGCCCGCTCGCGGGCCCCGAGCCGCGTCACGGCGCACCCACGGGAAGCGCGGTGAGCGCGTCGATCTTCCAGCCGTCCGCCGTGCGGGCGAGACCGGCCTCGAAGCGCTTGCGGTCGGTCGTCGCTTCGCCCCCTCGCGGGGTGGCCTCGACCCGCAGCGCGGCGATCAGCGTCGCCGTCCCCGCGCGGGTGTCCAGCGCGGTGACCGCCGCCTCGGTGACCGTGGCGCGGGTGGAGGTGCCGTCCTGCTGGAGCACCTTGCCGCTCCGCTCGCCGGTGCGTCTCAGCTCGTCCAGGAGCGGGCCCGTGGCAGCGGCGCGCCACTCGCGCAGGCCCTCGCGCACCTGGGTGCCGTCGATGCTGTTGAGCCGGGCGACGTGCGCGCTGCCCTGCTCCAGCACGGTGTCGCGGGCCTTCCCGTAGGCCAGGTCCTCCTCGCTCGCAGCGCGCGCGTACGACCAGCCCGACCACCCCGTCAGCGCCAGCGCCGCCACGGCGGACACCCCGCCGAGGAGGACGGCGGACCGCCCCCGCTCCGGGTCCCGGCCCCTGGGCGCCTTCTCCGTCCGGCTCACGCGTGCACTCCCTCTCCCTCTCACCGTCCGCCTCCCAGCCCCAGCAGCCCGCTCATGCCGGACCGTTCACCGCCCGGCAGCCCCGGTGACCCCACGGCCCCGCGCCCGTCGTCCGGGGCACCGCCGCGTGCCCGGCGCGAGCCCGGCACGGCGGGCGCGGGCAGGGCGCCGCCGCCCGGCGCGTTGGCCGAGCCGCGCACGTTCTTGCCGCTGCCCGGCGACGAGGCACACCGCGCCCCTGTGTTGGCGGGCGGAGCGGGCGAGGTGTCCAGGCCGTTGCGGTAGGTGGTGCCGCCGTACCCCGAGGTGCAGGGCAGCGGCTCGAAGAAGGTGGCGGCGAGGCCGAGCCGCATCCTGCCCTCGGAGACCACGCTCGCTCCGGCCGCCGCGACCTCCGGCACCCGCACCAGCAGCTCGTCCATGCCGCGCTGCCGGGTGCGCAGCACCTCCGACGTGGTGGTCAGGTTCGCCAGCAGCACGCTGACGTCGGGATCCAGGTCGTTGAGCACCCCGCGCACCTGGTCGGCTGTGCCCGGCGCTTCGGAGATGACGTGCTCCACGTCGGCGTCCGAGTCGGCGAGCTGCCGCGCCAGTTCCCTCGTCCCGCTCGCGAAGGACCGCAGCGCCTCGCCCTCCTCGTTCTGCGTGCGCAGCACCGTCTCCGCGTCCACCAGCAGCTCCGTCGTCTCGGGTGCGGCCTCGTCGGCCGCCTCGATGAACTCGCTGCTGGTGTCCAGCAGCTTCTGGAGGTTCTCGCCCTGCCCGTTGAAGGCGAGCCCCAGCTCGTCGACGGTCGTGCGCAGGGAGTCCAGCGGTACGGAGGAGGCCAGGTCGTCGACGCTGGTCAGCATCTCCGTGACCGGCTCGGGCGTCGTCGTGGCCTGCCGGGGGACGACCGAGCCGTCTTCGAGGTAGGGCCCCTCGTCGGTCCGGGGCAGCAGGTCGATGTACTGCTCTCCGACGGCCGAGAGGCTGGCGACCCGCGCCGTCAGATCGGCGGGCACGGGCGCCGCCGAGTTGTCGATGTGCAGCTCGGCCTCGACACCGTGCGACGTGAGCTCCAGCGGGCCGACGCGTCCGATGTCCACGCCCCGGTAGGTGACGTTGGCATTGGTGAACAGGCCCCCGGTGCGGTCCAGTTCGACGCGCACGCGGTAGTAGTCGCGGACGCCGACGTAGCGCCCGAGGTCGGCGTAGGTCACCCCGAGATAGCCGAGGACGAGGATGCCGAGGACGAGGAAGACGAGGTTCTTGACGTGGACGCCGAGGGTGAGCATCAGCCGTTCCCCCCGTCGGCCGGGGGCAGCGGCAGCGCGCTGTCGCCGCCGCTGCCGCTGCCGGTGGCACCGTCGCTCAGCGGCGGGACGACCTCGGTGCCAGGGCGTGCGGTGGTGCGGAGGTAGACGTTGAGGTAGTCGCCCTTGACCCCGCTCAGCACCTCGTCGGTGAACGGGTAAGTGGCCATGACCTCAAGGGAGTTGGGCAGCGCGCTGCCCGCCTCGCCGAGCTTGCGCAGGGTGGGCGCGAGCGCCTTCAGATCGGCGACGAGGTCCTCCTTGGTCCGCTCGACGGTGCCGACGGCGACCTCGGAGAGCGTGTCCAGTGAGCGCAGCATCGTCACGAGGGAGGCGCGCTGGTCCTTGAGTACGTCGAGACCCGGTTCGAGGTCGTCGAGCACGGCGCCGATCTTCCTGTCGCGTGCGGCGAGACGGGAGGAGAGCTTGTCCACGCCGTCGATGGCGTCGGTGATGCTCTCCTTGTTGTCGTCGAGACTGGTGGTGAGCTTGTTGACGCGGCGCAGCATGGAGCGGACCTCGGTCTCGTTGCCGGAGAGCGCGGTGTTCAGCTCGCGGGTGATGTCGCGGAGCTGGGCCACCCCGCCGCCGTTGAGCAGCATGGACAGGGCGCCGAAGACCTCCTCGACCTCGGGGTAGCGGTTGGTGCGGGAGCGGGGGATGACGGAACCGTCGCGCAGCCGCCCCCGGGGCGCCTCGGACACGGTGGCCGAGGCGGCCTTCTCTTCGGTGTCCCCGGTGTCCCCGGTGTCCCCGGTGCCGATGCCCTCGTGCCCGCCCGCGTCACCCGCCGTCCCCGTGCCGCCTGGCGCGACGAGCTGCACATACTTCTCGCCGAGCAGACTGGACTGTTCCAGGTTGGCGTAGACGTTCGCGGGGAGGCGGACGTCACCGTTGACGCGCATCGTGACCTCGGCCTGCCAGCCGTTGTCGGCCAGCTCGATGCCGGTCACCTCGCCCACGGCCACGTCGTTGACCTTGACCGCTGACTGCGGGAAGAGGCTGAGCACGTCTTGGAACTCGGCGGTGATCTCGTAGGGCCGGTCGCCCAGTCGGGCCCCTCCGGGCAGCGGCACGTCCTCGACGCCGTCGAAGGTGGGGGAGAGGGATCCCCCGGCGACCATGGTGAGACCGGTCAGCACACAGAGCGCCGAGGCCAGCCCGGTCACGGCCGTGATGACACGTCTCATCGCTCCGCCCCCTTACCGGTCTTACCGGCCTCACCGCCGTTGCCGCCGCGTGCGCTGTGCGGGGTCCCCGAGGCGGGCAGGGGCAGCATGCTCAGCTCGTTGATGTCGGCGCGCCCGTCGATGGTGCCGGTGCGCGGGTTGTAGGCGCGGGTCGTGTTGTCCGCTGCCAGGGGCGCCGTGTCCAGTGCCTCGGCCAGAGAGGCGCGCTGCTCGACGAGCGCGTCGGTGACCTTCGCCAGGCGCCCGACGCCGGTCTTCAGCTCGCCCCTGTTGTCCCTGATGAAGTCCTTGACCTTGCCGAGCGCCCCGCCCAACTGCTTCAGCGCGGCGGCCAGGTTCTCCTTGTCGTCGGCGAGGAAGGTGGCGACCTGGGAGAGCTGCCGCTCCGACTTCCTGACCTTGCCGTCGTTCTTCTTCAGCAGCGCGGTGAACTTCTGAAGCTCCTCGATCGTCCCGGTCAGATCGCCCTTGCTGCCCGCGAGGGCCTTGGAGGCTGAGCCGAGCTGTTCGACGGTGTCGCCGAGCGCCTTGCCGTTCCCGTCCAGGTTGCGGGCTCCGGTGCCGATCAGGTCCGAGAGCGCACCGTCCTTGTTGGCGCCCCCGGGCCCGAGCGCTTCGCTGAGACCGGTGAGGCTGTCCACCAGCTCGTCCACCTCCAGGGGGGTGGCGTTGCGCTCGGCGGGGAGGACCGCGCCGTCCTGGATCTGGGCGCCCCTGGTCCAGGCGGGCGCGAGCTGCACATAGCGTCCCGAGACGACGCTCGGCGCGACGACGGCGGCCCGCGCGTTCGCCGGGACCTTCACACCCTCGTCGAGGTGCAGGGTGACCTCGACCCGTCTGCCGCGCGGCCGTACGGACGTCACGCTCCCCGTCCTGACGCCCAGCACCCGCACGTCGGAGCCCTCGTGCACGCTGACGGCCCGGTCGAAGTACGCGGTGATCCGCTTGCCGTCGCCGCCGAGACCCAGTCCCGCGCTGACGTCCGCTGCGACGGGCAGTCCTGCGGCGCCCGCCGCCGTCACCCCGAGCAGCGCGAGCGTCACGCCGAGCGCGGCCAGCCGCAGCCGTCGCACGCGCCGCGGCCGTGGCGGGTGTGGTGGACGCTCACGCTGCCCGGAGGCCGTCGTCGATGTCCGCTTCGCCATCAGCGTCCTCCTCCGGAACCGGACTTCGGCGGCATGCACCCTTCGTCGGGCGGTGTGTCCTCGGGCAGGTAGTTGTCGGGCACGAGCCCGCACACGTAGGCGTCCATCCAGCGGCCGTTGCCGAGGGCGTTGCCCATGAGGCGGTAGTAAGGGCCTGCCGCGGCGAGGGTCTTGTCGAGCTGGTCGCGGTTCTTGGCGAGGACGCCGGTGACCCGGTTCAGGGCCCGCAGCGCCGGACGCAACTGGGCCTCGTTGTCGGCGACGACACCCTTGAGTTCGGTGCCGAGATCACGGGTGCCGGTCAGGAGCCGGTGGATGGCGCCGCGCCGCTTGCGCACCTCGGCGAGCAGCAGGTTGCCGTCCTCCAGCAGCGCCTCGAAGTTGCCGCTCTGGCTGTTGAGGGTTCTGCCGATCCGGTGGGTGCCCTTGAGCAGCTCGCTCAGCTCGGCGTCCCTGCTGGAGACGGTGCGGGAGAGGTCGGTGAGGCCCTTCGCCGCCTTGCGCACATCGCCCGGTGTGTTCTCGAAGGTGTCCGAGATGGCCTCGAAGCTCTCCGCGAGCTTGGCCGAGTCCAGCTCGCCCGCCGTCTCACCGAGCCCTTCGAAGGCGTCCACGACGTCGAACGGCGAGGTGGTGCGCCCGGCGGGGATGGTGCGGTCCGGGTCCTGCGCGGCGGAGCCGTGCGGGTCGACGGCGAGGTACTTGGCGCCCAGCAGCGTCTTGAGCGCGATGCCCACGGTGCTGCGGTCCCCGACCCACGCGTCCTCCACCGTGAAGGCCACCCGCACCCTGGCACCGTCGAGGGCCACCGAGCCCACCTCGCCGACCTTGACCCCGGCGACACGCACCTCGTCGCCCTCGTTCAGCCCCGCCGACTCGGTGAACTCGGCCGTGTAGGTGGTGCCCGCGCCCACGAGGGGCAGCGAGTCGGCGCGGTAGGCGCCGAGCCCGGCGAGGGACATCAGGAGCAGCCCGGCCAGCGTGACGGCGAGCGGGTTGCGCTCCCGCACGGGCTTGAACCAGGGCCGCCGCAGCCGCGACTTCCCTCTGCTCAAGGTCTTCTCCCGCGGCTTCCTCCGGAGCCCCCTCACCGTTCGCACCGCCCTTCCGTGACGGGCAGTCCCGTGGGCGGGCCGCTGCCGTCGGAGGTGGACACCCCGGAGACACGTGCCTCACAGAGGTAGAGGTTCAGCCACGAGCCGTAGGAACTCATCCGGGTGAGCGCGTCCATCTTCGCGGGTGTCTTCTCCAGGAAGCGCTCCACCTCGGGGGTGCTCGCGGCCAGGGTGCCGGAGACCTGTCCGAGCCCTTCGACGCTTTCCTTGAGCGGGCGGCGCCCGTCGTGGAAGAGGTCCGCCGTGGTCGTCGTCAGCTCGGACATGGCGCCGACCGACTCGCCGAGGGCCTCGCGGTCGCGGGAGAAGCCGCTGACGAGCTTCCGCAGGGTGCCGATGAGGGTGGTGAACTTCTTCTCACGGGTGTTGACCGTGTCGAGCACGGTGTTGAGGTTGTCGATGATCGCGCCGATGGCCTTGTCCTTCTTGGCGAGCGTGGTGGTCAGCGAGCCGATCGAGGCGACCAGGCTCTCGACGGTGCCGCCCTCGCCCTGGAGCACCTGAATGATCTCCCCGGCGAGCTTGTTGGTCTCGTGCGGCGACAGCCCCTGGAACAGCGGCTGGAACCCGTTGAAGAGCTGGGTGAGGTCCAGCGCCGGGGTGGTGTTCCGCAGCGGGATGGTGTCGCCGGGGCGCAGCACCTCGCCCACGGGGCCGACCCCGCGCTGGAGCGAGATATAGCGCTGGCCCACCATGTTGAGGTACTTGACGGTGGCCGTCGTGGACGCGGGCAGGGTGCGGCCCTTGCGCAGGGAGAACTCCACCCGCGCGAAGCGCTTGTCCACCACCTCGATGGACTCGACCTCGCCCACCTTCACCCCCGCGACGCGCACACTGTCGCCCTCGATGAGCCCGGTGGTGTCGGTGAAGCGGGCGCCGTAGCGCTCGGTCTCGCCCACACCCTCGTTGGCGATGCTGACGGCCAGCACGGCGGTGGCCAGTACCGTGACCAGGATGAACAGGGCCGACTTGACCAGGGGCCCGGTGAGGCTGCCGCGGTTCACTTGAGCCTCACCTCCGTGCCGCGCAGCACGGGCCCGGCCAGCAGGCTGGACCAGTCGGGCAGCGCCCCGGCCCCCACCCGCTCGGTCCTGGTGTCCCCGGTGTCCCCGGTGTCCCCGGTGGACCCGGTGTCACCCTCGCCACCGGCCGCGGCCAGCACCTCGTTCACCAGGGCGTTCTCCTGCGGCGAGTTGGGCACCCCCAGCCCGCCCTGGACGGTGGAGAGCACACCCGCCGAGGCCGTACGCGCTGACCCGCCACCCCCACTGCCCCCGCCGCCTCCGCCACCACCCGTGCCACCGCGCCCCGCGTACGGCACCGGATAGCAGCCGGAGCCCGAGCCCCCGTCCCCGCTCCCGTAGACGGGGGTGTCCCGGCCCGGTTCGTAGGCGCCGCGCGACGGCACGTTCCGCACGTCCACGTGCAGCCCCGGCTCGTCGGTGCCCTTGCCGAGCGCGCGGTCCATCGCGGGCACGAAGCGCTCCAGGGTGCGCAGGGTGCAGGGGAAGGAAGCGGAGTGTTCGGCGAGGGTCTCGAGCGTGGAGCGGCTCGCCGCTGTGAGCCGGATGAGGTTGGCCCGCTCCTGCCGCAGGAAGGTGGTCGTATCGCGCGAGGCGCTGGTGACGGACGCGTAGAGGGAGCCGAGGGTGGCGCGCTGCTCGGCGAGGGTGGCACTGGTGACGGTGGCGTCGCGCAGCGCGTCCGTCAGCTCGGGCGCCGCGTCCGCGTACAGCTGGCTCGCCTTCGCCAGCTCCTTGATGTCCCGGTTCAGCGTGGGCAGTTCGGGGTTGAGCTTTTTCAGATACGCGTCGAGCGTGACCATGGTGTCCCCGAGCTTCTCGCCGCGCCCGTCGAGTGCCGTCGCCACCGCGGTGAGTGTCGCGGACAGCTTCTCGGGCTGTACGGCGGTCAGCAGCGGCTGGAGGTGGTCGAATGCCTGCTCCAGCTCGACGGCGTTGCGGCTGCGGTCCTGCGGGACGACACCGCCGGAGGCGAGGGTGTGTGCCGAGGGTTGCTCCGGCGGTACGAGTGCCACGTAGCGCATCCCGAAGAGCGTGGTGGGCAGCATCCGCGCTTCGACGTTCGCCGGTATCCGTGCCATCTTGTCCGGCTGCATGGCGAGGGTGAGGCGGGCACCGTCGCCGTCGGTGTCGATGGAGCGCACCTCCCCGACGACGACACCCCGCAGCTTCACATCGGCGTGCGGATGCATTTCGTTGCCGACGTCGTCCGTCTCGACCGTCACGGTGGCCGTCTCGGTGAAGTCCTTGTCGTAGACGGCGAGGGAGAGCCACACCAGCAGCGCGGGCACCAGCAGGTAGGCGACCCCGGCGAGGCGGCGCGTGCGCGTGCGGGAGCGGTCGGTGCGGCGGTACCTGGGCGGTCTCACGTGATGTCCGAGGGCTCTCATCCGGCCACCTTCACGGTCGTGGTGGCGCCCCACAGCGCCATGCTGAGGAAGAAGTCCGTGACGGAGATCAGCACGATCGCGGTGCGCACGGAGCGGCCGACGGCCACACCGACCCCCGCGGGACCGCCCGAGGCGCGGTAGCCGTAGTAGCAGTGCGCGAGGATCACCAGCACGCTGAAGAGCAGCACCTTCAGGAAGGACAGCACCACGTCCGTGGGGGAGAGGAAGAGCTGGAAATAGTGGTCGTAGGTGCCGGTGGACTGGTCGTTGAAGAGGACGGTGACCGCGCGCGAGGCCACGTACGAGCCCAGCAGTCCGATCCCGTACAGCGGGACGATGGCCGCCACCCCCGCGATGACCCGGGTGCTCACGAGGTACGGCATGCTGCGCACACCCATGCTCTCCAGCGCGTCCACCTCCTCGTTGACGCGCATCGCGCCCAGTTGCGCGGTGAACCCGGCGCCGACGGTGGTGGACAGGGAGAGTCCGGCGACGAGCGGGGCGATCTCGCGGGTGTTGAAATACGCGGAGATGAACCCGGTGAAGGCGTCGGTGCCGATCTGGTTGAGCGCCGCGTAGCCCTGGAGTCCGACGACGGTGCCGGTGAAGACGGTGATGCCGATCATCACGCCGACGGTGCCGCCGATGACGCTCAGACCGCCGCTGCCGAAGGACACCTCGGCCAGCAGCCGCTGCACCTCCTTGGGGTAGCGGCGCAGCGCGCGCGGCACCCACAGCAGGGCGCGCAGATAGAAGAGGAGTTCGTCGCCGGGGCGGTCCAGCCAGGCCAGGGGGCGGCGCGCTGCGCGGGCGACGGCGGAACCGCGCGGGCCCCGCCCTCCCGGCCGGTGGCCGCCGTCCGCGCCGTCTCCGGTGTCGCGGGTGCGACGGTGTGCCCGTCCGCCGGGACGCTGTGCTTCGGTGCCGCTCGGGCCGAGAAGGGTCATGGGTCACAGCCCCTTCGGCGGCACGGTCTGGAGATAGATCGCGGTGAAGACCATGTTGACGAAGAAGAGGAGGAGGAAGGTGAAGACGACGGACTGGTTGACCGCGTCGCCCACCCCTTTCGGGCCGCCCTTCGGGTTGAGGCCGCGATAGGCGGCGACGACCCCCGCGATGAACCCGAACACGAGTGCCTTGAACTCCCCGATCCACAGGTCCGGCAGCTGCGCGAGCGCGGAGAAGCTGGAGAGGTAGGCGCCCGGGGTGCCGTTCTGCATCACGACGTTGAAGAAGTAGCCGCCCATGGTGCCGATGACCGAGACAAGACCGTTGAGCAGCACCCCCACCAGCATCACCGCCAGCACCCGGGGCACCACGAGGCGCTGGACGGGGGAGACACCCATGACCTCCATGGCGTCCAGCTCCTCGCGGATCGTGCGCGAGCCGAGGTCGGCGCAGATGGCGGAACCGGCGATCCCGGAGATCAGCAGCGACACGATCAGCGGGCTCGCCTGCTGGATGATGACCAGCACACTGGCGCCCCCGGTGAAGGACTGCGCGCCGAACTGCTCGATGAGCGAGCCCACTTGGAGCGCGATGACGGCACCGAACGGGATCGTCACCAGCATCGCGGGCAGGATCGTGACACTGGCGATGAACCAGAACTGCTCGACGAACTCGCGCACTTGGAAGGGCCGCCGGAACGTCATCCTGACGACGGTGACGGCGAGCGCGAACAGCCTCCCCGTCTCGCGCAGCGCGCCGAGCCCCGGCAGCGGCGCGCGCCGCCCTGGCGCACCCGTGGGCGCGCTCACGGCCGCACCTCCGTGCGCGCTTCGAAGGGGCCGCTGCCCGCGAGGGTCGTCCGTCCGCCGCGTCCCCCTCGGGTGCTCCGGGAGCCACGGGTGCCGAGGGTTGCCTCGATGGCCCGCCGCGCCGCGGCGGGCAGCGTGTCGAGCATGCCCAGGACACGTTCCTCGCGGCGCGAGACAGCGCGGCGCACCGGCATGCCGGGACTCGGCTCCAACTGGGGTTCCACGGTGCGCGGTCCGTCGTCGCGGTCGAGCGCGCCGGAGAGCCGTTCCCGGTCGGCGGTGGCCTGGTCCTTCTCCTCCGCCATGCCGATGGGGCCCTCCCTGCGACCGCTGAGGAACTGCTCGACGGCGGGCTCGTCGCTGGTGAGCAGCACCTCACGGGGCCCGAAGGTGACCAGCTCGCGCCGGAAGAGCATCCCCATGTTGTCGGGCACGGTGCGGGCGATGTCGAGGTTGTGGGTGACGATGAGCATCGTCGCGTCGATCTGCGCGTTCAGGTCGATCAGCAACTGCGAGATGAACGAGGTGCGCACCGGGTCGAGGCCCGAGTCCGGCTCGTCGCACAGGATGATCTGCGGGTCGAGGACGAGCGCGCGGGCGAGCCCGGCCCGCTTGCGCATGCCGCCGGATATCTCCCCCGGCAGCTTCTCCTCGGAGCCGAGGAGCCCCACCATCTCGATCCGCTCCAGCACGATGCGGCGGATCTCCGACTCCTTCTTGCGGGTGTGCTCGCGCAGTGGGAAGGCGATGTTGTCGTAGAGGTTCATCGAGCCGAACAGCGCGCCGTCCTGGAACATCAGCCCGAACAGCTTCCGCGTCTCGTACACCTCGCGCTCGGAACTGCCCGCCATGTCGACGCCGTCGATGAGGACCCGGCCGCGCTCCGGCCGCAGCAGGCCGATGAGGGACTTCAGGAAGACGGTCTTCCCCGTGCCCGAGGGCCCCAGCATCACGCTGACCTCGCCGGGCGGCAGGGTGAGCGTCACGTCCTGCCAGATGTTCTGCCTGCCGAAGGACTTGGTCAGGCCCTCGACGGCGACTTCGATTCCCATGACACCTCCCGGTGGGTGATGGACGGCTCTCAGAGCTTGGGCAGGTCGGGTACCGTCGCCGCGCAGTCGGGCGAGGTGTAGCAGACGGCTCCCTGCTGGATGCGGATCCGGTTCTTGGTGCCCGCGATGCTCGCGTTGAGCAGGGGGTCCAGGTCCTCGCCGCCGCTGCCGCAACCTGAGAAGGGCGGGATGGTGATCTCGCCCTCCAGCAGACCGCCGCCGAGGATGTCGTACTCGCCCTCCAGCACGGTGTCGGCGCGCCCGCTGCGGCAGCGCGGCCCGACGTCCAGGGGTGTGCCGTTGAGGGTGACGTCGTACAGGCGCAGCCGCTGGTAGTAGCCGATGGTCGTCGTGTTGCGGCCGTCCTGGGAGACCGTCGTGACCGTGACCGGCTCGGTCTGGAACTCGACCTTCGCCGTCGTCGGCTGGAAACCGAAGGTGAGGAAGGTGGACTCGGCGTCGGGCAGGTGGAGTTCGCCCACGGAGTCCTGCTCGACGTAGCCGCCGGGCGCGGTGACCATCCGCTCGATGATCCGGAGCTGCATCGGACCCGGCTTCTTCTCCGGGTCGTTGATCATCATGGACCCGTCCAGCTTGCGCACGCTCGCGTAGCCGACGGCGACGACACAGCCCGGAGTGGCCAGCCCCGCCTGCTCGGTGGCCCCGGCCGGGGGCTTCGGCAGCCGGTCCGGGTCCAGCTCGGCCTCGGTGGGCTTCGCGGGACAACGCACGGTGGGGGCCGCGCGGGTGCTCTCGCCGGGGCCGACCATGATGCCGTCGCTCCCCTTGTTCCCGCCGTCCTCGGCGCCGCCCCGGCCGCTGTCCGTAGCGCCCGGTGAGGAGGCGCCCCCGCCGTCGGCGCCCGTGGTGTCGCCGGACGCGGGCGGGGCCGGGCCGTCGCCCGCACGGCCCGTGGCGCTCACTGTCGCGAGCGTGGCCCCGTCACCGTCGCGCGGGGAGCAGGACACGTCCAGCTCCTCCTGCGCGGGGAGGGGTGTGCTGGCGCCCCCCTCAGCCGTCGCCTCGCGCACGGGCAGCAACCGGAGCGCGAGGTCGCCCGCCGTGAAGGTGACGTCGCCGGGGTGGGCCACGGTCACCGGCGGCACGTTCCCCGTGTGACCGAGGACGACGCCCGCGCCCCCGGTCACACGGGTGGCGGGCGCGTCGAGTCCCGTCCAACGGGCCTTCGCCGTCTCGCCGTTCTGGGAGACCTCGGCCGTCAGCGTCGCCGTACCGCTGACGGAGCGGGTGCCGGAGGGGAACAGCGCGTCTGCCGCCTCCGGGGGCAGCGTCACCTCGGCCCGCAGCGGTCCGGGGCGGATGGGGACGCCGACCGTGCCGGTGCGGGGGAAGGTGCCGGTGAGCTCGGCCGTCACCGGCTGCCGCCCGCCGCCGGGCAGGCGGCACAGGTAGTCGGCGCCGACGCGGGCCTCCTGATCGCCCTGGTCCGGCGCGGCCGACCCCGAGCCCGGCAGCAGCAGGGCCGCGAGCAGCCCGCCCGTCGCGGCGACGGAGATGACCGCGGCGCGCAGCGTGCGCGCCCGGCGCCTCGCACCGTCCCGGTGTCCCGCACCACCGACGCGTCGCACGGACCCCGGCGACCCTGGCCACCCTGGCGATCCCGTGGACCCCGGCCACCTCATGTGTTCCGCTCCCCGTGCGACGGGGCCCTGTGGGACGGGGTCCCGTGGCCCATGGGGGGCCGGGCCACGGGACCCGGGGCCGGGGAACCTGCGGCCGGGGGAGTAGTGGGCCGCGGGTGCCCCAGGACGAGGGCTACGCGCCGGGGCGGGGTGCCGGTGCCCCTGGCTCGGGTGCTGAGACGCCGTCGCACGCGCTTTTCCTCCTCGGGAAGTCGGCCGGTTTTCCTTGGCCCCGCCCATTCCGCCGCCCCGCCGCACGCGGCTCACGACAGGAATGCGAGGTGCCGACGCGCGGAATTGCGGCGCGTATTGTTGCTGGCGAGCGCCCGGTGAGTGCCTGGCGGAACTGCACGTTACGTACGGGTAACCGGGCCGCGCAATGACCCTTTCCCAACTTCCCGCTCCGGCCTCCCGGCAGGGGAATTCCTTGTCAGCGCGTCAGCAGCCGCGCCGTTCCTTTCATCGGGAGGTGAGCATTTCCCTCGGGGCGCGCCGGCGGAGCGTGCGCCGTCTTGACGA